>NZ_CP169531.1:1565000-1900000 GCF_041950555.1 Zobellella sp. DQSA1
CGGCTTCGGGCTGGGGCTGCTGCTCTGCCTCAACCTGGACGGGGTGCTGAACGCCCTGGGCATCAACTTTTATTCCGCCGCCGGCGGCAGCCAACTGCCGGTGCAACTGCTGCCCGGCCAGTTGGCCCTTATCCTGATTTCCACCCTGTTGTTGTGCGTGCTGGCCAGCCTCTATCCGGCCTGGCGGGCATCGCGCGTTCATCCTGCCGAGGCACTGCGTTATGAGTAACCCCCTGTTAGTGGTCGAATCCTTAAGCAAAACCCATCAGGACGGGGACCAGCCGGTGCATATCCTGAACGGCGTCAGCCTGGGCCTCGCCGCCGGCGAAAGCCTGGCGGTGGTGGGCAGTTCGGGCTCGGGCAAGAGCACCCTGCTGCACCTGCTCGGCAGCCTGGACGTGCCCAGCGGTGGTCGGGTGCTGGTGGAAGGGGAAGATCTGCACCGGCTGCCGGCCCGGGCCCAGGCCCGTTTCCGCAACCACAAGCTCGGCTTCGTGTACCAGTTCCACCACTTGCTGGGGGAGTTCAGCGCCCTGGAAAACGCCGCCATGCCGCTGCTGATCGCCGGAAGGCCGGTAACGGAAGCCCGCGAGCGGGCCGCACAGTTGCTGACGCGGGTGGGGCTCGGCCACCGGCTGGAGCATCGGCCGGCGGCGCTGTCCGGCGGTGAGCGCCAGCGGGTGGCCATCGCCCGCGCCCTGGTCAACAACCCCCGCCTGGTGCTGGCGGACGAGCCCACCGGCAATTTGGATGCCCACAGCGCCGCCGAGGTGTTTGCCCTGCTGGCCGAGCTGCAGAGCGAGCTGGGCACCGGCCTGGTGGTGGTGACCCACGACCTGGCCCTGGCCGCCCGGCTCGACCGCCAGGCCCGGCTGGTGGACGGCCACCTCGAGGAGCAAGGCTGATGTTCCGACCCCTGAGTGTCTACCTGGGCTGGCGCTTTAGCCGGGCCAAGCGGCGCAACCGCTTTATTTCCTTTATTTCGGTGGCTTCCATCCTCGGCATCGCCATCGGGGTGGGCGCCCTGATCCTGGGGTTGTCGGCGATGAACGGTTTCCAGCGCGAGCTGGAGAGCCGCATCCTGTCGGTGCTGCCCCATGGCCAGCTGTATGCCGCCGAGGATCCCGTGGCCAACTGGGGCGACCTGGTCGGCCAGCTGGAGGCAGCTCCCGGCATCCTGGCGGCGGCACCCTTCGTGCCGCTCGAGGGCCTGCTCAGCAAGGGTGCCAAGCTCAAGGCGGTGCAGTTACAGGGGGTGCTGCCGGCGCTGGAAGGGCGGATCTCGCAGCTGGAGCCCTACCTGGGCGGCGCCAGCCTGGACCTGCTGCAACCGGGCGAGCGGGGCCTGATCCTGGGCAAGGCCATCGCCGAGCAGCTGGAACTGGAGGTGGGCGACAGCCTGTCGCTGCTGCTGCCCGCGCCCGGCGCCCAGGGCTTCGGCTCGCCCCGCCGCCACAGCTTCACCCTGGTGGGCATCCTCAGCCTGGGTGGCCAGCTCGACACCGTGCTCGGCTACACCCACCTGGAGGATGCCCAGGCTCTGCGCGAGCTGGAAGACGAAGTGATGGGCTTCCACCTGCGGGTGGACCAGGTGCTGGCCGCCGACCGGCTGACCCTGAACGCGGCCATGCCGCTGCCGGCGCCCTTCTACGTGAGCAGCTGGATGAACAGCCAGGGCAATATCTACCGGGATATCCAGCTGGTGCGCACCCTGATGATAGTGGTGCTGCTGCTGGTGATGGCGGTGGCCAGTTTCAATATCGTCTCCACCCTGGTGATGGCGGTAAACGAGAAGAAAGGGGACATCGCCATCCTCAAGACCATGGGCGCCGGCCCCTGGCAGATCCGTGGCGCCTTCGTGGTGCAGGGCATGCTCAACGGCATTGCTGGCGTGGTGGTGGGTGGCCTGCTCGGCGGCCTGCTGGCGACCCGGCTGTCGGAAATGGTGGCCGGCTACGAGCGGCTCACCGGGCACCGGCTGCTCAACCCGGAAGTCTACTTTATCGACTTTATCCCCACCGAGTTCCAGTGGGCGGATCTCTGGCTGGTCACCGGCTCGGCCCTGGGGCTGATTTTCGTCGCCACCCTCTACCCCGCCTGGCGCGCCGGCCGGTTGCTGCCGAGGCAACTGCTGGGAGAAGCTTGACGGCAGCGGGAAGCTGAAAGCTAGAAGATGGAAGTGGTGGAGGATGTGAACCCGAGCCGTACTTGCGGAGGTTGGGTCGTTCGTGGGATTGCGCCGGCTACAGCGGCGCCTACCATCGACGCCTCACGGTTTCCTATTTTGTCGGCGCAGCAGCCAGGACAGTTGCACCTTCCAGCGCCAGCCCAGGCGTGTGATCGCCCAGCCCAACAGGGCCGAGGCCAGGCCGAGCAGCAGGGCGCCGGTCAGCAGCGGTAGGGCCAGGGCCAGGGCTTCGTCTTCCAGCGGGGCGTCGAAGTCGAGCTCGGGAGTACCCAGCAGCCAGGCGCCCAGGCGGTAGGCCAGGTAGAACATGGGGGCCAGAGTGACCGGGTTGTTGACCCAGACCATGGCGATGGCCAGCGGCAGGTAGCCCTTGAACACCAATGCCAGGGCAATGGCAACCAGGGTGTGCATGGGCAGCGGCAGCCAGGCGGCGAACAGGCCGGCGGCGACCGCCACGGCGGCGGAATGGCGGTTGCAGAACCAGCAATCGGGGTCGAGCAGGCGTTCACCGAACAGCGCCAGGACTTTATGCTGCCGCAGGGTGGACTGATCCGGCATCTTGCTGCGCAACCACTGTCGCAGCATCAGCGGCTCCGTCGCCGCAGTTTCCAGCGTCGGGACACGGACCAGCGCCACACGGCATGGATAATCATGTAACCGGTGGCCGAACTGACCAGGCCCAGCACCAGGCAGCCCAGCAGGAAGGGCGGTGCGGCGGTGGTCATGGCGCTGCTGAGCCAGCTCAGGCTTAGCTCGAAGTGCTGGTAGTGGTGGGGTTTGCTGAGCAGGAAGGAGCCCAGCCGGTAGGCGAAATAGAACATCGGCGGCATGGTCAGCGGATTGGTGATCCACACCAGCACCACCGACAACGGCAGATTGACCCTGAAGGTCATGGCCAGCACCGCCGCTGCCACCATCTGGAAGGGGATGGGCAACCAGGCGCAGAACAGGCCCACCGCGAAGGCCCCCGCCGCCGAGTGGCGGTTCAGGTGCCAGAGGTTGTTATCGTGCAACCGGTGCCCGAGCAGGCTCAGGTACTTGTGATTCTTGATGGTGCCCGGATCGGGCATCAGGCGTCTTAACGTCTTTTTTGGCATCTGCTCCAGGTCCGCAATACTTATCGGATGGATAAGCGGCTGTTTTGTTTCTGTGCCGGCGTGTCAACCCTCATCCTCTGGCCCTGGCTGCCGAGCTGGGACTGGTGGTTGCCGCTGGCCTTGCTGGGCGGGTCGTGCTGGCGAGCACGGCCGGCAAGGGCCTGTTTCCTGTTCGGTGTGGTCTGGGCGCTGTGCTACAGCCACTGGCAACTGAGCTGGTTGCAGCATTCCGGCCTGTTCCAGCGTAGCCAGATTATCGCCGGCACGGTAGAGAGCGTTCGGCACCGGGACCATGGCTCGAGTCGGCTGATTGTCAGTCTGAAAAGCCTTGATGGTCAAGTATTTTCCCCCCGACCCCGGGTGTTGTTGTCTTGGTACGGGGAAGCCCCGGCGCCCGGGCAAGGCGATATTATCCACACCGTCGGCCGGTTGTACCCTCCCCATGGGCTGCATAACCCGGGGGGATTCGACGGTGCCCGCTGGCTGTTGGGGCAGGGTATCACCGCCCGGGGCTACCTGAGCGGTACCCTTCATCTCCAGGCGGCTCCGCCTTCCCGCCGGGCGGGCCTGCTCGACGATTTCCGGGCTCTGACCGCGGCTTTGTCGGCCCAGCGCTGGCTGCTGGCGCTGAGTTTTGGCGAGCGCGGCGATTTACAGCAACAGGATTGGGAAACCCTGCGGGCCCTGGGCGTGAGTCATCTGTTCGCCATCTCCGGGTTGCATATCGGGCTGGTGGCGGGGCTGGGGATCCTGGTGGGGCGGTTGGGCGCCCGGCGGTTTCTTGCCGGTGGGCTGGCGACCATGCTGGCCCTGGGCTACGCCTGGCTGGCCGGCTTCTCGATACCGACCCAGCGGGCCCTGCTGATGTTGTTGTTATGGCTGGCCCTGGTCGGCTGGGGACGCTTCTGGAGCGGCCGGCGTATCCTGCTGGTCACCATGGCGCTGCTGCTGGCCACCACGCCCTGGTTGGCGCTCAACCAAGGGTTCTGGCTGTCGGTGCTGGCGGTGGCGGCCCTGCTGGCGAGCGCCGGCTGGCTGGGCGGGAACAGCCTGTGGCGGTTGCAACTGGGGCTGACCCTGCTGCTGCTGCCGCTGATCATGCTGCTGTTTGGCGGCATCAGCTGGCTGTCGCTGCCGGTCAACCTGGTGTTGATCCCGCTGTTTTCCCTGCTGTTCATTCCGCTGTTGTTGCTGGCCTGCCTGCTGTTGGTGCCTTTCCCGGGGCTGGCGCTGACCCTGCTTCGCCTGCTGGATACCCTGTTTTCCCCGCTGATGGGGAGCCTGCAGTGGCTGGGCCAGGGGCTCTCGCCCTGGCTGGCGTTGTCGGCGCACACCCAGGGCGCCCTGCTGCTGGCCATGCTGGTGTTGCTGGCGGCGTTGCTGCCCAAGGGCCGCTGGATTGGCGTGCTGGCCGGTTATCTGCTGCTGTTGCAGTTCTGGCCCCGTCCTTCCTGGGAAGTGCGGGTGCTGGACGTGGGGCAGGGTTTGTCGGTACTGGTCACCCAGGGGCGGGAGGCCTTGCTGTATGATACCGGCAACCGCTTCCCTTCGGGCTTCAATATGGCCGATGGCGTTATTCTGCCGCTATTGGCCCACCTGGGTATCCAGGAGCTGGAATATCTGGTGATCAGCCACGACGACAGCGATCATAGCGGTAACCGGGACTATCTGGCGGCCCTGTTGCCGGTGGCCCATCGTCGGGGCGCCTGGCCGGACGGGCAGCATTGCCGGGCCGGGCAAACCGAACGCTGGGGGCGGTTGACGCTGAGGGTGCTGTGGCCGATCGAGCCGAGCGGCCACAGTAACAACGACTCCTGTGTGCTGCACCTGAGCGACGGCCGTTTGTCGCTGCTGTTGACCGGCGACATCGAGGCCCCGGCCGAGCGGGCCCTGCTTGCTACCGGCCAGGGGCTGAGGGCCCAGTTGCTGCTGAGCCCCCACCATGGCAGCCGCAGTTCTTCCACCGAGGTCTTCAACCGGGCGGTGGCGCCGGATTGGGTGGTGCATACCGCCGGTTATCAAAACCGCTGGGGCTTTCCCGCCGCGGAGGTGGTGGACCGCTTCGAACGCCAGGGGGTGGCGCAGCTCACCACCGGCGACCATGGCATGGTGCACCTGGTGGCAAGCGATGACCGCTGGCGGCTGGTGAACGTCCGCCGGCCCGGTGCCTGGTATCATCGGCTCAATGCTTGGTTGAACGAGTCTAAGCCGTTAGAATAGCGCCTTGTTTTTCAAGGCAGAGACCTTATGTCCCAAGATGCACACTCCTCGTCCTGGCCGGTGCTCAAGCGCCTGCTCGGCTATGTGAAGGAGCGCAAGCTCGGCCTGGTGGCCGCCATTATCGGCATGGCGGGCTATGCCGCCGTCGACACCACCTTTGTTTATTCCATCAAGCCGCTGATCGACGACGGCCTGACCGGCCAGGATCCGAATGTGTTGAAGTGGATGCCGCTGTTCGTGATCGGCATCGTATTCCTGCGCGGCGTCTGTACCTTTCTTTCCGGTTACTGCATGGCCTGGGTCGGCAACCATGTGGTGATGGCGCTGCAGCAGCAGGTGTTCACCAAGCTGATGGCGATGCCGGTGGCTTTTTTCGACCGCCACAACACCGGCAACCTGTTGTCCAAGGTCACTTACGACGCCTCCCAGGTGTCTTCCGCCGCCAGTTCCACCCTGGTGACCCTGGTACGGGAAGGGGCCACCGTCATCGGCTTGCTGGGCCTGATGTTTTACCATTCCTGGCAGTTGTCGCTGATCTTCTTCTTGGTGGGACCGGTGGTGGGGGTGATGATCGCGGTGATCAGCCGCCGCTTCCGTCGCATCAGCAAGGGCATGCAGGACGCCATGGGCAATATCACCAGCAGCACCGAGCAGATGCTCAAGGGCCACAAGGAAGTGCTGATGTTCAACGGCCAGCAAGTGGAGTCGGGCCGTTTCTTCGGCGTCAGCAACAAGGTGCGCCAGCAGAACATGAAGATGGTGGCGGCGGATTCCATCGGCACCCCGCTGGTGCAGGTGATCGCCTCCACCGCCCTGGCCATTCTGCTCTATGTGGCCACCTTCGATGATATTCAGGAACAGCTGACTCCCGGCACCTTTACCGTGATCGTTACTTCCATGATGATGCTGATGCGGCCCTTGAAGAGCCTGACCCAGGTCAATGCTTCCTACCAGCGTGGCATTGCCGCCTGCCAGAGCCTGTTCGACCTGCTCGACAGCGATGGCGAGCAGGACCAGGGCAACAGGGAACTTGAGCGGGCCCGGGGCCGGATCGAATTCGAGCGGGTCACCTTCCGTTATCCCACCAAGGAGATGCCGGCCCTGAAGGAGGTCAGCTTCAGCCTGGCGCCGGGCAAGACCATCGCCCTGGTGGGCCGCTCCGGTTCGGGCAAGAGCACCATCGCCAGCCTGCTGACCCGTTTCTACGACGTGGATGAGGGCGAGATCCGCCTCGACGGGGTCAATATCCGCGACTACCGGCTGAGCGATCTGCGCCGCCAGTTTGCCCTGGTGTCCCAGCATGTACACCTGTTCAACGACACCATCGCCAACAACATCGCCTACGCCGCCCAGGGCGAATACAGCCGCGAGCAGATCATCGCCGCCGCCAAGGTGGCCTATGCCGATGAATTTATCCGGAAGCTGGACCAGGGCTACGACACCGTGATCGGTGAAAACGGTGCCAGCCTGTCCGGCGGCCAGCGCCAGCGTATCGCCATCGCACGGGCCATGCTGCGCAACGCGCCGCTGCTGATCCTGGACGAGGCGACATCGGCGCTGGATACCGAATCCGAGCGCCATATCCAGGCGGCGCTGGAAGCACTGCGCAAGGACAGAACCGCCCTGGTGATTGCTCACCGCCTGTCGACCATCGAGGGGGCCGACGAGATCCTGGTCATCGACGAGGGCCGGGTGGTGGAGCGGGGCACCCATGCGGAGCTGCTGGAACGGCAAGGGGCCTATGCCCAGCTGCGCAGCATCCAGTACGGCGAACACTGATGCAGGCCTGGTACAAACCGGCGACCTGGCTGTGGCTGCTGGCCCCCCTGAGCGGGCTGTTCGCCCTGGTCAGCGGCCTGCGTCGCTGGCTGTTCCGGCGCGGTTTCAAGGCCCGGTACCGGGCGCCGGTGCCGGTGGTGGTGGTGGGCAACCTGACCGTGGGCGGCAACGGCAAGACCCCGCTGGTGATCTGGCTGGTGGAATGGCTGCGGGCCCGGGGCTATCGCCCCGGCGTGATCAGCCGGGGCTATGGCGGCAAGGCCGGGCGGTATCCCCTGCTGCTGGATGCCACCACGTCCGCCGCCGAGGCCGGCGACGAGCCGGTACTGATTCACCGACGCACCGGCTGTCCGGTGGTGGTGGGCCCCCGGCGGGGAGAGGCGGCCGCCCGTCTGGTCGAGCTCGGGGTGAATATCATCATCAGCGACGATGGCCTGCAGCATTATGCCCTGGCCCGGGATATCGAACTGGTGGTGGTGGACGGCAAGCGTCGTTTCGGCAACGGCCATCTGCTGCCCATGGGCCCCCTGCGTGAAGGGCTGTGGCGGCTCGGCCAGGCGAGTGCCGTCATCAACAACGGTGGTCCGGTGCAGGACGGGGAATACCTGATGCAACTCGAGCCGGGGGCACTGCAGCCCCTGGCGGGGCAGACGCCGCCGGTGCCCGGCGAGCGGGTCCATGCCCTGGCGGGCATCGGCCATCCGCCGCGCTTTTTTGCCACCCTGGAGCAATTGGGCTTTATTCTTGACCAGCAATTGGCGTTGGCCGACCATAAAGCGGTGGCGTGCGAACAGCTGGCGGCGCTGCAGTCGGCGCCCTTGCTGGTCACCGAGAAAGATGCGGTAAAATGGCCGGGAGGTCATGATAACACCTGGTTTGTGCCAGTGGATGCCCGGTTGCCCGCCGAATTTGAACAGATGCTGTTAACCCGACTAAAGGAGCAAGATCATGGCGATTGACGCCAAACTGGTGGAAATCATTGCCTGCCCGGTATGCAAGGGCAAGCTGCAGTTGGACCGGCAGCATAACGAGCTGATCTGTCGTTTTGACCGCCTGGCATATCCCATTACCGAGAACATTCCGGTGCTGCTGGAAAACCGTGCCCGCAAACTCGACCTGGATGAGCTGCCCGGATGAGCTTTATTGTCGTGATTCCCGCCCGTTTCAGCTCTACCCGGTTGCCCGGCAAGCCCCTGGCCGATATCCACGGCAGGCCGATGATTCAGTGGGTGGTGGAGCAGGCGAAAAAGAGCGGCGCCGCCCGGGTGGTGGTGGCCACCGATGACGATCGCATCCGCGCCGCCCTGGCCGATGGCGAAGTGGAAGTATGCATGACCGGCAGCCATCATGAGTCCGGCACCGAGCGCCTGGCCGAGGTGGTGGAACTACTCGGCCTGGCCCCGGACGACATCGTGGTCAATGTACAGGGGGACGAACCCCTGCTGCCGCCGCAGCTGGTGGATCAGGTGGCCGGGTTGCTGGCGGACTGCGATGCGCCCATGGCGACCCTGGCCACCCCCATAGAGACGGTGGAGCAGTGGCAGGATCCTAACGTGGTCAAGGTCGTGCCAAGCCTGGCGGGCAGGGCACTCTATTTCAGCCGGGCCGCCATTCCCTGGGACAGGGACGGCATGACGGCATCCGCGCCCACGCTTGAGGGTTGCCTGCGCCATATCGGCATCTATGCCTACCGGGCCGGCTTTATCCGCCGTTACCTCGGGCTACCGGTCAGCCCCCTGGAGCAGCGGGAAAAACTCGAGCAACTCCGGGTATTGTGGCACGGGGAGTCCATCGCCCTGGCCGAAGCCTGCGTGGTGCCGCCGGCGGGGGTGGATACCCCGGCGGATCTGGACGAGGTTCGTCGCATACTGAATGGGAGCTGATTCGATTCAGCTGTGTTTTCCCTAGAAAATTCACTGCAAGAAAAAAGATAACGGGGTACATTGCCCCGCAATAACGGCGCACTGCCGACAACAAGGAAACGACTGAGGAAACATATGATTACCCTGGGTGAATACATCGTCAAGAAACAAGCTGAATATCCCAGCGCCACCGGTGAGCTGTCCTCACTGCTGTCTTCCATTCGCCGCGCCGCCAAGGTGGTGAACCGGGAAATCAACCGGGCCGGTCTGGTGGCCGATATTATTGGTGGCAGCAGCGGTGGTGAAAATGTGCAGGGTGAGGTGCAGCAGAAGCTGGATGTATTCGCCAACGACAGGTTCAAGGCCGCCCTGGAAGCGCGTGGAGAAGTCTGTGGTATTGCCTCGGAAGAAGAGGATCACTTTGTGGCCTTCGACAGCGAAAGCCACTCCAATGCCAAATACGTGGTGCTGATGGATCCGCTCGACGGTTCTTCGAACATCGACGTAAACGTTTCCGTCGGTACCATCTTTTCCATCTACCGCCGGATCAGCGAACCGGGCCAGCCGGTGACCCTGGAGGATTTTCTGCAGCCGGGCATCAACCAGATCGCCGCCGGCTATGTGGTGTATGGTTCTTCCACCATGCTGGTGTATACCACCGGTCACGGGGTGCACGGTTTTACTTTCGACCCCTCGCTGGGATCCTTCTGCCTGTCCCATGAAAATATCCGTATTCCTGAAGAAGGCACCATCTACTCTATCAACGAGGGCAACTACATCAAGTTCCCGGATGGAGTGAAGAAGTACCTCAAGTACTGCCAGGAAAAGGACGATGACAGCAAGCGGCCTTACACTTCCCGCTATATCGGCTCCCTGGTGTCCGACTTCCACCGCAATATGCTGAAAGGCGGCATCTATATCTACCCGTCCGGTACCAGTGCTCCCAACGGCAAGCTGCGCCTGCTGTATGAGTGCAACCCGCTGGCCTTCCTGGCCGAGCAGGCGGGGGGCAAGGCCTCCGATGGTTTCCAGCGGATCATGGAGATCAAACCCAGCTCCCTGCATCAGCGTACCCCTTATTTCGTCGGCTCTACCCGCATGGTGGAAAAGGCCGAGGAATTCATGGCGGAGTATTCGGCGCCTTCGGCCGAATAAGGGGCCATTGGCCGCAGAAGCGCCATTAGGAATATAAAGCAAGGCCGGGCTTGATCCTGATCAAGTCCGGCCTTGCTGTTTGCCTTGAAAACCACCGACGGACGGCAATACTTGATCTCCGGAGTGGTCGAAAAACACTCAATTCGAGGAGGTGGTTATCATGGCACTGAAAGATCTGTCCCCATCCAGGCTGGCGCCCTGGAACTGGTTCCGCCACGAGCAGGACGAAGCCATGCCCATGGTGGACAAGGACCAGGATGTCCATCCCGTAGTCCGGCTACAGCAGGAAATGGACCGGCTGTTCGATCGCAGCCTGCGCCGGTTCGGCGCCTCGTCCCTGGAGGACTGGCCCAGTTTCAGCCAGCTCAAGCCCAGTCTGGACATCAGCGAGCGGGAAGGCAACTATCTGATCAGCATGGAGATCCCTGGGGTCAAGAAGGAAGATATCAGCCTGACCCTGGAAGGGAGCCAACTGACCATCCGGGGCGAGAAGAAATACGAGCATGAAGAGAAAACCGACAAGTTGCACCGGGTCGAGCGCAGCTACGGTCACTTTCAGCGGCTGCTGACTCTGCCGGATGACGCCAAAGCCGGTGACATCAAGGCCGAGTTCAAGGACGGGGTGCTGACGGTCAGCGTACCCCGTCAGCCGCAGAGCGAAAGCAAGGCCAAGCAGATCGATATCGGTCCCTCAGTCTAGGACCGGCGAGGCCGATAACAAAAAGGCCGGCATAACGCCGGCCTTTGTCTTGCCCGAAAGGGGGCTTACTTCTCTACCTGGGACTTGAATTCCCGCTCGGGGGCGCCGGTATACAGCTGGCGCGGGCGGCCGATCTTTTGCTTGGGATCGGAGATCATCTCGTTCCAGTGGGACATCCAGCCGACGGTACGGGACAGGGCGAAGATCACGGTAAACATGGTGGTCGGAATACCGATGGCCTTCAGGATGATACCGGAGTAGAAGTCCACGTTCGGGTACAGCTTGCGCTCGACGAAGTAGGGGTCGGACAGCGCGATGCGTTCCAGTTCCATGGCCACGTCCAGCAGCGGATCCTGGATCTTGAGGTCGTCCAGCACTTCGTGGCAGGTGTCGCGCATCACGGTGGCGCGCGGGTCGAAGTTCTTGTACACCCGGTGACCGAAGCCCATCAGGCGGAAGGGATCGTCCTTGTCCTTGGCTTTTTCGATGTACTCGGGGATGCGATCCACGGAGCCGATTTCTTCCAGCATCATCAGGCAGGCTTCGTTGGCACCACCGTGGGCCGGTCCCCACAGGGAGGCGATACCGGCGGCAATACAGGCGAAGGGGTTGGCGCCACTGGAGCCGGACAGCCGTACCGTACTGGTAGAGGCGTTTTGCTCGTGATCCGCATGCAGGGTGAAGATGCGGTCCATGGCGCGCTCGACGATGGGGTTGACCTTGTAGTCTTCGCAGGGCACGGCGAACATCATCTGCAGGAAGTTGCCCGCATAGCTCAGATTGTTGCGCGGGTACACGAACGGTTGACCAATGGAATATTTATAGGCCATGGCGGAGATGGTCGGCATCTTGGCGATCAGGCGGTGGGCCGCGATCTCACGGTGACGGGCATCGTTGATGTCCATGGGATCGTGATAGAAAGCGGACAGGCCGGCGATAACCCCGCAGACGATGGCCATGGGGTGGGCATCGCGGCGGTAGCCCTTGAAGAAGGACGACAACTGCTCGTGCACCATGGTGTGGCGCATGATGTTGCGGTGGAATTCTTCATATTGCTTGGCAGTGGGGGCTTCGCCGTAGAGCAGCAGGTAACAGACTTCCAGATAATTGGCGTTTTGTGCCAGCTGGTCGATCGGATAGCCGCGGTGCAGCAGGATGCCCTGATCACCGTCGATGTAGGTGATTTCGGACCGGCAGGATGCCGTCGCCATAAAACCGGGGTCGAAGGTGAAGTAACCGTGTGAGCCCAGGGAACTGATATCGATCACATCGTAACCAGCAGTGCCTGACGCGATCGGAAGCTCGATGGGTTCCTTGCCGGGCAGATGCAGTGTGGCCTTTTGGTCAGCCATAGCACGTCTCCTTTGCTTTTATAATAGGTCCACGGGTAAGGATTTTTTACTCGGATTAAATGAATTTTTAATCACTATCACCTCCCATGGTGCGGGCATATTGAAGACAGAAGCGAGGGTGAATGTCAATTTTCGTCGGCACCCGGAACAGGCTGTTAACCCCGTTGTGCGATCAACTTTACATATTTGGCAATTGTTTTAGGGCCTTCATTGTAATTATTTTCCCCCCTCCTTATACTGGCCGCCGAGGGTATAGGATGCAGTTGTGGCCATGCTTCAGATGCTGACTCGAGGGTCCTGAGCGGTAGTTGGGCGAAGGGTTCCGAACAGGCATTTTTTATCATGACCTCATTTCATATACCCGGGCAACACCTGTTAAAACAATAACTAACGTGCTCAATGGAGCTAGTGGGCAAGACCGTGACTAAAAAACAGAGACCTGTAAACCTCGACCTACGGACTATTCGCCAACCTGTCGCCGCTATCGCATCCATCCTCCACCGGGTTTCCGGTGTCATCACGCTGTTTGCACTCGCCATCCTGCTGTGGCTGCTGAGTTACTCGCTCTCTTCCGAGGCCGGGTTCCGCGCAGTCGTGGATATTCTCGACGGTTTCTTCGTCGGGTTCATCCTCTGGGGTGTGCTGACTGCACTGGCCTACCATATCGTGGGCGGCATTCGCCACCTGATTATGGACCTGGGCTACTGTGAGGAACTGGAGTCGGGTGCGCTGAGCGCCAAAGTGGCGTTCGGTGTGACAATTGTATTGTCACTGCTGGCGGGGGTACTGGTATGGTAACCAATTCTGCAACCTTTGGCCGCAGCGGTGTGCATGATTTCATGCTGATCCGTGCCACGGCTATTATTTTGACCTTATATACCATCTATCTGGTGGGCTTTATCGCCTTCAACGACATCACCTACGAGGTCTGGACCGGCTTTTTCGACAAGACCTTTACCAAGGTGTTCACTCTGCTGGCCTTGTTCAGCGTGCTGATGCACGGCTGGATCGGTGCCTGGCAGGTGCTCTCCGACTACGTCAAACCGGCGCTCTGGCGCGGCCTGGCCCAGTTCGGGGTAGTAGTGTTGCTGCTGGTCTATCTGCTGACCGGTATCGTCGTTCTGTGGGGTGTATAAGGTGACTATTGCAATTCGCGAATTCGACGCCGTGGTAATCGGCGCCGGCGGTGCCGGCATGCGCGCCGCCTTACAAATAGCGGAATCCGGCAAGAGCTGTGCGCTCCTGTCCAAGGTGTTCCCGACCCGTTCCCATACCGTGTCCGCCCAGGGCGGTATCACGGTGGCGCTGGGCAATGCCCACGACGACAACTGGGAATGGCACATGTACGACACCGTCAAGGGTTCCGACTACATCGGTGACCAGGACGCGATCGAGTTCATGTGTCAGACCGGCCCCGAGGCCATCCTCGAGCTGGAAAAAATGGGTCTGCCCTTCTCCCGTTTCGATAACGGCAAGGTGTACCAGCGTCCCTTCGGCGGCCAGTCCAAGGCCTTCGGCGGCGAACAGGCGGCTCGTACCGCGGCGGCGTCCGACCGTACCGGTCACGCCCTGCTGCACACCCTGTATCAGCAGAACGTCAAGCACCAGACCACGGTATTTTCCGAGTGGTATGCGCTGGACCTGGTGAAGAACCAGGACGGCGACGTGGTCGGCTGTACCGCCATCGATATCGAAACCGGTGAGGTGGTCTACTTCAAGGCCAAGGCGACCATACTGGCCACCGGCGGTGCCGGCCGTATTTACCAGTCCACCACCAATGCCCATATCAACACCGGCGACGGTGTCGGCATGGCGCTGCGTGCCGGTGTGCCGGTGCAGGACATGGAAATGTGGCAGTTCCACCCCACCGGCATCGCCGGTGCCGGCGTGCTGGTGACCGAAGGTTGCCGGGGCGAGGGCGGTTATCTGCTGAACAAGGACGGCGAGCGTTTCATGGAGCGTTATGCCCCCAACGCCAAGGACTTGGCCGGTCGTGACGTGGTGGCCCGCTCCATGATGATCGAGATCCGCGAAGGCCGCGGTTGCGATGGTCCCTGGGGTCCGCACATCAAGCTGAAGCTGGATCACCTGGGCAAGGATGTGCTGGAAAGCCGCCTGCCTGGTATCTGCGAGCTGTCCCGTACCTTCGCCCACGTGGATCCGGTGAAAGAGCCGATTCCCGTTATCCCTACCTGTCACTACATGATGGGCGGTGTCCCCACCAACGTGCACGGCCAGGCGCTCAAGCTGGATGCCAACGGCAACGACGTACCGGTGAAGGGCCTGTTCGCCGTGGGCGAGATCGCCTGCGTGTCGGTGCACGGTGCCAACCGCCTGGGCGGCAACTCCCTGCTCGACCTGGTAGTGTTCGGTCGTGCCGTGGGTCGTCACCTGACCGAAGCCCTGAACGAACTGGGCGACGTGCGCAGCGCCTCCGAGTCCGATCTGGATGCTTCCCTGACCCGCTACCACCGCTGGGAAAATACCCGCAGTGGCGAGGACCCGGTACAGATCAAGAAAGATCTGCAACGCTGCATGCAGAACAACTTCTCCGTGTTCCGGGAAGGTGATGCCATGGCCGAAGGCCTGGCCGAGCTCAAGGTGATCCGCGAGCGTCTGAAGTCTGCCCGTCTGGACGATACCAGCCGCGACTTCAACACCCAGCGTATCGAGTGCCTGGAACTCGACAACCTGATGGAAACCGCTTATGCCACCGCCGTGGCCGCGAACTTCCGTACCGAGAGCCGTGGTGCCCACTCCCGCTTCGATTATCCGGAGCGTGATGATGAGAACTGGCTGTGCCACTCGCTGTATAGCCCGGAAACCGAGTCCATGACCAGACGGTCTGTGAATATGTCACCGAAAACCCGTGACGCATTCCCGCCGAAAGCGCGGACTTACTAAGGGGAGGGGATAGCATGCAAATTACCATTTCTGTTTACCGCTACAATCCGGAAACCGATTCGGCGCCACACATGAAGGACTATAGTCTGGAGGTGCCGCAAGGCTCCGACATGATGGTGCTGGATGCCCTGCTGGCCCTGAAAGAACAGGACCCGACCCTGGCTTTCCGTCGTTCCTGCCGTGAAGGAGTCTGTGGCTCCGACGGCCTGAACATGAACGGCAAGAACGGCCTGGCCTGTATCACCCCGCTGTCCGACCTGATGAAGGCCGGCAGCAAGGTGGTGATCCGTCCGCTGCCCGGCCTGCCGGTGGTACGTGACCTGGTGGTCGACCTGACCCAGTTCTACACCCAGTGGGAAAAGGTCAAACCGTTCCTGATTGCCGAAGACAAGCAGCCGCCCGCCCGCGAGCGGTTGCAGTCGCCGGAAGAGCGCGCCAAGCTGGACGGGCTGTACGAGTGCATCCTGTGCGCCTGCTGCTCCACCTCTTGTCCTTCCTTCTGGTGGAACCCGGACAAGTTCATCGGTCCGGCCGGCCTGCTGGCCGCCTATCGCTGGCTGATCGACAGCCGCGATACCGCCACCGATGATCGCTTGTCCAACCTGGATGACGCTTTCAGCGTATTCCGCTGCCATGGCATCATGAACTGTGTGAACGTGTGTCCCAAAGGCCTTAACCCCACCAAGGCCATCGGTCATATCAAGTCCATGCTGCTGAAACGGGCAGTTTAACAGTCCCAAGCTGATAACCCGCCGCCCGCGAGGGCGGCTTTGACTCGACGACCAGAACGACAGTAGCCCTGTCGAGAAGTTACAAAGGGATAAAGATGCACAATGGCGTAATGCAAGCCTGGCTGGAATCTTCTCACCTGGCCGGTGCCAATGCGACCTATGTAGAAGACCTGTACGAGGCCTATCTTGCCGATCCTGAAACCGTTCCCGACCAATGGAGGTCCGTTTTCGACGGCCTGCCGGCGCAAGACGGCAACGTTCAGGACCAACCCCACTCGCAAGTAAGAGATTATTTTCGCCGCCTCGCCAAAGACACCTCCCGTTATGCCACCCCGGTCAGTGATCCCCACACTGACGCCAAGCAAGTCAAAGTTCTGCAACTGATCAACGCCTACCGCTTTCGGGGCCATCAGAATGCGAACCTGGATCCGCTCGGGCTGTGGAATCGCGACGTGGTGGCGGAGCTAGACCCGGCTTTCCACAACCTGACCGGCGCCGACCTCGAGGCGACCTTCAACGTGGGTTCCTATGCCATCGGCAAGGAAACCATGAAGCTGAAGGATCTGGTGGCGGCGCTGAAAAAAACCTATTGCGGCTCGGTGGGTGCGGAATACATGCACATCACCAGCACCGAAGAAAAGCGCTGGATACAGGGCCGTCTGGAACCTGTTGTCGGTGAGCCCCAGTACACCCAGGAAGACAAGCTGCGCTTCCTCGACAGCCTGACCGCCGCCGAGGGCCTGGAGAAATATCTGGGCGCCAAGTTCCCCGGCGCCAAACGTTTCTCCCTGGAAGGGGGCGATGCCCTGGTACCCATGACCAAGGAACTGATCCGTCGTTTCGGCGAGAAGGGTGGCCGGGAAGTGGTGATCGGCATGGCCCACCGGGGTCGTCTGAATATGCTGGTCAACGTATTGGGCAAGCGTCCGCAAGACCTGTTCGATGCCTTTGCCGGCAAGTACGACATCCAGAGTTCCGGTGACGTCAAATACCACATGGGCTTCAGCTCCGACTTCGAAACCCCGGGCGGCGTGGTGCACCTGGCGCTGGCGTTCAACCCCTCGCATCTGGAAATCGTCAACCCGGTGGTCATCGGCTCGGTACGGGCGCGCATGGATCGGCTGGAAAATCCGGACGGCCGTCAGGTGCTGCCGATCACCATTCACGGTGACTCGGCCTTCGCCGGCCAGGGTGTGGTGGCGGAAACCTTCAACATGTCCCTGACCCGCGGCTATGGCGTGGGCGGTACCGTGCGCATCGTGATCAACAACCAGGTGGGCTTTACCACCTCGAACCCGCGCGACACCCGTTCCACCGAGTACTGTACCGATATCGCCAAGATGGTGCAGGCCCCGATTTTCCACGTCAACGCCGACGATCCGGAAGCCGTGGTGCAGGTGACTCAGCTGGCCCTGGATTTCCGCAACGAGTTCGGCCGTGACGTGGTGATCGACCTGGTATGCTATCGCCGCCACGGCCACAACGAGGCCGACGAGCCGAGCGCCACCCAGCCGTTGATGTACCAAAAGATCAAGAAGCACCCGACTCCGCGCAAGATTTATGCGGACCTGCTGATCGGCAAGGGTACCGTGTCTGCCGAAGACACCACCGTGATGATCAACGAGTACCGGGATGCCCTCGACCACGGTGAGTGCGTGGTCAAGGAATGGCGTCCGATGGAAAAGCATTCCGTCGACTGGTCACCCTACCTGGGTCACGAGTGGGACATGCCCTACGACTCCGCCTACCCGCTGGACAAGCTGAAAGAGCTGGCCGAGCGGGTGACCAGTTACCCCGAGACCCATACCCTGCAGCGCCAGGTCGGCAAGATTTATGATGACCGCCGGTTGATGGCCAAGGGTGAAAAGCTGGCGGACTGGGGCTTTGCCGAAGTACTGGCCTACGCCACCCTGTGCGACAGCGGCTATGAAGTGCGCCTCACCGGTCAGGATTCCGGCCGCGGCACCTTCTTCCACCGCCACGCGGTACTGCACAACCAGAACGACGCCAGCACCTATACCCCGCTGTGCCACCTGTCCGACAAGCAGGGCCAGTTCCAGGTCTATGACTCGGTACTGAGCGAAGAAGCGGTGATGGCGTTCGAATACGGTTATGCCACCGCCGAGCCGGAAGGCCTGACCATCTGGGAAGCCCAGTTCGGTGACTTCGCCAACGGCGCCCAAGTGGTGGTTGACCAGTTCCTGAGCTCCGGCGAGCAGAAGTGGGGCCGGATGTGCGGCCTGACCCTGTTGCTGCCCCATGGCTACGAAGGTCAGGGTCCCGAGCACTCCAGTGCCCGTCTGGAACGTTATCTGCAGCTGTGCGCCGAGCACAACATGCAGGTGTGCGTACCGACTACTCCGGCCCAGGTATTCCATATGTTGCGTCGCCAGGTACTGCGCCCCATGCGCCGTCCGCTGGTGGTGATGACGCCGAAGTCGCTGCTGCGTCATCCGCTGGCGGTGTCCGAGCTGGAAACCCTGGCCAGCGGTACCTTCCAGAATGCCATCGGTGAAATCGACTCTCTGGATCCCAAAGGCGTTAAACGCATTATCCTGTGCTCCGGCAAGGTCTATTACGATCTGCTGGATGCCCGGCGCAAGAATGAACAAACGGATGTGGCCATTATCCGGATCGAGCAATTGTATCCGTTCCCTCAGGAAGAGGTTGCCGCGATTCTTGCCGATTACCAGCACGTGAAAGACTTCGTCTGGTGTCAGGAAGAACCGCAAAACCAGGGGGCCTGGTATTGCAGCCAGCACCACTTCTGGGCTGCCATCCCGGCCGGTGCCAACCTGCGTTATGCCGGTCGCGCCGCCTCGGCGTCCCCGGCCGTGGGTTACACCTCTGTTCACTTACAACAACAAAAAGCGTTGGTCGAAGACGCACTGACGTTGACTGAAGCATAACGCACAAAGGACATATTGATGACCATCGAAATCAAGGTTCCCGACCTACCAGAATCTGTCGCCGATGCCACCATTGCCACCTGGCACAAACAGCCGGGTGATCGGGTTGAGCGCGACGAAGTGATCGTCGACATCGAAACCGACAAAGTGGTGCTGGAAGTTCCGGCTCCCGAAGCCGGGATACTGGAAGCCATTATTGAAGACGCCGGCGCCACCGTGCTGGGTCAGCAGATCATCGGCAAGCTCAAGCAGGGCGCCGTGGCCGGTGAGGAAACCAAGGACAAGCCGGTCGCCGCCAACGGCGAAGCGAAGGAAGAGGCCAAGGCCGATGCCGATGACGCCCTGAGCCCGGCGGTGCGCCGCCTGGTGGCCGAGCACAATATCGACGTGGCCAAGCTGGCCGGCTCCGGCAAGGGTGGTCGCATCACCAAGGAAGACGTGGAAGCCTTTATCAAGGGCGGCAACAAGCCCGCGGCGGCACCCGCCGCCGAGGTCAAGGCCCCGGTCATCCCCCTGGGCGAGCGCACCGAGAAGCGCGTGCCCATGACCCGTCTGCGCAAGCGCGTGGCCGAGCGTCTGCTGGAAGCCAAGAACACCACCGCCATGCTGACCACCTTCAACGAGGTCAACATGGGCCCCATCATGAGCCTGCGCAAGCAGTATCAGGAGGTGTTCGAGAAGCGCCACGGCATCCGCCTGGGTTTCATGTCCTTTTACGTGAAGGCGGTGGTGGAGTCCCTCAAGCGTTATCCGGAAGTGAACGCCTCCATCGACGGTGACGATATCGTCTACCACAACTACTTCGATGTCAGCATCGCCGTGTCCACCCCCCGTGGTCTGGTGACCCCGGTGCTGCGCGACTGCGATCGCCTGGGCCTGGCCGACATCGAGAAGAGCATCAAGGATCTGGCCATCAAGGGCCGTGACGGCAAGCTGACCGTGGACGACATGACCGGCGGCAACTTCACCATCACCAACGGCGGCGTGTTCGGCTCCCTGATGTCTACCCCCATCATCAACCCGCCGCAGAGCGCCATCCTGGGTATGCACAAGATCCAGGATCGCCCGATGGCGGTGAACGGTAAGGTGGAAATCCAGCCGATGATGTACCTGGCGCTGTCTTACGACCACCGCCTGATCGACGGCCGCGAGTCCGTGGGCTATCTGGTGTCCATCAAGGAACTGCTGGAAGACCCGACCCGTCTGCTGCTGGACGTGTAAATCGATAATAACAAGAGGTCGGGTTGCGGCCCGACCCGTTTTTATGCCCTGAACCCAAACACAACAACGGAAAACGCAACATGAATTTGCATGAATATCAGGCAAAACAGCTGTTTGCCGAATACGGTCTGCCCGTATCAGAAGGCTACGCATGTGACAACCCGCAAGAAGCGGTAGAAGCGGCCAGCAAGATCGGCGGCGACATGTGGGTGGTCAAATGTCAGGTCCACGCCGGTGGCCGTGGCAAGGCAGGCGGCGTCAAGCTGGCCAAGACCAAGGAAGAAATTCGCGAGTTCGCCGAAAACTGGCTGGGCAAGAACCTGGTGACCTACCAGACCGATGCCAAGGGCCAGCCGGTGGCCAAGATCCTGGTCGAGTCCTGCACCGACATCGACAAGGAACTCTACCTGGGCGCGGTGGTTGACCGTGGTACCCGTCGCGTGGTGTTCATGGCCTCTACCGAAGGCGGCGTGGAAATCGAGAAAGTCGCCGAAGAGACCCCCGAGCTTATTCACAAGGCCGCCATCGATCCGCTGGTAGGCCCGCAGGCCTATCAGGGCCGCGAGCTGGCATTCAAACTGGGCCTGCAAGGCGACCAGGTCAAGCAGTTCACCAAAATTTTCCTCGGTTTGGGCCAGATGTTCCTGGACTACGATTTCGCCCTGCTCGAAATCAACCCCCTGGTGATCACCACCGCCGGCAACCTGCACTGCCTGGACGGCAAGATCAACATCGACTCCAATGCCCTGTTCCGTCAGCCCAAGCTGCGTGAAATGCACGATCCGTCCCAGGACGACGCCCGTGAAGCCCACGCCGCCAAATGGGAACTGAACTACGTGGCCCTCGACGGCAACATCGGCTGCATGGTCAACGGTGCCGGCCTGGCCATGGGCACCATGGATATCGTCAACCTGCACGGCGGCTCTCCCGCCAACTTCCTGGACGTGGGCGGTGGCGCCACCAAGGAACGGGTGACCGAAGCATTCAAGATCATTCTCTCCGACAGCAACGTGAAAGCGGTACTGGTGAACATCTTCGGTGGCATCGTCCGTTGCGACATGATCGCCGAAGGTATCATCGGTGCGGTGAAGGAAGTGGGCGTGAAGGTCCCGGTGGTGGTGCGCCTGGAAGGCAACAATGCCGAAGCCGGTGCCAAGAAGCTGGCCGAGTCCGGCCTCAACATCATCGCTGCCACCAGCCTGACCGACGCCGCGGTTCAGGTCGTCAACGCCGCACAGGGGAAATAAGAGAATGAGCATTCTGATCAACAAAGACACCAAGGTTATCTGTCAGGGCTTTACCGGTGGCCAGGGGACTTTCCACTCCGAACAGGCCATCGCCTATGGCACCCAGATGGTTGGCGGCGTGTCTCCGGGCAAGGGTGGCAGCACCCACCTGGGACTGCCGGTGTTCAACACCGTGCGTGAAGCGGTAGAAGCCACCGGCGCCACCGCCACCGTTATCTATGTGCCGGCGGCCTTTTGTAAAGATGCCATCTTGGAAGCCATCGACGCGGGCATCCAACTGATCGTTACCATCACCGAAGGCATTCCCACCCTGGACATGCTGGACGTGAAGGTGAAGCTGGACGAAGCCGGCGTGCGCATGATCGGCCCCAACTGCCCGGGTGTGATCACCCCGGACGAGTGCAAGATCGGCATCATGCCCGGTCACATTCACAAGAAGGGCAAGGTCGGCATCGTATCCCGCTCCGGCACCCTGACCTACGAAGCGGTCAAGCAGACCACCGACGAAGGTTTCGGCCAGTCCAGCTGTGTGGGCATCGGTGGCGACCCCATCCCCGGCTCCAACTTTATCGATATCCTGAAGCTGTTCCAGGACGATCCGGAGACCGAGGCCATCGTGATGATCGGTGAAATCGGCGGTACCGCCGAGGAAGAAGCCGCCGCCTTCATCAAGGCCAACGTGACCAAGCCGGTGGTGTCCTACATCGCCGGTGTGACCGCGCCTCCGGGCAAGCGCATGGGCCACGCCGGTGCCATCATCTCCGGTGGCAAGGGTACTGCCGACGAGAAATTCGCCGCCCTGCAGGACGCCGGTGTGAAAACCGTGCGCTCCCTGGCCGATATTGGCAAGGCGCTGCGTGAAGTGACCGGCTGGTAACACAAAGCCGTAAGCTTGAAGCTGAAAGAAACAAGGAGCCGTTGCAGGCTCCTTTTTTTATGTGGTTGGCTCTTTGGTTACATGCGTTCCGTCCGGCTCCATGGATCCGGTTTCATGCTGAACTGTCCGTGCTGCCAGTGGCTGGCCAGGCGGCGGAAATCGTCACCTTTCACATGGATCAGATCCCGGTGGTCACCGCTTTCCAGGTAGACGTCGGCCATACCGAGCAGGGCATCGTCCACCAGGGTATCCAATGCATAAGGATCACCCATGGCCGGAATGGCACCGGGATCACAGTCGTTGAACCACTGTTCCAGGGTGCGTTCCGGTGCCAGTTGCACCTCGCCATGCACCAGGTAGTTCAGGCGCTGCAAGTCGACCTTGTCGGCGGCGGGGATCACCGCCATGATGGATTTACCGTCGTCCCGCTCCAGGATCACGGCCTTGGCCATCTGGGCGAGGGGAACATGGCCGGCGATGGCGCTCTGCGCCGCCCCTTCCGAGTAGGCGTGATGCACCGTGTCATAGGGGATATGATGTCGGTCCAAGTACTGTTTCAATCTGAGTGACATACCCATAGCTACCTCCCGAAGGCCAAGCCGTGTCGGGCCGCCTTCTCTGCTGCATAACCAGTATAGACTGCCGGACAAAACTTGACTTTTAAATGCTTCATATGAGCCTTTGATCCAGATCAAGCGTGAGAGGGATTACCATTTTTTAACCGGCTAATTACTTTAGAATGACTTTTTACGGAGCCGAACGAGAGCCTCAAGGAATGCGTAACCTCTCACTGAACTGGAAGATTTTTCTGCCGCTGCTGGTGATTTTCGGCCTGGTATTCGTACTGTGTTTTGCCGTCTCCACCCAGTTGCAGCGTGGCCTGGCGCTGCATCTGGCCGAAGAAAAAATCGAGACCACCGCCAACCTCTATATGGATCAGCTCAACGTGCTGATGGTCAACGGCGCCATTCACCAGCGACAACTGGTGCAGACCAAGGTACAGGAAGAGGTGGGCATCCAGCAGGCGAGGGTAATACGGGCACCGGCGGTGAGCCAGCTGTTCGGGCCGGGGGCGCCGGATCAGGGCATAGAGGATGAACTGGACCGGCGGGCCATAGAGCGGGGGGAAACCGTGCTCGAGCTGCACCTGGACGACAATATTCCCCATCTGACCCTGATCAAACCCTACAAGGCCTACCAGGAGTACCGCGGCACCGCCTGCCTGCAGTGCCACCAGGTGCCGGAGGGCACCGTCATGGGCGCGGTGCGCATCAGCTATGATCTGAGCGATACCTTTGCCCAGATCCGCGGCAACAACCTGCGCCTGGGCGGCGTGCTGCTGCTGGTGTTCGGCGCCGCCCTGGTGGTGTTGTGGCGGGTGCAGAATTATTACCTGAAACGGCCCATCCTCAATATCAGCGGGCGGCTGCAACAGCTGGCGCAGGAGCGGGATCTGGCGACCCGGCTGGTGCCGCTGGGCAAAGATGAGCTGGGTGGCCTGGTCGGCGCCATCAACGGCCTGCTGGCCAGTTTCCAGAAAAGCCTGCAGGAGGTGCGCCAGGTGACCGGCCGCATCTATGAGGCGGCGGATCAAATCCAGCAGAGCGCCCAGAAGACCGACAGCTCGGTCAAGATTCAGGATGGGGAAACAGCGCTGATCGCCACCGCCGTCGACGAGATGGAGGCCTCGGCACGGGAAGTGCGGGAGAATGCCAGGCTAACGGCCGAAACCTCGGAACAGAGTCATGCCTTCGTCCTGACCGCCAATGATCAGGCCCAGGTGGCTATCTCCGGTATCCAGGCCCTGAGCGGTGAAATTGGGCGTATCGACCAGGTGATTCGCGAACTGGACGGCCGTTGCGATCAGGTAGACAAGGTGCTGGACATGATCAAGGGCATTGCCGAGCAGACCAACCTGTTGGCGCTCAATGCCGCCATCGAAGCGGCCCGGGCCGGTGCTTCGGGCCGTGGCTTTGCCGTGGTGGCGGACGAAGTCCGCACCTTGTCATTGCGTACCCAGCAGTCGGCGGAGGACATTACCGGCATGATCCGCCTGCTGCAGACGGAAGCCAAGGGGGCGGTGTCTGCCATCCAGAAGGCGGAGGGGCAGGCGGTGGACAGCGTAGAGAGGACCCAGGCGGCGATGGACTCGCTGCAGGCCATCATCGAGCAGGTGGCCCGCATTAACGAACTCAATGCGCAGGTGGCGGCGTCGGCGGACGAGCAGAGCGCGGTGTGCGCCGAGGTGAGCCGCAATATCACCCGGGTGCGGGACTCTTCCGGTGATACGCTGGAACAGGCTGATTCCGCCGCCACCGCCAGCCTGCAACTGGTGGCCGAGTGCAAGGTGCTGGAGCAGATGATCGCCCACTATCGGCTGCAGGGCGGCGCTGCCCGCGGCGACGAGGCCTTGCCGGCAGGAGAGCCGGTGGTGGCCATCTGAGGCGGAAGGGGACGCTCAGGCGTCCCCTTTTACTTCCAGTACCTGGCTTCGCACCTCGCCTTTGGCCAGGCGGGTGTGCAGCTCGTCTCCGGGCGCGAGCCGGGCCGCGTCGGTTACCACCTGGCCCCGGCTCAGGGTGATGCTGTAGCCCCGGGACAGGGTGGCCAGGGGACTCATGGCGTCGAGCCGGGAGGCGGCGAGGGCCAGCCGGTGCTTGTCCTGCCCGAGGCGGCTGTGGAACAGGGAAGCCAGGCGCTGCTCAAGCCGGAGCAGCCGCTCATGCCCGGCCTGCAGGCGACGTTCGGGATGCTGGTGCTGTAGCCTTAGACGGGCGGCCTCCAGCCGCTGGCCGGCTTGCTCCAGCCGACGCTGCCAGCCCCGCAGCAGGCGCAGCTGCAGTTGATCCAGGCGCTGGGCCTGCTGCTGCAGGCGGCGTTCGGGGTGCTGGCGACCGAGGCGGGATTCCAGCTGCAGCAATTGCTGTCGTTGGCTCTGCAGGTATCGGCGCTGGGCCGTCTCCAGCCGTTGGCGCCATTGCACCCATTGCTGGCCCTGGATCTCGCCATCCCGGCTGACCAGCTCGGCGGCGGCGGAAGGGGTAGGCGCGCGCAGATCGGCGACCAGATCGCTCAGGGTGATGTCCACTTCATGGCCGACGGCGCTGACCACGGGAAGGGCGGAAGCGGCGATGGCCCGCACCAGCCGTTCGTCGTTGAAACACCAGAGATCTTCCAGTGAGCCGCCGCCCCGGGCCAGGATCAGCAGATCCGTTTCCGCCCGGCGATTGGCGATGGCCAGTGCCGCCAACAGTTGCGGCACCGCCGCTTCGCCCTGCACCTGGCTGGGATAGAGGATGACCTGCAGATGGGGCGCGCGTCGCGCCAGCACGGTGAGAATATCGTGCAGGGCGGCGCCGGAGGCCGAGCTGATGATGCCGACGCGAGAGGGGTGGGGGGGCAGGGGACGCTTGCGTCCGCTATCGAACAGGCCTTCGGCGCCGAGTCTGTGCTTGAGCGCCTCGAACTGTTGTTTGAGCAGCCCTTCACCGGCCGGCGCCATGGTCTGGGCCACCAGCTGGTAGTCCCCCCTGGGCTCATACAGGGTGACTTTGCCGAAGATCAGCACCTGATCGCCGTCTTTGGGCCGAAAGGTTACGCTGCGGTTATTGCCACGAAACATGGCGCAACGCAGCTGGGACTGACTGTCCTTGAGCGAAAAGTACCAATGGCCGGAGCCGGGCGTGGCCAGGTTGGAAATTTCACCGCTCAGCCAGACCGCGCCCATTTCGCCTTCCAGCAGCAGCCGGGCATGGCGATTCAGGCGGGTGACCGTATAAACGTCTGTTAATTTTTCCGGATGCAAAATGGCCCCTGAGTAGTATTTTTATATGAAAATAAACGGCTTTGCCCGATATTTTGCGCTTAATTTGCCAAAATAACAAAAATCGCTTTACCGAAGGGGGTCGGATGCCTACAATTCATCGGCAATATTTTTCCCCCAACTGATGGTGAATATTGCGATGCTTAGGATTGCCCAAGACGCCCTGACCTTTGATGATGTACTGCTGGTCCCTGCCCATTCCACCGTGCTGCCCAACACGGCGGATCTCCGTACCCGACTGACCCGGGAAATCCATCTTAACATCCCTATCGTTTCTGCCGCCATGGATACCGTGACCGAGGCCGAGCTGGCTATCGCTCTGGCCCAGGAAGGGGGCATCGGCTTTATTCACAAAAACATGTCGATCGAAAAGCAGGCGGCGCAGGTGCGCAAGGTCAAGAAGTTCGAAAGTGGCGTGGTATCCGATCCGGTCACGGTTCGTCCCGACATGACCATCGCCGATGTGCGCGAGCTGACCCGCCAGAATGGTTTTGCCGGTTATCCGGTGGTCACGGCCGAGGGGGAACTGGTCGGCATCATCACCGGGCGGGATGTCCGTTTCGTGCAGGACATGAGCAAGCAGGTTCATGAGGTGATGACCGAACAGACGCGTCTGGTGACGGTCAAGGTGGGGGCGTCCCGGGATCAGGTTGAAGCGCTGATGCAACAGCATCGCATCGAAAAGGTACTGGTAGTGGGAGCCAACGGCCAACTGACCGGTATGATCAGCGCCAAGGATTTCCAGAAGGCCGAGAGCAAGCCCAACGCCTGCAAGGACGAGCAGGGCCGGCTGCGGGTGGGGGCTGCCGTTGGTGCGGCTCCGGGCAACGAAGAACGGATCGAGGCGCTGGTGGCGGCCGGTCTGGACGTGTTGCTGATCGACTCTTCCCACGGCCATTCCGAAGGGGTGCTGGAGCGCATCCGTGAAACCCGCAAGGCATTCCCCCACCTGCCCATTATCGGCGGCAACGTGGCCACCGCCGCCGGCGCCCGCGCCCTGGCCGAGGCCGGGGCCAGCGCGGTCAAGGTGGGCATCGGTCCCGGCTCTATCTGTACTACCCGTATCGTCACCGGTTGCGGGGTTCCCCAGATCACCGCCGTGGCCAATGCCGTCGAGGCCCTGAAAGACCTGGGTGTTCCGGTTATTGCCGATGGCGGCATCCGCTTCTCCGGTGACATCGCCAAGGCGCTGGCCGCCGGCGCCCATTGCGTGATGATGGGCTCCATGTTTGCCGGCACCGAAGAGTCTCCCGGCGAGATCGAGCTGTTCCAGGGCCGAGCCTTCAAATCCTACCGGGGCATGGGCTCGCTGGGCGCCATGACCAAGGGCTCCAGCGATCGTTACTTCCAGTCCGACAACGCCGCCGACAAACTGGTGCCGGAAGGCATCGAAGGCCGGGTCCCCTACAAGGGCAAGCTCAAGGAAATCATCCACCAGCAGATGGGTGGCCTGCGCAGCGCCATGGGCCTGACCGGCAGTGCCACCATCGACGACCTGCGCACCAAGGCGGAATTTGTTAAGATATCCGGTGCGGGCATCCAGGAGTCGCACGTGCATGATGTGACCATCACCAAGGAAGCCCCGAACTACCGTTTAGGCTGATCCCGAAAGCAGTAAACGGGGGATATTTCCCCCGTTTTTCTATTGCCGTTTGGCCCCCCACAGACGGCCTTTGTAACTAGTAGGAAGACAATGACCAAAAATATTCACGATAACCGGATCCTGATCCTGGACTTCGGCTCGCAATACACCCAGCTGATCGCCCGTCGTGTCCGGGAGCTTGGGGTGTACTGTGAGCTGTGGGCCTGGGACGTTACCGAAGCTCAGATCCGCGACTTCAATCCGAATGGCATTATCTTGTCCGGGGGGCCCGAGTCCGTTACCGAGCCCGGCAGCCCGCGGGCGCCGGAATACGTGTTCAGTGCAGGGGTACCGGTGTTCGGCATCTGCTACGGCATGCAGACCATGGCCGAGCAACTGGGCGGGGCCGTGGCCGGCTCCAGCGAGCGGGAATTCGGCTATGCCCAGGTGCAGCGGGTGAACGACTGTGCCCTGTTCGCCAATATTGAAGATGCGGTGGATGCCGACGGCAATGCCCTGCTGGACGTGTGGATGAGCCACGGCGACAAGGTGGTGGCCCTGCCCGACGGTTTCACCAAGGTGGCCCAGACCGGCAACTGCCCCTTCGCCGGCATGGCGGATGAGCAACGCCGTTTCTACGGGGTGCAGTTCCACCCGGAAGTGACCCACACCCGCCAGGGCGCGCGCATGCTGGAGCACTTCGTGCGCGGCATCTGCGGTTGCGAGGCATTGTGGACTCCGGCCTCCATCATCGAAGACGCCGTGGCCCGCATCCGCGAGCAGGTGGGCGACGGCAAGGTGCTGCTGGGGCTGTCTGGTGGCGTGGACTCCTCCGTTACCGCCATGCTGCTGCATCGGGCCATAGGCCCGCGGCTGACCTGCGTGTTTGTGGATAACGGCCTGCTGCGCCTGAACGAGGCGGACCAGGTACTGGAGATGTTCGGCGATCACTTCGGCCTCAATATCGTCCACGTCAATGCCGAGCAGCGCTTCCTGGCTGCCCTGGCCGGCGAAAACGATCCGGAAGCCAAGCGCAAGATCATCGGCCGGGTCTTTATCGAGGTGTTCGATGAGGAAGCCGGCAAGATCCGGGACGTGAAGTGGCTGGCCCAGGGCACCATCTATCCGGACGTGATCGAGTCCGCCGGCTCCGCTACCGGCAAGGCCCACGTGATCAAGTCCCACCACAACGTGGGCGGCCTGCCGGAAGACATGGAGCTCAAGCTGGTCGAACCGCTGAAGGAGCTGTTCAAGGACGAGGTGCGCAAGGTCGGCCTGGAGCTGGGCCTGCCCTACGACATGCTCTACCGCCACCCCTTCCCGGGCCCGGGCCTGGGCGTGCGAGTGCTGGGCGAGGTGAAGAAGGAATACTGCGACCTGCTGCGCCGGGCCGACGCCATCTTTATCGACGAGCTGCACAAGCATGATCTGTACAACAAGGTCAGCCAGGCCTTTACCGTCTTCCTGCCGGTACGCTCGGTCGGCGTGATGGGCGATGCCCGCAAGTACGACTGGGTGGTGTCCCTGCGCGCGGTGGAAACCATCGACTTTATGACCGCCCACTGGGCGCATCTGCCCTACGATTTCCTGGGCCATGTGTCCAACCGGATCATCAACGAGGTCGACGGCATTTCCCGGGTGGTCTACGACATCTCCGGCAAGCCCCCCGCCACCATCGAGTGGGAATAATCACACGTTAGGCACTAGCTAGTACTAACAGGCATAAATATACGATTAAGCCCATGTTTTCATGGGCTTTTTTGTTTTTGTGTCTGGCAGTATTTGGCAACTAGTGGCAGCGGGAAGCACCGCTTGAGCGTGGCATCCAAGGTGGTATTATCGAGTCATGATGCCATGAGTGATAGCCGACACCATGCTGCTTGATCCAATGTGTTCATGGTATCGAAATTTATTAACTATTTGTTTTTATTAATTTTATACCCTGTTTTTGGGGTGATCTTTCAGCATGATATCAGCGTCGAGGAGGGATAAGACTCTTGCTGACCGATACCAAGCTGCGCAACCTCAAACCGAGGGACAAACTCTACAATATGTATGCATGTCGGCCGATCAGGTACGCATCGACGGTGTAGTGGTGGCAAATCTTCGGCACGCCGTCAGACATCGGCGGGTAGCACCGGCCAGCGGCCCGGCTCACGTTTGGGGAGTGGCCATACCGCAGCGCGCTTTACGGGCTCATCACTGACGCCGTTCTCGCGCCGTGTCACTATCAAGACCCTGTTGGTCAATCAGCGCCGGGCCAGCCCGCAGTCGATGGCGAAGCACCTGCGCTATATCGAGCGCGACGGCGCGGGGCGTGATGGTGAGCCCGGCCGAGCCTACGGGCCGCAGATAGACGAGGCCGATCTCGATGCTTTCAAGGAACGCTGTCAGGGCGACCGGCACCATTTTCGCTTCATTCTCTCGCCCGAGGATGGAGCCGAACTAAACGATCTACGCACTTACACACGTCACCTGATGAGCCGCATGGAAGCCGACCTGGGCACGCGTCTGGATTGGGTGGCGGTGGATCACTGGAACACCGACAACCCGCACACCCACCTGATCGTGCGCGGGCGCGACGACACCGGCAAAGACCTCATCATCGCCAGCGACTACATCGCCCACGGCTTCCGCCATCGCGCCGCCGAACTGGCGACCGAATGGCTGGGGCCGCGCACCGAACTGGAGATCCAGCAGACCTTGCGGCGCGAGGTGGAACAGGAGCGGTGGACGAGCCTGGATCGCACACTGCAACGAGAGGCTGGCGATAACCATCGGGTGCAGATCGAGCGCTTTATCAACCCGAAGTTGTAACGTTAGAGACAACTGCTCATTGGCCGCTTGCAACACTTGCAGCGCCTGGGCTTGGCGGACGAGATGCAGCCCGGTACCTGGGACATTCACGCCGATGCCGAGAAAACATTGCGGGCCCTGGGCGAGCGTGGCGATATCATACGCACCCTGCAAAGCTCCATGAGCGGCCTTTCACGAGAGCTGGCTGTCTTTGAACCAGGTGAGAGCGGGCGCAGTGTCATCGGCCGCGTGGCCGCCAAGGGGCTGGCCGACGAGCTGCACGACCGCGGCTATCTGGTCATCGACGGCGTGGACGGCAAGGCCCACTACGTCGCGCTGAACGCCCGCGACGAGCTGGCGAACTATCCAACCGGCGCGGTGGTGGAGGTACGCGGTTCCGCCGAGGTGCGGGCGGCCGACAAGAACATCGCCACGCTGGCGAGCGATGGCCTGTACCGCACCGATCATCACCTGGCGATCGAGCAGGGCCGGGCCAAGCCCGGCCGCGACCCGCAGGAAGTCGTCGCGGCCCATGTCCGCCGACTGGAAGCCTTGCGGCGGGCCGGCATCGTGGAGCGTGTGGCCGAAGGGCTATGGAAAGTGCCCGACGACTTGCCCGAGCGTGGCCGTCAGTACGATGCGCAACGGCTCGGTGGTGTGGCGGTGGAACTGAAGTCGCACCTGCCCATCGAGCAGCAGGCGCGCGTGATCGGAGCCACCTGGCTCGACCAGCAACTGATCGGCGGCGGCCGAGGGCTGGGCGACCTGGGCTTTGGTGGCGAGGTCAAGAACACACTGCAACAGCGCGCTGACTTCCTGGTTGAGCAGGGGCTGGCCGAGTGGCGCGGGCAGCGCGTAATTCTGGCGCGCAACCTGTTGGGGACGCTACGCAACCAGGAGCTAGCGCAGGCCGCCAAGGACATTGCTGCCGACACCGGTCTGAAGTATCGGCCGGTGGCCGACGAGCAGCGCGTGGCCGGCATCTACCGGTGCTCAATCATGCTAGTGAGCGGGCGCTATGCCATGCTCGACGACGGCATGGGCTTCTCCCTCGTGCCGTGGCGGCCTGTGATCGAGCGGCGGCTAGGTCAGCAACTTGCCGCCACGGTACACGGCGGTGGCGTGTCGTGGGAAATTGGGCGGCAACGCGGGCCTGCCATCGGATAGCCAGCGCCCGAGCTTCAAGCCAGATGCTGCATCTCGCGCACGGGCCAAAATAGCCAAAGAACCGGTAGATGGACAAATGCATGAGTCGGCTATCGACCCTGCACGCAATGATGGCAAGATGATCCATATTGGAGAAATAACGGCATTCGATATTCGGCATGAGCGCGCAGACGAATGCCGTGCGCATACGAATAAGGGATATATGGTTTCGGTTCAGATGGGGGGCGAAGATAAGACCGCGAAGATCAGCGGCTGGGCGATTTACTGGAGCGACAAGTACGAAGCCCTGCAACTGACCTGTTATTACCCCTCCAAGAAAACATACACACGCCCGCTCAGCGACTGTCGCATCTCTCCCGTTCGTGAGCTGGGCGAGATGTTGCTGACTAAGTCCGGCAGCACGATCGTCACGCCCATCGCCAAGGCGACGATCTACGGCGAGCGGTATGCCGTCGTGCACTATCCAGATGCTGACAAACCTTACGTCTTCAAGATGGACGGTATCGGCTTTGCCGCGCCGACGGCGATGAAGGATGCACCGGTCTTCCACTATTTCACTGCCGTGGCCACTGCCCGGCAGGAGCGAGCGGAGTCGAAGACCGACCGAGACATCGCCGCCAATGTCGTGCGCCAGCTAGCAAGGCTGCCCGCCAGTGCCGACACTGCCTTGCAGGCCTACTGCACGGGGCGCAACGGCGCGCAGGCGCCGGGCCAGGGGCTGATCTATCCGTTCGGGCTGAACGAGAGCCAGCTTGGGGCGGTGGAGCAGGCGTTCCGTGCGCAGGTCCGCGTGATCGAGGGACCGCCAGGGACCGGCAAGACCCAGACCATCCTCAACATCCTTGCCAATATCCTGCTGCGTGGGCAGACGGTGGCGGTGCTGTCCAACAACAATGCGGCGGTGGAGAACGTCTACGAGAAGCTGGAGAAGTACGGCCTGGGCCACCTGGTCGCCAAGCTCGGCAACCAGGACAACCGCCAGGACTTCTTCGGCGACCTGCCGACGTGGCCATCGAGCGAGCCCGAGCCCGAGCCCGCGCCGACGCTGGAAGAGATCCAGGCCCTACTGGCCCGCTTGAAGCAGCATCTGCACGATCACAATCGTGCGGCGCAATTGCAACTCGAACTCGACGAGTTGATCATCGAGCGGCGCTATCTACAGCAGTGGCAGGCTGACAGTGGCATGCAGGCCGCCGCCTCGCTGGACAAGTACGGGCTGTCGCCGCGCAAGCGGCGGTGCTGCTGATCTTCACCTTCACCGCGTCGTCCATGCTCGGCTCGATTCTGACGCTCAGCGTGCTCGGCGCGCTGATGTTCTGCAACGTGCCGGGTCTGGCGCTCTACGTCGTACAGCTTGCCCAGCGCCATCGGCCTGGAAACGTGGACATCGCCTCCACCATCAACGTCTCGGCCGCCAACGCAGGCATCGCGCTGGGCGTCTTCATCGGCGGGCTGGTGGCGGATTCCCGCCTCGGACTGGGCGCAACGCCATGGGTCGGCGCCGTCATGGTTGGCATCGGCCTGCTGCTGACGGTGTGGAGCGGTTGGCTGGACAAAAGAGAGACAGGTGCAGGCTCAGTGGTCTCGTACGCTGTGCGAGGCCACTGAGCCAAGGGGGCGGCATGGGCCACGCCTCGTTACCGAGTGCGCTGACCTCTGGATCTGGGTGCCTTGCTTTTCGCGGCCGGGAACACCCACGCGCACAGGAAATCGACCAACGCCCGGACCTTTGGCGAGGGGTGCTTGCTCGCCGGCCACAGCACATGGAACACCCCGCTGCGCTCCACATGCTCGGCCAGGATTGGCACCAGCCGTCCATCGGCCAATGGCTCGCGGATGGCGAAGTCCGGCAGGTGGGCAATCCCCAGTCCTTGCAATGCAAAGCACACGCGCGTCTCGATGTTGTTGCAGATCATCGAAGTGGGCAGTTGCAACTCTGGCTCGCCGGGCGTTTGCCGAAGTGCCCAAGCCTCCAGCTTGCCGCTGTTAGGAAAGCGATAGTGCAAGCAGGTGTGCTGCTGCAGGTCGACTGGCGTCACGGGCGTACCTCGGCGCGCCAGATAATCAGGCGAGGCGACCAGCTGCATCTGGAAGGAGCCCAGACGGCGGGCCGACAGGCGCGAGTCGGCCGGTTCGCCCGTGCGCACCACGGCATCGAAGCCTTCCTCGACCACATCGACCATTCGGTCGGTAAAGTCCAGGTCCAGCTCAATCTCGGGGTACTCACGCATGAACTCGCCGAGTACCGGCAGCACCAGCGAACTGACCAGCGGCAGGCTCACCCGCAGGCGCCCGCGCGGTGCGGCGGTGGCTTGCGACAGCTCCAGTTCCGCCGCCTCGATCTCGGCCAAGATGCGGCGGCTGCGCTCCAAGAACAGCGTGCCCTCGGCCGTCAACGTGACGCTGCGCGTGCTGCGGTGGAACAGGCGTACCCCCAGCTTCTCTTCCAGCCGCGCCACGCTCTTGCCGACGGCCGAGGCCGACACACCCAGCAGCCGGCCGGCTGCGACGAAGCTGCGCGTCTCGGCGACTTGCACGAACACCACGAAGCCATTCAGGCTGTCCATGATCCGCTCTCCTCACAATTGCGGACATTTTGTTCCGCACACCAAGGAACTGTAGCCTACTTTTTCTTTAATCGAGGTCTTTCTATCATCGAGGCATTGCCCATTGAATCGAGGTATTTGCCATGACGAGCTTCCAACTCCCTCTGCGCCACGGTGTTCCACCCGCGTACCTGTCCGCACGTATCCAGGCCGTCGTTCAGCAGGCACTGGATGACCGTCGCCTGGTCGGTGCCGTCATCCTGGTCGCCCGCGACGGCGAACTGCTCCACCGGCAGGCCGCTGGTTTTGCCGACCGCGAGAGCGCACGGGCAATGACCCCGGAGACGGTGTTTCGGCTGGCCTCGGTCAGCAAGCCTATCGTCTCCACCGCAGCCATGGCGCTGGTGGCGCAAGGCCAACTCGACCTGGACGCGGGCATCGAGCGCTGGCTGCCCGAATTCCAGCCCCGGTTGGCCGATGGCCGGCCGGGGCGCATCACTGCGCGGCAACTGCTCAGCCATACGGCGGGGCTGGGCTACCGTTTCTTTGAGGCCGACGCAGACGGTCCCTATGCGCGGGCCGGCGTTTCGGATGGCATGGATGCCTCCGGCATTTCCCTGGCCGAGAACCTGCGCCGCCTCGTCAGCGTGCCGCTGTTGTACGAGCCAGGCACTGCCTGGGGTTACTCGCTGGCGACCGACGTGCTGGGCGCGCTGATCGAGCGCATCCACGGCACGCCGCTGGACGAAGCGGTGCGGCGGTTGGTGACTGACCCATTGGGCATGACCGATACCAACTTCGTCGCCCGTGATGCGCGCCGTGTAGCCGCTGCCTATGTCAACGACGTGCCGCAGCCGCACCCACTGGCAGAAGGTGAGACCGTCTCGGCTTTCGAGGGCGCCGTCGGCATTGCCTACAGCCCGGCCCGCATCTTCGACGCGCAGGCCTTCCCCTCCGGAGGCGCTGGCATGGCCGGCACGGCCGGGGACTTCCTGCGCCTGCTGGAAGTCCTGCGCCAGGGCGGCGGCACGCTGCTGTCCGGCGAACTGGTCGAGGAGATGGGACGCGACCAGACCGATGGCCTTGAGTTGGCCGCTGCACCGGGCTTCGGTTTTGGCCTGGGCTTCTCGGTACTGCGCGATCCAAGGCTGGCCGCTTCGCCGGAATCGGCTGGTACTTGGCGCTGGGGTGGTGCCTACGGTCACTCGTGGTTCGTGGACCGGGCGCATGGCCTGAGCGTCGTCGTCTTCACCAACACGCTGTACGAAGGTATGTCCGGGCGCTTCGTCACCGAGTTGCGCGATGCCGTCTATGGCGCGCTGGAGGTGCGCTAATGACGACCCCATCTGCACAGATGAGCACCACGGCCCATGACCGCCTACCGTTGGCCTCGCTGCTGGCGCTGGCCATGGCGGCCTTCATCACCATCCTGACCGAAGCGCTGCCGGCCGGTCTGCTGCCGCAGATGGCACAGGGCCTGGCGGTTTCCGAGGCCTGGGTCGGCCAGACCGTCACGATCTATGCCATTGGTTCGCTGGTGGCAGCAATTCCGCTGACCGCTGCCACGCAGGGTTTGCGGCGCCGCCCGTTGCTGCTGGCGGCCATTGCGGGCTTCGTCGTCGCCAATACCGTCACGACGTTTTCCGGCAGCTATGCCCTGACCATGGTGGCGCGCTTCCTGGCGGGTGTGTCAGCCGGGCTGGTGTGGGCGCTGCTGGCAGGCTATGCCGCGCGCATGGTGCCCGAGCATCAGAAGGGCCGGGCCATCGCTATTGCGATGGTCGGCACGCCATTGGCGCTGTCACTCGGCGTGCCGGCCGGTACGTTCCTCGGCAATCTGGTGGGCTGGCGGATGTGCTTCGGCATCATGAGCGCACTGGCGTTGGTGCTCATGGTGTGGGCGCGCATCAAGTTGCCGGACTTCGCCGGACAGGCGGCGGGCAAGCGGTTGTCGCTGGGGCATGTGCTCACGGTGCCCGGCGTGCGCCCGGTGCTGTTTGTGGTGCTGGCCTTCGTGCTGGCGCACAACATCCTCTATACCTACATCGCGCCTTTTTTGGCATCCGCAGGGCTTGGGCTGCGCGTCGATGTGGTGCTGCTCCTGTTCGGCGTGGCATCCATCGTGGGCATCTGGATTACAGGCCTGCGAGTAGATCGCTGGCTGCGGATGCTGACCTTGTTGAGTCTCACCGTGTTCGCCCTGGCTGCCTTGCTGCTCGGTCTTGCCGGAGGTTCGTCCACCGTCGTTCTGATCGGCGTCGTAACCTGGGGACTGACCTTCGGCGGCGCGCCAACGCTGCTGCAAACCGCGCTGGCGGACACTGCCGGCGACGCAGCGGATATGGTGCAGTCCATGCTGGTGACAGTTTTCAACCTGGCCGTTGCAGGCGGTGGCATGGCGGGGGGGCTGTTGGTGGAACGTCTGGGGCCGGTTTCATTGCCCTGGGCATTGGTGGCGCTGACGTTGCTGGCGTTGGCTGTGGTGTGGTCGGCCAGAGCGCACGGCTTCCGACCCGGCCACCGGTTAGCGACGGCCTGAGTGTGGAGCAGCCACGACCCACACCTGGCCCGACGTGATGCTGACCGCGCTGGCGCCGGCGAGCTGGGGTTCAACCTATCTGGTGACATCGCAATGGCTGCCGCCGGATAGGCCTTTCACGGCAGCGCTGTTGCGCGTGCTGCCGGCCGGCGTACTGCTGCTTATGCTAACCCGGCATCTGCCCGCACCCGACTATCGCTGGAGATTGAGCGTTCTGGCGGCATTGAACATCGGCGTGTTCCAGGCGTTGCTGTTTGTGGTGGCATATCGCCTGCCGGCCGGGCTGGGTGCCATCCAGCCGCTGCTGGTCATGCTGCTCGTATGGGCCGTGGATCGCCAGTCGACATCGCCCGTCACGTTGGCGGCCTGCGTGATTGGCGTGATGGGAATGGCCGTTCTGCTGCTTTCACCACAGACCGTCTGGGAGTCGGTTGGCATCGGCTCTGCCCTGATCAGCGCGGCCTGCATGGCCGCCGGAACCTGGCTGGGCCGCCGCTGGCGAATGGAGATGCCGGTGCTGGCCTTGACGGGATGGCAGTTGCTGATCGGTGGAGTGATGCTCGCGCCGATTGCGTGTTTGGTTGATGAACCGCTCCCAAAACTGACCGTGCAGCAAGTGTCTGCCTACTCCTATCTCTCACTGGCTGGCGCTTTGCTGGCCTATGCCCTGTGGTTCCGTGGCGTTGGACGGCTGCCGCCGGTAGCAGTGGCGTCACTGGGCCTGCTGAGTCCTTTGACAGCCGTATTCCTGGGCTGGGTGGTACTTGACCAAGCTATCACTGGAACTGCAATGGTCGGCATGGTTCTCGTGTTGCTCAGTGTACTTGTCGTGCAGTGGTTGGCAGCCAGAGGGCACTAGCAATCGCATCTTTTCTTTCGGAATTATTTTCTCACTGGACTATGACATGACAAATCCTATTCAGAACGCTGTTGAATCTCGTGCATCAATCAATCACTTTCAGCCGAATCGCCCTTTGGGTGATGATGTGATTGCTTCTTTAGTCAGTCATGCGACCAAAGCGCCATCGGCATACAACATGCAGAACTGGCGATTCATCGCCGTGCAGTCCGAGGCTGCCAAAGAACGCCTAAAAGGGGCTGCTTTTGAACAGCAGAAGGTAGTAGATGCGTCTGTTGCGTTCATCGTCTGCGGCAAGCTGGCAGCGCATACGCAGTTGGCCGCAGCACTGAAGCCTAGTGTGGACGCAAATATCATGGAGCAGCAGATGGTTGATGGATGGGGGGCACAGGTCAACGCATCCCATTCCTCCGATTCCGTCTTGCAGCGTGACGAGGCAGTCCGCTCTGCTTCCCTGGCGTCCATGACGCTCATGTTGGCCGCACAGGCAATGGGGTTGGGTTCGTGCGCCATGAGCGGATTCGATGCAACGAAAGTGACTCTGGAGTTTGGGATTTCTGCCAATGAATTGCCGGTGATGATTGTCGCTGTCGGCCATCCCTCAGCAGGAAACTGGCCGCAAAAACCCCGTAAAGCACTATCGGAAGTGTTGTCCGTCGTGTGAGCCACCACTATGGAATTTCGGCACCTGCGTTGCTTCCTGGCCGTAGCTGAAGAACTCCACTTCGCCCGAGCCGCGCATCTTCACTGCCTTGCAGCAGGCCGTGACAGCGTGAAGGTTGCAGCCAACGGTTTTCATGGCCAATTGCGTATCGCTCTGCCCGATGGTGTGGCCCCCTCGCGCTTGCCGGCCCTGTCGGCATTGTGTCGGCAGGAAGAACCGGAGGTCGAAATACGCCTGTTCGAGGTGCCGCTGTCGCAGCAACTCAAGGGATTGCAGGATGATCTGTACTACGAGGGGTTCGCCCAGTCTGACGAAGTGGGTGACGGCATTGTGGTCGAGGAGGTCTGGGCCGACCCGATCTTGTCCCGTTTCATTGAGCGGGTACAGGCCATCGAATCGCCCGAAGTATTCAGATCCACACCGCCACCCGAGCCCAATCCCCAGGAGGAAGTCGAGCCGTGAAACTGATCATCCTATTGGCATTGGTCGCGGTGCTGGCTGCCTGCGGCCCATCAGAAACGCCCAAGTAGGTTCAATGCTCGCGCGCATGGCTCTCGCCCCGTCAGTGCTTGAACAGCGCCTCGACCATGAAGTCGATGAAGACACGCAGCTTCGGCGCCAGGTGTTTGCTCGACGGCCACAGTAGCCGGAATGAGCCCTGGTGTTCGACATGCGCATCCAGCACCGAAACCAACTCTCCCCGCTCAATGGCCTGTCGCACCATAAAGTCTGGCAAGCACGCGATACCAAGACCCGCCAAGGCCACGTCCATCAAGGCGGCAGACGTGTTGCACGCCATACTGGCCGGCACCTCCCATTCTGGCGCCCCTTCGACGCGCTTCAACGGCCACGGCTCGAGCTTTCCCGTGGAGGGAAACTTGTGCTGCAGGCAGGCGTGATCGGCGAGATCTTCAGGAACCTTGGGCGTTCCGTGGTCTGCCAGGTAGCCGGGGGAGGCGACCAGTTGTAGCCGATAGCTGCCGACCTGACGGGCCATCAAACGCGAGTCGGTAGGTTCGCCGGTGCGCATCACCACATCGAAGCCCTCCTCGATCACGTTCACCAAGCGATCCGAGAAATCCACGTCCAGTTCGATGTCCGGATAACGTCGCATAAAGGCGGTCAGCGCGGGCATGACCAGCATGCCGACCAGGGGCAGGCTGATACTCAGACGACCCCGTGGCGCTTGCCGGGTTTCGGACAGTTCCAGCTCAGCCGCTTCGATTTCACACAGGATGCGTCGACAGCGCTCCAGAAACAGCGCGCCTTCATTGGTCAGGGTGATGCTGCGCGTGCTGCGATGAAGCAGGCGCACCCCCAGACGTTCCTCTAGCCGGGATACGCTCTTGCCCACCGCCGACGAAGACACGCCGAGGATGCGCCCAGCCTGGGAGAAGCTGCGGGTTTCCGCCGCTTGCACGAAGAACGCGATGCCGTTGAGCGATTCCATCGTCGAACCCATTTAAGAATATTTGTCCGTTATGTTCATAACATTAGCATTATTGTCCTGCATTGGAAGCCTCTTTAACATGGCTAACTAAATTCAATTCGTGCCGATTCCGTGCCATTTGTGAGCGTGGTCGGTACTCGAAAAGGCAAAACTATGACAAGTTCAACAACAACGGCACTTGGCGGTGGCACGGATCAACGTGTAGCACGTCTTCCTATCGCATCACTGCTGGCACTAGCGCTAGCGGGTTTCGTCACCATCCTCACTGAAGCCTTACCGGCGGGTTTGCTGCCGCAAATCAGCGCTGGCTTGGGAATCTCCGAGGCGCTGGCCGGGCAGTTTGTCACCCTCTACGCTATTGGCTCGCTGATGGCCGCGATTCCTTTAACGGCCGCCACGCAGGGTTTTCGCCGCCGACCGTTGTTGCTTTCAGCTCTTGCAGGCTTTGTCATCGCCAACACTGTCACGACATTTTCCAGCAGCTATGCCCTAACCATGGTCGCTCGCTTCATGGCTGGTGTTTCGGCCGGGCTACTTTGGGCGCTACTGGCAGGCTATGCCGCGCGCATGGTACCCGAACATCAAAAAGGCCGTGCCATTGCGATTGCTATGGTGGGGACACCGTTAGCGCTGTCGCTCGGGGTTCCGGCGGGCACATTTCTTGGCAATCTGGTGGGCTGGCGGATGTGCTTTGGCATCATGAGCCTACTGGCGCTGCTGCTCATGATCTGGGTGCGAGTCAAGGTGCCAGACTTCGCTGGGCAAGCGGCCGGAAAGCGGTTTACGCTGAGGCATGTGTTCTCCTTGCCGGGAATGCGTTCAGTACTTTTTGTGGTGCTGGCCTTCGTACTGGCGCACAACATTCTCTATACCTATATCGCGCCGTTCCTAACAACGGCCGGCATGGCAGAACGAACGGATCTGGTCCTACTCGTGTTCGGCATCGCATCATTGCTGGGGATCTGGATCATCGGCGTGCTTATCGATCGCTATTTGCGTGTGCTGACGCTCACCGGAACAACCTTGTTCGGCCTATCCGCGCTGGCGCTCGGCGCGGCTGGAGATGTGCCTGCCGTGGTTTATGTGGCGGTTGCCGCATGGGGCTTGGCCTTCGGCGGTGCGGCGACACTGTTTCAGACCGCCATCGTCAAGACAGCAGGAGATGCGGCCGACGTTGCGCAGTCGATGCTGGTCACAGCCTGGAACATGGCGATCGCAGGTGGCGGCATCATCGGCGGGATTCTGCTGGATCGCCTCGGCGTGGCTGCATTCTCGCCCGCGCTATTGGCGCTGCTGGCGGCAACGCTGATCGTCGTGTGGGGGGCCAGACATCACGGTTTTTCGGCTGCGCAGAGATAAAGCGGGATTGAGCTTTGGCATTTGCGCTGCTTTCCGGCCGTAGCCCAAGCACTTCACTTCGATGGATTGAAAACGGAAGGTCAAGTCGATCCCGAAATCAGCTTGCGTACTTCAGTCATGTCGGGTTGCAGCGTGGTGCCATCCGAGTCGTGCAGCACCAGGGGTGGGACAGCCTTGCCGGTACGCTTGTTAATCAGCACCGAATGTCGTTCACCGGGATTGAATAGGTGTTGTTCGCCCCACTGTCGCAGTGCCACCACAACGGGAAACAGGCTTTCGCCCTGAGGCGTCAGCACGTACTCCTGATAGGCCGTACCGTCGGACGCTGGCTTCGTTTCAAGAATACCGGCCTCGACCAGTTTGCGAAGACGGTCGGACAGGATATTGCGGGCCATGCCCAGGCTGCGCTGGAAGTCACTGAAACGTCGCATGCCGTCAAACGCATCGCGCACGATGAGCAGCGACCAGCGATCCCCAACGACGTCGACGGAGCGTGCGACTGGACACGGTTCGTCGTTAATGAGTTTGCGGCGTGACATGACTTCTCCTAGCGGACAACAGCCTGGTTGCATTTTAAAACCACATGCCATAACATTCAACTGGTTTTATTTTGAAACCAGCATGGGTGGGCTACAAATCATGAAGCAATTCCCTGTTTCGACGGCGCCGACATCCTTGGGGCGTGCGTCAATCCGTCCCGCAGGCATGCCGCGCAGCTTAGTTCTGCTGTTTGCAGCCGCCAGCGGCCTGAGTGTGGCCAACGTGTACTACGCCCACCCGCTGCTGGATGCGTTGGCACGCGACTTTAATATCAGCTATGCGGCAGTCGGTGGCGTGGTTACTGCAACACAGGTCGGTTGCATGCTGGCCTTACTATTGCTGGTGCCACTGGGCGACCTAATGGATCGCCGCCGTCTGATGGCGGTGCAGTTGCTGGCGCTGGTGGCGGCTCTAGTGATGGTAGGCATATCTCAGTCCGCGCTCGTTTTGCTGGCGAGCATGCTCGCCGTAGGACTGCTGGGCACAGCGATGACGCAGGGATTGATTGCCTACGCGGCAAGTGCCGCCGCGTCTCATGAACAAGGGCGCGTCGTGGGTGCGGCGCAGGGCGGGGTGTTTATTGGCCTACTGCTGGCGCGAGTGTTCGCCGGTGGCGTCAGCGACCTGGCGGGCTGGCGTGGCGTTTACTTCTGTGCTGCCTTGCTGATGCTGGTAATCGCGTTGCCGCTATGGCGACGCTTACCAACTTTGTCGGCCGCGACGCATACGCAGAGCTATCGGCGCCTGATCGCCTCCATGCTGACGCTGTTGCGGCAGGAAAAAGTGCTGCAAGTGCGAGGCATGCTGGCGTTGCTGATGTTCGCTGCGTTCAACATCTTCTGGAGTGCGCTGGTGTTGCCATTGAGCGCACCGCCCTATGGCTTCTCGCACACCACCATCGGTGCTTTTGGCCTGGTCGGTGTGGTTGGTGCATTGGCCGCCGCACGCGCTGGGCAATGGGCCGATCGTGGATACGGCCAGCGCACCAGCGCAGTGGCGCTCATGTTACTGCTGCTGGCTTGGTGGCCGCTGTCGATGATGGAGTGGTCGCTGTGGGCATTGGTGATCGGCATCGTGCTGCTCGACTTGGGTGGGCAGGCGCTACACGTCACTAATCAAAGCCTGATCTTCCGCACCCGGCCCGAGGCAAACAGCCGGCTGGTGGGTCTCTATATGTTGTTCTACGCGATTGGCAGTGGGCTGGGTGCGATCAGCACAACCGTCACCTATGCCTATGCCGGTTGGCAGGATGTGTGCCTGCTGGGAGCAGCGGTCAGCCTTTTGGCGCTGCTGTTTTGGTGGGCGACACGAGGGACCAAGCCCGCAGCGACAAATCAGATTGGCAATATGAATGGAGAATGACGAAATAAATGAGTTGGAACTGCTGGCCCATGCCGACGCTCGCGGTCGGCGTTATACCGAATTCAATGCCACCCGCCGGGTGTTTCCGTCGGAGAAAGCGATAGCAGCGCTGGCTACCTCCATAGCCATCCGTGTCGCCAAGAAATTCCGCGAAAGTGTGGGCATAGAATGCGCGACTTATCCTGCCGGATGGGATGCCGCGCGCTGGCCGACGCCGTTCGCCAGGCCAAGGGTCATGGCAGCGAGCAAACATGGGCAGGCGAGGAACACCGCCATCGGCCCGACGCGGGCCGGGCCTGGGTAGTTTCGGCGCTTTTAGTGGTGTGCCTTTCCCGGTTTTCAGCGCTCCAGCGCGCGAAGCACGTTCACGAGCTTTTTGACGGCGATTTCCAACTCTCCTGGGGTATGGGCAGCAAACCCCATAAGGAAACCGGCCTTGTGCTTGTTCGACGCATGCAGCGCCGTCAGCCCTAGCAGGTCGATGCCAGCCCGGCGCGCGCTGTCCACGGTGTCACGCTCGGGAATATCTCGGATGAAGACGCAGGGCATTTGCATGCCCCCGTCGGGTACCCGAGGCTCCACGAAATCGGGCAAGTGCCTGCGTACCAGCTGTGCCAGCACGTCTCGCCGTTCGGCATAAACAGCCCGCATGGTGCGCACATGGGCACCGAAATGCCCGCCCTCGATGAAGCGTGCCAGCGTGAGTTGCGGGATGGGAGCACTGTGCCCATCCAGCAGGGTACGCGCCACCGTCATGGGCGCCACGAGCGGTGGTGGCAAGACCATGTAGCCGATGCGCAGGCCTGGGAACAGCGATTTGGTGAAGGTGCCGATGTAGATCGTCCGCTGGTGCGGATCGAGCCCCTGCACACAGGCCGTGGGCTTGCCGGCATAGTGGAACTCGCTGTCGTAGTCATCCTCGATGATCCAGGCCTGATTCTGTCGCGCCCATTCGATGACGGTCAGCCTTCGATCCAATGCCAGTGTCGCCCCAGTCGGGAATTGATGCGAAGGGGTCAGGAACACAGCCTTGGCTGGCTGCGCAGCATCGTGCAGATGTTCCACCCGGATACCGTCGGCGTCCAGCGGCACGGGTACGCATTCCAGGCCGGCGGCATCGAACGCCCTGCGTGCCCCATGGTACACCGGGTCTTCGATGAAAATCCGGTCGCCGGCATCGAGCAGTACGGTGGCACACAGGGTCAGGGCCTGTTGGGAGCTTGTCAGCACCAGCACGCGCTCGGGTGTGGCATGTGCGCCGCGTTCGAGATTGACATAATCCGCGATAGCGCGCCTCAGCGGCTCCATGCCTTGCGGCGGACTGTGCAGTAGTGCCTGGGTGCCGTATTCCTTCAACACCTGTCGTTCCAGTCGTTCCCAGATCTGTAGTGGAAAGCTTCGCGTTTCCGGCACACCGGGAGCGAATGGGCGTGGTGTCAGGAAATCGCGCACGCCACCGCCCTGGAACATGGCACTGCCGCGCCGACTGAGGCGTAGGGTTTCCCCGGGAGATCCCGTGCGTCGTGCCGTACCACGCCTTGGCAGACGTTTCGCCCGCTCCGATACAAAGCTACCACTGCCTACGCGTCGTTCGATGAACCCTTCCGCATGTAACTGGCTATACGCAGCCTCAACCGTATCGCGGGAGACACCCAGAGATTTCGCCAGTGCGCGCGACGCAGGCAGTGGCTTACCCACATCGAGCGCACCATCGAGGATCAGTTGCCGGAAGGCCCGCTGGATGCGTGCGTGCAGCGGCAAGGCGCCATGCGCCGGGTCACAGAGCCAGGTTTTAACGGACTCGAGTTGGGCGTGCTTGAACAATTGGTCTGTATCTCTTTAAAGAAATGGTGGGGAACAACATGCCATTTAAAGGATATAAAACAGTTTCTCAATTTGGTCAATCACACCGTTTCAGGAGGCAAGTACAGATCATGTCATCTACCATCCCCCCATCGCCGGTCCGCTTGGGTGATCTTATTCATCCCGTTGTGGCCGGTCTGATCTCGGTCATCGTCAACTATGGCGGTACCTTTATCCTGGTCTTCCAGGCCGCCAAGGTGGCCGGCCTCAGCCCGGAGCTGACGGCCTCATGGGTGTGGTCGATTTCTATTGGTGTTGGGGTGACGGGGCTCGTCCTGAGTTGGATTACCCGCGAGCCGATCATCATGGCCTGGTCGACGCCGGCGGCCGCGTTCCTCGTCACGGCATTGGCAACCACGCCCTACGCGGAAGCGGTAGGGGCGTACATGATCTCGGCTGCGGCTTTTGTGGTGTTGGGACTGTCGGGTTACTTCGAGAAGGTCATCCGGCTGATCCCGCCGGGCGTGGCCGCCGGGCTGCTGGCGGGTATCCTGCTGCAATTCGGCATCGGTGCCTTCGGTGGCATGAGCATCGACCCGCTGCTGGCCGGGCTGTTGATCGTGGCTTATATGGTGCTCAAGCGCTTCACCGCCCGCTACGCGGTGGTGGGCATTCTGGTGCTGGGGCTGGCCTTCCTCCTCCTGCAGCATCGTGTCGACTTGTCGGGGCTGGAATTGAAGCTCGCCGCGCCCGTTTTCACCATGCCGGTGTTTTCGTTCAATGCCTTGCTCAGTGTCGCGCTGCCGCTGTTCCTGATCACCCTGACCGGTCAGTACATGCCCGGTATGCTGGTGCTGCGCAACGACGGCTTCAAGACCAGTGCCAACCCCATCGTGACCGTGACCGGTCTCGGCTCTCTGCTGATGGCGCCGTTCGGCTCGCATGCGTTCAATATCGCCGCGATCACGGCTGCAATCTGCACCGGCAGGGAAGCACACGAAGACCCGTCCAGGCGCTGGATTGCAGGCATGGCCGCTGGCATTTGCTACATCCTCGTCGGGGTATTCGGCGTTACGCTCGCCGCCGTCTTTATGGCTTTTCCGGCGACTTTCATCACCACGCTGGCGGGTCTGGCGTTGCTGGGTACCATCGGCGGCAGCCTCGCCGGTGCCATGGCCGATGCGAAGGCGCGTGAAGCCGCACTGATCACCTTCCTGGCGTCCGCCGCCAACATCACGATGTTCGGCATCGGTGGGGCGTTCTGGGGGTTGTTGCTCGGTTTGGCGGCCTACGTGGTGCTCAATGGTCGGTTGCCGCCGCCGGCTATTCAGGGCACCCCTGACCCGGTGGTCGGCGAGGAGGCAGCGAGCTGATGCAGACACTATTCGATACTCAGACCCGGCATGACCGGCACGGTCGTTATTGCCAGGCCGTCACGGTGGAGGACTTCCAGCATAACTTGGCCGCTGTTCGGGCACGCGTCGACGCCGCCTGCCGTCGCGCCGGACGTGATCCCGCAGCAGTACGCCTGCTGCCGGTTAGCAAAACCAAACCCGAAGCCAGTATTCGCCTGGCCTACGCGTCAGGTTGTCACCTGCTTGGTGAGAACAAGGTGCAAGAGGCTCATCGCAAGTGGGAAGCCATGCAAGACCTGGCAGATCTTCGCTGGTCAGTCATCGGTCATCTGCAGACCAACAAGGCCAAGCTGGTTGCGCGTTTCGCGGCTGAGTTCCAGGCTCTCGACAGCCTGCGCGTTGCCGAGGCGTTGGATCGCCGTCTGCAGGCCGAGGGCCGGTCGCTGGATGTGTTCGTGCAGGTCAATACCTCGGGCGAGGCTAGCAAGTACGGCCTCGTCCCCGAGGACGTTCCGGCCTTCATTCAGGCGTTGCCCGCCTTCTCGGCACTGCGTGTGCGCGGGTTGATGACGCTGGCGCTGTTCTCCAGCGAAGCCGAACGAGTGCGACAGTGCTTCGTCCAGTTGCGGATCCTGCGCAACAGGCTGCGTCAAAGCGCGCCCGCCGGCATCGGCCTCGACGAGCTTTCCATGGGGATGTCCGGCGATTTCGAGATCGCCATTGAGGAAGGTGCCACCGTGGTGCGTGTCGGGCAGGCCATTTTTGGTGCGCGCGCCTTGCCGGACAGTCACTACTGGCCAAACGAATCCGCTACCGAGGAGCCTTCCTGATGAAAACCGCCATCGCCACCCGCCCTGCCCATAAGCAGACACTGGCATTCAAACCCAAACATTCCCAACCACAGGACTCACATCATGTATGACACATCCCGGACCCTTGCCGATTTCGATTCCGTGCTTGCCGACGCCATCCAAAAAGAAGAACACCGCCAGGAAGACCACGTCGAGCTGATCGCCTCAGAAAACTATGCCAGTCCGCTGGTGATGGCCATCCAGAATTCGGTGTTCACCAACAAGTATGCCGAGGGCTATCCTGGCAAGCGCTACTACAGCGGCTGCGAAAATGTGGACGTGGCCGAACAGCTGGCGATCGAACGGGTCAAGGCGCTGTTCGACTGCGACTACGCCAACGTCCAGCCCCATGCCGGCGCTCAGGCCAATGCCGCGGTGTTTCTGGCATTGACCAACCCCGGTGACACCGTGATGGGGATGAATCTGGCTCAAGGCGGCCATCTCACCCACGGCAACCCGTCCAATTTCTCCGGTCGTCATTACCAGATTGTGCCCTATGGCCTCGAACCCGAGACGGGGCTGATAGACTACGACGAGATGGAACGTATCGCGCTGGAAACCCGGCCCAAAATGCTCATCGGCGGCTTCTCGGCGTATTCCCGCTACAAGGACTGGGCGCGCATGCGCGCCATCGCCGACAAGGTGGGCGCCATCTTCTGGGTGGACATGGCCCACGTGGCCGGCCTGGTCGCTGCCGGCGAGTACCCGAGCCCGCTGCCTCATGCCCATGTGGTGACCAGCACCACCCACAAGACCCTGCGCGGTCCGCGCGGCGGCATTATCCTGGCCAAGGGACAGGATGAGGACTTCTACAAGAAGCTCAATTCCGCCGTGTTCCCCGGTATCCAGGGTGGCCCCCTGATGCACGTGATCGCCGCCAAGGCGGTGGCCTTCAAGGAAGCCCTGTCACCGTCGTTTAAAACTTATCAGCGGCAGGTCGTGACCAACGCCCGCGCCATGGCCGTCGTACTCCAGAGCCGAGGCTACAGGATCGTGTCCGGTGGCACCGACAGCCACCTGATGCTGATCGACCTCTCCGCCAAGCCCTACACCGGCAAGGATGCGGACGCAGCCCTGAATGATGCCTGCATCACGGCCAACAAGAATTCGGTGCCCAACGACCCACGCTCGCCCTTCGTGACCTCGGGGCTGCGCATCGGCACCCCGGCCGTGACCACACGCGGTTTTGGCGTGGCCGAGTGCGAAGAGCTGGCCGGTTGGCTGTGTGATGTATTGGATGCACTGGAGTCCGGCACCAGAGAACAGGTGACGAGCAGGGTTCGGAAACGGGTGGTGGCCCTGTGTCGTCGCTACCCGGTGTACCGATAAACCGGCAACGCTTGTGCTGTTCCGGTCCATCGTGATGGGGGCAGATGTCACTGTCTGTTGCGCAGCGGGGGCTGCTGCTGATGGCGTGGGAATACCGTAAAAAGGTGTTTTCCCCCAAGGCGCAACTGACCAAGTGGATGTGATTGCGTATCCGGAGCACCGAGCCTGAGCCTCGCAGCCTCGCCATCGGGAGCAGCAAATTCGCCCCTTGCCGTTTACCAGCCTTTTTCCTGCATGCAGCGGTGGTAGGCGGCATTTGCCGGCACTTCACTGGGTTTGGCCAGGTACAACCCCAGTGAAGGTGCGATAAATTTGCGAACCATGGGGTCTGAGTGCTGTAAACAGTGCTGGTTGTCGGCTACGAGTTGTAGCTCGTAGGATTCATTAGGTACCGTATGTGCACAACCCGCCAGAAACAGGGCGGAAAGGCAACAAGTTATGTAGTGTTTCATGGCGCAGATCCTTCTGATGACCACTTTCTTTATTGTAGCCAGATTGTACGGTGACTGCCGACGGAAGGATAAAGAAAGACAGGATATTGGTGCGATCATGCCTTTTAAGAAAGAACTTGGAGGCGAATGGGGCCGATGGTGCCCCTCGCCATGAGGGGATTCAGAGATTGAGGTAACGGTTCATATCCAGTAAGCCCGCTTCCAGCGGAGTGGTTTCCTGCAGGTAGCGATGCATGTCGTGAAAATAGGACCAGAACTCGGGATGGGTGCGGCGGATGCCGAAGTGTCGCGCCAGGGTATGGATGTCTTCCGCCCGGGCCATGGCCATCAGCGCCGCCACGAAGTCGTCCAGCTCTTCCAGTTTGACGTTGAAGATAAAGTTGGGGTAGCTGCCGACGATCCCGGGCAACACCGTCAGGGTGTCGTTCTGGGGCCGCAGGCGCAGATCCTCGCCCAGCATAAAGGCCACGTTGGAGTGATCCCGGTTGTGCAGCAGGCTGTAGACCAGCCGTCGATCACCGGCCTCGATGCGCAGCAGACTGACTTCCGGCAGCCACTGGATGGCAGGCAGGGTGGCGGCCGTGATGCCGGTCAGCCGGCGCAGCAGGGCGTCGGCCTTTTGATCCGCGGCACTCCCTGTCTGGCTACAGGCTTGCCGGCGGCAGCGGTTGAGCCGTTCCGCCGGGCCGGTGATCGGGGCGAGGGCGGTCAGTACCTGCCGGCCGAAGTCGGCCAGCGGGGCCTCGGGGTTGACGGCAATGCGGCTGGGCGTGCTTTCGTCCACGTCCGCATAGGTGGTGAACAGCTTGATCCGGGCGCTGTTGTCGTACCAGCGGTGCAACAGCTCGTTGCGCACCGGGGCCGGCAGGAAGCGCAACAGGTTGGCCTCTGCGCCGTTGCGGATCAGATCGAAATAGAGCCGGGTCTGGGCCTGGTGCGAGACGCTGCCGTAGACGTTGAAATTGGCCACCAGGGCGTAATAGGTCCGCTCCAGCAGCGGATAGTCCATCACCCACATGGTGGTGGGGACATCGCCTTGCCAGCCACGGAGTACGCTGGCACTGTCGTGGTGGCGGAAGATAGTCAGCAGGGCATCTCGATTGTGGCCGTCTCCGTCCCACAGCTGATCGATCGTCGGGCCCCGGGGATAGGTGCGGGCATAGTCCTGCTGGCGGGCGGCCAGATAGCGGTTGCGGGCTTCCCGGTGGGCTATCCAGTCCGGACCCAGGCTCAGCAGATCCGATTGCAGTCCGGGCAGGGACAGCCATTCCTGCACCCGGTGGCGGTGGGCGGTGTCGGCCACGAAGAGGTCGTGCCGGGGATGCTGGAAGCTGACCCAGAATTGATCCCGGATCACGTCGGTGGCGATCTGCCCCCGGCACACCGGGCCCCGGATAAAGGTGCGCACGAAGTATTCGGCGTTGTCCAGCAGATACTGGTAGCGGGCCCGGGCGGGGATGGCGGCGTAGGTCATGAAGGGGTTGGCGGCCTGGGCGGGACCATATCCGGGCAGGGTGGCGACCGCCCAGTCGGGCTCGAAGAACAGCTGCTCCAGCCGGGCCATCTTGTCCGGGTTCAGGGGGTAGACGATATGGGTCTTGTGCACCCGGCTTTCCAGCCGGGGCCGTAACCGGTAGTAGAAGGGGCCGTCGATGCCATCGGTGGGACGTACCGTGGCGATGATGTCGATAGGCTCGCCGGGCGGGGTGCGGGAGCGCACCAGCTCGAAAAACACCTCGGCCCGGTCATCGCCGAAATACAGGTGGGCGAGAAACCAGTGTTCATAGAGATAACGGGCCACCAGCCGGTGCCGGTTGCCACCGCGGTTGAGCCAGTGCTCCCACTGGCGTACTTCTTGCCTCTGGTGGTCGGAGAGGGGCAGTTGTTGCTCCGGCACGGTCGCCCCCTGGGCCAGCCAGTCGATCAGGGTTTGGTATTCGCCCTCGTCCAGGCCGGCGACGGCAAAGGGCATGCCGGTATGGGGATGCCTGGCGGCGAAGGTGTCAAACTCATCGGGACCCACGCACTGGTTGTCGCGTTTGATGGAGATATCCAGGCTGTCCGGCAACCGCTCGTTGGCCTCCCAGGGCTCTTGCCGGCCCAGCGCGAGCATGCGGGCCATCAGGGCGGCATCGCCGACGCGGTTGTCCAGTACGCTGAAAAAGCCGCGCTGGCGCCAGGCCGGTTCGCCGTCGGCATCCACATACAGGCGGTTCGGCTTCGCATCCTGGGTGCGGGTGCCGTCATAGACCATCTGTTTGCTGGCGCCCCGGCGGACCCCTTCGTGACTGGACAATTTCAGCTGGCAGGGGGCATCGTAGCAGGCGTGGCAGGCGATGCACTTGTGCTCGAAAATGGGCCTGACGTCCCGCTCATAGTCTACCGGGCGGTTGCCGGGCTCCGGCAGCGCCAAGGGCTGGGATGGGGATGATACCGGCTGTCGCATAAAGACGAGGGTGGTTATGGTGAGGGCCGGGATAAGTAGCAGCAGCCAGTAGGTTTTTTTCATTGTCAGGCCTTGTCGACAGAGCTTGGGACGGTGGTACCATGAGCCAGACCCGGGGTAAAGAGGAAATTGACCATGACAAGACTGCTGTGTTGGGGAGGACTGTTGTTCAGCGCCGTGGCCGGGGCTAACTCCATCAGTACCCGGCCGCCGGTGGAACTGAATATTACGTCGGGATTGGAGCCGGTGTGTTTCTATGCGGATCAGCGCTATTCGAAGGGGGCCGTGATCACCGTGGGCGATCAGCGGTTTATCTGCGAGCGGGAGAAATCGTTCGAGCAGAATGGCCGGCTAAGCTGGCATTCCTTTCCGTTGAAGCAGGAAAGCCGGCCCTAGGCCTGCTTCCTGATGTCCAGCAGGGGAATATCCAGGCTGACCGGCTCGGTCGGCCGGCAGCAGCAGGGCAGGATCTCCCCCTCGGCCACGTAGGCGAGGGGGGGGTGCGGGTATTCCACCCGGCCGGCCAGCAGGGGCGTGCGGCAGGCGCCGCAGTAGCCGCTGCGACACTGGTATTCTACCGCGTGACCGGTACGTTCCAGTCCCTCGAGCAGGGTTTCCCCCGTCCGCAGTTCGAAACTGAGCTCCCGGGTGCGGACGCGGCTCACAGCTCGAAATCACCCAGATCGTCATGGCTCATCTGGGAGTCAATCTGGCCCACCAGATAGGAGCTGACTTCCACTTCCTGGGGAGCGACCTGGACGTTGTCGGAGGACAGCCAGGCATTGATCCAGGGAATGGGGTTCTGCTTGGCGCCGTCAAAGGCCGGGGCCAGGCCGACTGCCTGCATGCGCAGGTTGGTGATGTATTCCACATACTGGCACAGGATGTCCTTGTTCAGGCCGATCATGGAACCGTCCTTGAACAGGTATTCGGCCCATTCCTTCTCCTGGATGGCGGCGGCCTTGAACAGTTCGAAACACTGTTGCTCGCATTCCTGGGCGACCTGGGCCATCTCGGGATCGTCTTCGCCGGAGCGCAGGATATTGAGCATGTGCTGGGTGCCGGTCAGGTGCAGGGCTTCGTCCCGGGCGATCAGCTTGATGATCTTGGCGTTGCCTTCCATCAGCTCGCGCTCGGCGAAGGCGAAGGAGCAGGCGAAGCTGACATAGAAACGGATGGCTTCCAGGGCGTTGACGCACATCAGGCACAGGTAGAGCTTTTTCTTCAGCTCATAGCGGTTGATGGTAACGGTCTGTCCCTTGAATTCGTGTTCGCCCTCGCCGTGAAGGTGATAGAAGTTGGTGTACTCGATCAGTTCGTCGTAGTAGCCGGCGATGTCCCGCGCCCGCTTGAGGATATGCTCGTTCGCCACGATATCGTCGAACACGGTGGCTGGGTTGTTGACGATGTTGCGGATGATATGGGTGTAGGAACGCGAGTGGATGGTCTCGGAGAAAGCCCAGGTCTCGATCCAGGTTTCCAGCTCGGGAATGGACACCAGCGGCAGCAGGGCCACGTTGGGGCTGCGGCCCTGGATGGAGTCGAGCAGGGTCTGGTATTTGAGGTTGCTGATAAAAATGTGCTTCTCGTGTTCCGGCAAAGCCTGGTAGTCAATCCGGTCCTGGGACACGTCTACCTCTTCCGGACGCCAGAAGAAAGAGAGCTGCTTTTCGATCAGTTTTTCGAAGATATCGTATTTCTGTTGATCATAACGGGCCACGTTCACCGGGTTACCGAAGAACATGGGTTCTTTCAGGTGATCGTTCTGAACTTGGCTGAAGGTCGTGTAGGACATGAGTCGTGGTTTCCGCGCTTAAAGGCGGGGCCTGGCCCCGCCGACATCACTTAGATTTTACAGGCGCCGCCGGCACAGCCGTCGTCCTGCAGATCGTGCTGGGCGTCATCGGCGCCATCACGGGTGTTGTGGTAATACAGGGTCTTGAGCCCGAACTTGTAGGCGGTGAGCAGGTCTTTCAGCAGCTGCTTCATCGGTACCCGGCCGCCCTCGAAGCGGGACGGATCGTAGTTGGTGTTGGCGGAAATGGCCTGATCCACGAATTTCTGCATCACGCCCACCAGTTGCAGGTAGCCATCGTTGGACGGCATCTGCCACAGCAGCTCGTACTGGCCCTTGAGCCGCTCGTACTCGGGCACCACCTGTTTGAGGATGCCGTCCTTGGAGGCCTTGACCGACACCAGGCCGCGGGGCGGCTCGATGCCGTTGGTGGCGTTGGAGATCTGGCTCGAGGTCTCGGAGGGCATCAGCGCGGTCAGGGTGCTGTTGCGCAGGCCCACGGTCTTGATCTCTTCGCGCAGGCTTTCCCAGTCCAGGTGCAGCGGCTCCTGACAGATACCATCCAGATCTTTCTTGTAGGTGTCGATCGGCAGCACGCCCTGGGCGTAGGTGGTCTCGTTGAAGGCCGGGCAGGGGCCGAATTCCCTGGCCAGTTTCACCGAGGCCTTCAGCAGATGGTACTGGATGGCTTCGAAGGTCTTGTGGGTCAGGCCGATGGCGCTGCCGTCGGAATAACGGGCACCGTGCTTGGCCAGGTAGTAGGCGTAGTTGATCACGCCTATCCCCAGGGTACGGCGGTTCATGGAGCCTTTGTGGGCGGCCAGCAGCGGGTAGTCCTGGTAGTCGAGCAGGGCGTCCAGGGCGCGTACCGCCAGCTCCGCCAGTTCTTCCAGGTCATCCAGGCTGTCGATGGCGCCCAGGTTGAAGGCGGACAGGGTACAGAGCGCGATTTCGCCGTTCTCGTCGTTGATGTCCATCAGCGGCTTGGTGGGCAGGGCGATTTCCAGGCACAGGTTGCTCTGGCGTACCGGCGCCACACTCGGATCGAAGGGGCTGTGGGTGTTGCAGTGATCCACGTTCTGGATGTAGATACGGCCGGTGCCGGCCCGCTCCTGCATCATCAGCGAGAACAGCTCCAGCGCCTTGACGGTGCGCTTGCGGATGGACGGGTCCTGCTCGTATTGCTCGTACAGCGCCTCGAAACGGGCCTGGTCTTCGAAGAAGGCATCGTACAGACCGGGTACGTCGGAGGGGCTGAACAGGGTGATATCGCCACCCTTGATCAGGCGCTGGTACATCAGCCGGTTGATCTGCACGCCGTAATCCATGTGGCGGACCCGGTTTTCCTCCACTCCGCGGTTGTTCTTCAGTACCAGCAGGGATTCCACCTCCAGATGCCACAGGGGGTAGAACAGGGTGGCGGCCCCGCCGCGCACGCCTCCCTGGGAGCAGCATTTGACCGCGGTCTGGAAGTGCTTGTAGAAGGGAATGCAGCCGGTGTGGAAGGCTTCACCGCCACGGATGGGGCTGCCGAGCGCCCGGATGCGACCGGCGTTGATGCCGATACCGGCGCGCTGGGACACATAACGGACGATGGCGCCGGAGGTGGCGTTGATGGAATCCAGGCTGTCGCCGCACTCGATCAGCACGCAGGAGCTGAACTGACGGGTGGGGGTGCGCACGCCGGACATGATGGGCGTGGGCAACGAAATCTTGAACTGGGACACCGCGTCATAGAAGCGGGTGATAAAGCCCAGCCGGGTTGCCTTGGGATACTTGGAGAACAGGCAGGCGGCAACCAGCATGTACAGGAACTGGGGGCTTTCGTAGATGGCACCGGTCACCCGGTTCTGCACCAGGTACTTGCCTTCGAGCTGCTTGACCGCGGCATAAGAGAAGTTCATGTCGCGCTCATGGCTCAGATGGGCGTTGAGGGCTTCGAGCTCCTCGCGGCTGTAGTCGGCCAGGATATGCTGGTCGTATTTGCCCATTTCGGTGAGCCTGACCACGTGATCGTAGAAGTGGGGCGGCTCGAATTGACCGTAGGCCTTTTTGCGCAGGTGGAACATGGCCAGGCGGGCGGCCAGATACTGGTAATCCGGCGTCTGCTCGGAGATCAGATCGGCGGCGGCCTTGATGATGGTCTCATGGATATCTTCGGTGCGGATACCGTCGTAGAACTGGATATGGGAGCGCAGCTCCACCTGGGATACGGAGACGTTATCCAGGCCTTCGGCTGCCCAGGTGATCACCCGGTGGATCTTGTCCAGGTCGATGGGCTCCTTGGTGCCAGAACGTTTGGTAACCAGCAGATGTTTATTCATGAGACGGTTCTTCTCCCAGTGGTGTTGTGTCTGCTCCGGCAAAAAGCCCGTGCAACCAGCCACCCTATATAGTGTGGTTGATGGCCAGAGGAAGCACAACATCTAGTTGTGATATTGAGGATGGGCACAATATAGTGGGTTACCCTGCAATTCTCAAGCTGACGGCGGCTGGTAAAGCTTGTGGATAATCTGTGATTTGGGAACTGGGGTTTGCGCTCACTAACTTCTGCTCCGTTGGGGGTCTGGCGCTGGCCATCGGCTGGCGAATTTATGCCCGGCGGGAAACTTTTTTTCAAAAATTTGGCTTGCAAAAAAAGGGGATTGGAGATCCCGCCGGATCTTTCATCAATCGGTGCTGAATGCGTCTCTCAGCCAGTTTTCGAGGCTGTTTACCGAGTCCAGAACCAGGTCCGCCTGCCAGCTGTGCGGGTCTTCGCCTCTGGAGATATAACCCCAGGCGGCCACCATGGTGGCCATGCCCGCGGCCCGCCCGGCCTCGATATCCCGCCGGTGATCGCCGACATAGATGCAGTGCTCTGCCGCCACGGCCAACTGCCCGGCGGCGAACAGCAGGGGAGCCGGATGGGGTTTCTTCTGCGGCAGGGTATCGGCGCTGACGGTCACGCCGCAACCGGCGAACAGGGGCAGGCCGGCCAGCAGCGGCACGGTCAGGGCGGCGGGCTTGTTGGTGACCACCCCCCAGGGAATGCGGCGCAGGTTCAGCCAGTCGAGCAGCTCCGGCACGCCATCGTAGGGGCGGGTACGGCGGCAGAGGTTCTCGCCGTAAAAGGCCAGCATCCGCCGGCGCAGCTGCTCCAGGCCCTGCTGTGCGATAAGCTCGGGATGAATGCCAGCCCTGAGCAGGGCGTAGGAGCCGTCCGAGGTGGTGCAGCTCAGCACTTCGTCCGAGAGCGGGGGCAGCCCCAGGCCGGTGATGACATGATTGGCGGCGGCCCCCATGTCGCCGGCCGTGTCCAGCAGGGTGCCGTCCAAGTCAAACAACACCGCTTTAAGGTTCATGGTTTACTCCGGCTTGATGGCGTGAACCATGTAGTTGACATCCGCGTCCCGGCTCAGCTTGAAGCTGCCCGAAAGGGGATGATAGACCACACCGCTGATGTCCTTCACCACCAGGCCTGCCCGCTCTATATAAGTACACAGTTCGGCGGGGGTAATGAACTTGCGATGATCATGGGTGCCTTTCGGTACCATCTTCATCAGGTGCTCGGCCACGCCTATCATCAGCAGCCAGGCCTTGGGATTACGATTGATGGTGGAAAAGACCAGGGTCGCACCGGGTTTGGCCAGCGATGCACAAGCCTGTACCACCGATGCCGGTTCGGGCACATGCTCCAGCATTTCCATGCAGGTGACCAGATCGAACTGCCCGGGATGTTCGGCGGCTACCTGTTCGGCAGTGCCCTGACGGTAATTGACGCTCACCCCGGCTTCCAGAGCATGCAGCCGGGCCACGGCCAGCGGCTCCTTGCCCATGTCCACCCCGGTGACCTCGGCGCCTTCCCGGGCCATGCTTTCGCTCAGGATGCCGCCGCCGCAGCCGATGTCGATAACCTGTTTGCCGAACAGGCCGCCGGCCTTGTCGGCAATCCAGCCGAGGCGCAGGGGGTTGAGTTTGTGCAGGGGCTTGAAGTCGCCTTCCAGATCCCACCAGCGGGAGGCCATGGCCTCGAATTTGTCGATTTCCTGTTGATCTACGTTCATGGTCAAAGCCTTAAAGCCGGGCAAACTGAAGGAGCCATTATAACCAAGCGGCCGTCCCCTGCCAGCTTCCCTGCTCCCGTCGGGCCGGAACTGTGGTAGAATGGCGCGTTTTTCAAAGCCATATAATCAATAAACTGGGGACAAGGCTTGCTATGACCGATCTGGCCCGAGAAATCATGCCGATAAACATCGAGGAAGAGCTTAAACGCTCCTACCTGGATTACGCCATGAGCGTGATCGTAGGGCGGGCGCTTCCGGATGTGCGAGATGGTTTGAAGCCGGTGCATCGCCGCGTGCTGTTCGCCATGAACGAGCTCGGCAACGACTGGAACAAGCCCTACAAGAAATCAGCCCGTGTGGTGGGTGACGTAATAGGTAAATATCACCCCCACGGTGACAGCGCCGTGTACGACACCATAGTGCGGATGGCGCAGGATTTTTCCATGCGCTACACCCTGGTCGACGGCCAGGGCAACTTCGGCTCGGTGGACGGCGATTCCGCCGCCGCCATGCGTTATACCGAAGTGCGCATGGACAAGATTGCCCACGAACTGCTGGCCGATCTGGACAAGGAAACCGTCGACTGGGTGCCCAACTACGACGGTACCGAGATGATACCGGCGGTGATGCCGACCAAGGTGCCCAACCTGCTGGTCAACGGTTCCTCCGGTATCGCCGTGGGCATGGCCACCAATATCCCGCCCCATAACCTCAATGAAGTGGTGGATGGCTGCCTGGCGCTGATCGACGACGAGCATATCAGTATCGATCAACTGATTGAGCTGATCCCGGGCCCGGACTTTCCCACCGGCGGCATCATCAACGGCAAGTCAGGCATCCTCGATGCCTATCGTACCGGCCGTGGCAAAATCTACGTCCGCGCCCTGGCCGAGATAGAGACCGACGAGAAAAGCGGCCGTGAAACCATCATCGTGTCCGAGTTGCCCTATCAGGTGAACAAGGCGCGGTTGATTGAAAAAATCGCCGAGCTGGTCAAGGAAAAACGGATCGAGGGCATCAGCGCCCTGCGCGACGAGTCCGACAAGGACGGCATGCGTATCGTGATCGAAATCCGTCGGGGTGAAGTGGGGGAGGTGATACTCAACAACCTCTATGCCCAGACCCAGATGCAAACGGTGTTCGGCATCAACATGGTGGCGCTGGACAACAATCAGCCGCGTATCTTCAATCTGAAGGATATGCTGGAGTGCTTTATTCAGCACCGGCGGGAAGTGGTTACCCGTCGTACCGTGTTCGAGTTGCGCAAGGCGCGCGACCGGGCCCATATCCTGGAAGGCCTGGCCATCGCCCTGGCCAATATCGATCCCATTATCGAACTGATCCGCCGTTCGCCGACGCCGGCCGAGGCCAAGGCCGGTCTGCTGGCCCAGGGCTGGCAGCTGGGTAATGTGTCTTCCATGCTGGAGCGTGCCGGTGACGATGCCGCCCGCCCCGAGTGGCTGGAGCCGGAATACGGTATCCGTGACGGGCACTATTATCTGACCGAGCAGCAGGCCCAGGCCATACTGGATCTGCGCCTGCACCGTTTGACCGGGCTTGAACACGAGAAAATCCTCGATGAATACCAGGCGCTGCTCGAGCAGATCGCCGAATTGCTGCATATCCTGAACAGCTCCGCCCGCTTGATGGAAGTGATCCGCGAAGAACTGGAGGCGCTCAAGGTGCAGTTTGGTGATGAACGCCGCACCGAAATCACCACCTCCAGTGCCGAGATCAATATCGAGGATCTGATCACCCAGGAAGACGTGGTGGTAACCCTGTCTCACCAGGGCTACGTGAAGTATCAGCCGCTCACCGATTATGAAGCCCAGCGTCGGGGCGGACGTGGCAAGTCGGCGACCAGGATGAAGGAAGAAGACTTCGTCGAACGTTTGCTGGTGGCCAATACCCACGACACCATCCTGTGCTTCTCTACCGCCGGCAAGGTGTACTGGCTCAAGGTCTACCAGTTGCCTGAAGCCAGTCGCGCCGCGCGTGGACGCCCCATCGTCAACCTGTTGCCGCTGGACCAGGGCGAGCGCATTACCGCCATACTGCCGGTGCAGGAGTATGCCGACGACAAATACGTGTTCTTTGCCACCGCCGACGGTACCGTCAAGAAAACCAGCCTGTCGGCCTTTAGCCGGCCGCTGGCGTCCGGTATTCGTGCCATCAATCTGAAAGACGGCGACGAGTTGATTGGCGTCGATATCACCGACGGCAGCAACGAGATCATGCTGTTTTCCGATGCCGGCAAGGTGGTGCGTTTTGCCGAAGGCAGCGGCCGTGCCGATGCCGAGGAAGCCGAAGAGGGAGACGAGCAGGGTGAAGACGCCGCCGGCGCGGGCAGCTTCAAGGGCGTGCGCCCGATGGGCCGTACCGCCTCCGGGGTGCGCGGCATCCGGCTGGCCGAGGGCGACAAGGTGGTGTCCCTTATCGTGCCGCGCGGTGATGGCGCCATCCTGACCGCGACCGCCAACGGCTACGGCAAACGGACCGCCCTGGACGAATACCCGACCAAGAGCCGGGCCACCCTGGGGGTGATGTCCATCAAGGTCAGTGACCGCAACGGCCCTGTGGTCGGTGCCATCCAGGTGGATGAAAACAACGAGATCATGCTGATCACCAACGGCGGTACCCTGGTACGTACCCGGGTATCCGAAGTCAGCCTGATCAGCCGCAATACCGCCGGTGTCCGTCTTATCCGCACCGGAGAGGACGAACAGGTGGTCGGCCTGCAGCGTATCGAGGAAACCGAGGACGATGAACTGGCCGAAGGCCAGGACGGCGTGGCCGAGGAGTAAGTCAGGAAGGGGCCTTTGGGCCCCTTTTGTTCAGGCGAAGGCCTGGCCGAAAAATCATTTTGACTCGGCGCCCCGCCGCCGTGTAAAAGCTAGTAATCAAGAAAGCGGAAATGGCTGGAGGGACGGCTACGACGCCTTCCGGCTGCAATCGCTTTTGCCACTTTGTTTCAATGAGGGTAACCCAGGGAAAATGGAGAAAATGGTTTATAACTTCAGCGCAGGCCCGGCCATGCTGCCGGTAGAGGTAATGAAACAGGCCCAGGCCGAGTTCCGTGACTTTCACGGCCTGGGTGTGTCGGTGATGGAGCTGAGCCACCGTGGGGCCGATTACATGGCGGTGGCGGCCCAGGCCGAGCAGGACCTGCGGGATCTGATGCAGATCCCCGACAATTACAAGGTCCTGTTCCTGCAGGGCGGTGGTCGCGGCCAATTTGCCGCCGTGGCGCTCAACCTGATGGGCATCAACGCCAAGGCCGACTATATCACCACCGGCCAATGGTCCAAGTCCGCAGTGTCGGAAGCCGAAAAAGTGGGTGATGTGCGGGTACTGGAAGGGTTGCAGGCTGCCGAGGATGGCCGCCAGGGCCTGGCCACCAGCTGGGCCCTGGACTCCACCGCCGCCTACGTGCATTACTGCCCGAATGAAACCATCGAAGGCCTGGAATACCACTTTGTTCCCGAGACCGGCGATGTACCCCTGGTGGCGGACATGTCCTCCACCATCCTCTCCCGGCCCATCGACGTGACCAGGTTCGGCCTCATCTATGCCGGTGCCCAGAAGAACATCGGCCCCTCCGGGCTGGCGGTGGTCATCGTGCGCGAAGACCTGCTCAGCCAGGCTTGCCCCCAGGTGCCGGCGATCCTGGACTACGCCGCCATGGCCAAGGCCGATTCCATGCTCAACACCCCGCCCACCTACGCCTGGTACTTGGCCGGCCTGGTGTTCCAGTGGCTGAAGGCACAGGGTGGCCTGGAAGCCATGGGCGAGCGCAACAAGGCCAAGGCCGAACTGCTGTACAGCTATGTGGATGCCAGCGACTTTTATCGCAACGAAGTACATCCCAGTGCCCGTTCCTGGATGAACATTCCCTTCCAGTTGAAGGACGACAGCCTGAACGAGGCCTTCCTGAGGGAAGCCAAGGCCGCAGGCCTGCTGGCGCTCAAGGGCCACCGCATCGTGGGCGGCATGCGCGCCAGCCTGTACAACGCCATGCCCATCGAAGGGGTACAGGCACTGGTCGCCTTTATGGACAAGTTTGCCAAGCAACACGGCTGAGGAGGAAAGGTGACCAATCGTTTTCTGGCCCTGGCCAACCCCGGGGTGGAAGGGCTGCACCCTTACCAGCCGGGCAAGCCGGTGGAAGAGCTGGAGCGTGAGCTCGGTATCAGCAACAGCGTGAAACTGGCATCCAACGAAAATCCCCTGGGGCTGGGTTCCAAGGCCCGCTCCGCCATCGAACGGGCCCTGCCGGAACTGGCGCGTTACCCGGATGCCAATGGTTTCGCCCTGAAGGCCAAGCTGGCGCAAAAACTGGGAGTGGACGCCGGCCAACTGATCCTGGGCAACGGCTCCAACGAGCTTATCGATCTGGTGTTTCACACCTTCGTTTCCTCCGGGCAGCAGGTGGTGTATTCCCAATACACCTTTATCGTCTATGCCCTGGCGACCCAGGCCCACGGCGCCGAGGCGGTGGTGGTGCCGGCGTCCGATTTCGGCCATGATCTCGAGGCCATGGCGGCGGCCATCACCCCGGCCACCAGGCTGGTATGCATCACCAACCCCAATAACCCGACCGGCACCTTCGTCGGTGCGGCCGAACTCAAGGCCTTTATGGACAAGGTACCGGCCCAGGTACTGGTGGTTCTTGATGAAGCCTATACCGAGTATGTGGCGGAAGGCGAACGCATTCCCTCCATCGGCTGGCTGGCCGAGTACCCTAACCTTATCGTGTCGCGCACCTTCTCCAAGGCCTATGGCCTGGCCGGCTTGCGGGTGGGCTACATGGTCTGCCATCCCGAACTGGTGGCGGTGCTTAACCGGGTGCGCGAGCCTTTCAACTGCAACAGCCTGGCGCTGGTGGCGGCGGAAGCGGCGCTGGACGACGAAGACTACCTCAACCGGGCGGTAGAGCTGAACCGGCGGGAGATGGCACGCTACCAGGCTTTCTTCCAAGAGAGGGGGCTGCGCTGTATCCCCTCCCGGGCCAACTTCATTACCCTGGATCTGCAACAGGACGCGGGGCCGGTGTATGAGGCGCTGTTGCGGGAAGGCGTTATCGTGCGTCCCATCGCCGGCTACGGCCTGCCGACCTGCCTGCGTATCAGCATCGGGCTGGAGCATGAAAACCAGCGCTGCATGGATGCGCTGGCCAAGGTGATGAGGTAATGAAAAGGCCGGCGCACACCGGCCTTTTGTTTATCTTGCCCTGATGCACCAGCCCTGTTAACGTCTAGTTAGCTTCTGTTGTTGTTTACCCCGAATCTCCAGGAATCATATGGAACGCCTTAAGTTATCGCCTATTGCCCGGGTGGAGGGCACTGTTAACCTGCCCGGCTCCAAGTCAGTCTCAAACCGCGCATTGTTGCTCGCGGCTCTGGCCCAGGGCACGACCCGCCTGACCAATCTGCTCGACAGTGACGACATCCGTTACATGCTGGACGCCCTCAAGACCCTGGGGGTCCAGTACGAGCTGTCAGAAGACAAGACCGAGTGCGTGGTCCATGGGCTGGGCCGGGCCTTCAGCGTCAGTGAGCCGGTGTCGCTGTTTCTCGGTAATGCGGGCACTGCCATGCGCCCCTTGTGTGCCGCCCTGTGCCTGGGTACCGGCGAGTTTACCCTCACCGGGGAGCCGCGCATGTGGGAACGACCCATCGGTCATCTGGTGGATGCCTTGCGCGAAGCCGGCGCCGATGTCAGCTATCTCAAGACCGACGGCTACCCGCCGGTATTCATCAATGGCAAGGGGCTGTGGGGCGGTGATGTCCATATCGACGGCTCGGTTTCCAGCCAGTTTCTTACCGCCTTCCTGATGGCCGCGCCCATGGCATCGGGCGATACCCGCATCCATATCAAGGGGGAGCTGGTCTCCAAACCCTATATCGACATTACCCTGCATATCATGAAGCAGTTCGGAGTGACGGTGGAGCATGACAACTACCAGACCTTCTATATCCAGGGTAATCAGAGTTACCAGTCGCCGGGGACTTTCCTGGTGGAAGGTGATGCGTCTTCCGCCTCCTACTTCCTGGCGGCCGGTGCCATCAAGGGCAAGGTGCGGGTGACCGGTATCGGTCGCGACAGCATCCAGGGCGATATCCGCTTCGCCGATGTGCTGGAGGCCATGGGCGCGCGCATTACCTGGGGGAGTGATTTTATCGAGGCGGAGCATGTGGCACCGCTGAAGGCGGTGGACATGGACATGAACCATATCCCCGATGCGGCCATGACCATTGCCACCACCGCGCTGTTTGCTGAGGGGGTTACCCGCATCAGCAATATCTATAACTGGCGGGTCAAGGAAACCGACCGGCTCTACGCCATGGCTACCGAGCTGCGCAAGCTCGGGGTTGAGGTGGAGGAAGGAGAAGACTATCTGGTGGTGACACCGGCGGCACGGTTGCAGGAGGCGGAGATCGCCACCTATAACGATCACCGCATCGCCATGTGCTTCTCGCTGGTAGCCCTGAGCGACACCCCGGTAGTGATCCTGGATCCCAAGTGTACTTCCAAAACCTTCCCGGACTACTTCGACAAGCTGGCCGGTATCAGCCAGTCCTGATCCCGTTCACTGAGGCCTGCGGGCCTCAGTGATGCTTTATCTTCTCCAGCGCTTCCCGTGCCTTGATATCGGCGGCATCCAGTTCGGCCAGTACTTTCTGGATATCCTGCTGCTGTTGCTGCAGGCTGGCGCGTTTTTCCGCGATCATGGCAATCATGGAGTGCAGTTGGGGGCGGGAGCTGTGCTCGGCATCGTAGAGCTCAAACAATTCGCGCATTTCCGCCAGGCTGAACCCCAGGCGCTTGCCTCGTACTGTCAGGGCCAGCCGGATTCGGTCCTTATGACTGTAGATACGGGTACTGCCCTTTCGCCTGGGAGTCAGCAGCCCCAGGTCTTCGTAGTGGCGCAGGGTGCGGGGAGTAATATCAAATTCATCGGCCAATTCAGAAATAGTGTAGGTAACTTCCTTATTGGGCATCATCAATTCACTCCAGTGGTGGCGCGGTTCGTGAAGCCAGACCTTACACCCATACGGGTAGGCTGTGAAGCCTGGCTTTGACTCACCGCAGAGATTACGCCAAGATGAAGGTTTGCCGCTATTACGGAGACGGTGTGTTTATTTTCAAGGTGCAAGACGGGCAGGGTGGTCGGGCCGAAATACGCCTTCAGGCGCTGGACTGGAGCGAGCAGGGAGACGTCGACTTTTCCTGTAACAGCGATGCGCTGGCCGTACTGCTGCTGTCTGGTTGCCGCTCCGGAAACGGTTTCTTTGAGCTGCTGTCCGGCACCAAACCCATGTATGTGGAGCAATGGCTGGAGTATCTGCAGGAAGCAGGGCGCCTGGCCCAGGTCGAGACGGAGATAAAGACCCCCCTCGACCCGGGCTATGCCGAGCAATGCGGCCTGGACTCGGAACAGCTGAAAAAGCTGCTGGAGCTGGTATACCAGGTTGGCGGCTTTAACCGGCTGCAGATCATGCGCTACCTGAAACACCGCCATAATCCGTCCACCATGTCGACCCGCTACAGTCCGGATGAAATCAAGCGCTATCGCCACCTGGGAGAGCTGATCAACTATCTGCTCCGGCTCAAATCGCCCGTCCCCTGAAGGTCGTCAGGTCGGTGGGTCTGGCCACCAGGTAACCTTGGATGCCGTCGACATGCATGGTTTCCAGTACCCGTTTTTGCTCGCTGGTTTCTACTCCTTCGGCAATCACATGACAGCCGATGCGCTGGGCCAGATCCACTATCATACGCACGAATTGCTGGCTGGTGCTGTCCTCTTCCAGATGCCTGACCAACTGGGCATCGAGCTTGATATAATCGGGCTTGACCTCTTTCAGCAAACGGAAAGATCCATAGCCGTGGCCGAATTTGCTGACCGCCGAACGGGCACCGCTACGGCGAATCATGTCTAGCAGCCGCTTACCGGCAACCAGTTGATGTACCAGTACATGTTCATCCAGTTCAAATACCAGGCTGGAGGTGATATTCGTATCGCGCAGTAACACCCGTTCCAGCCAGATAAGAAACGAGTTCTGCAGTAGGCTGGCCGGCGCCAGGTTGATCGCCCAGCGCTGGGCAGGTATGTCCTTTTGGGCGATCTGGCGCAGGGTCATCTCAATGATTTTCTGCTCGAACAGCATGGACAGGTCGAGTCGCTGCAGCATGGTAAATACCGTAGTGGTGGGGTAATAGCCGCCATCGTCATTGGGGAAGTGTGCGTAGATTTCGTTATAGCCTGACATGGCGGGCCTGCGGATCTGCACCGGCTGCACCAGCAGCTGGATCCTGTCTTCATCCAGCATGGTCTGCAGCCGTTGACGCCACTGGCTTTCGCCCATGTCTTCATCGTCCTGGTTCTTGAGCACGATACGCCAGCCATTGGGTTCGCCCCCCTGGGCCTGGGCCAGGGCAGAGTCGGCCCTGATCAGTACCTGCTCTGGAGATTGCCCCGGCAACAGCTGGGTGAAACCGATATAGGCGGCACAATCCAGTTCATGCACCTGCTGGTAATGATGCAGATCCTGACGCAGCTGGGTGCCCAGACTCTGGGACAGGGGTTCACATTGTCCCTTGGTCAGCACGGCGATATCGGTACCGCTTATCCGGTAGGCCCTGGCGCCCAGCAGCGGCTGTATGGCCTTGCGCACCAGTTTGACGATGTCCAGCAGATACTGGTCGCCGGCCTGAAAACCCAGGCGGTTATTGGTATCCTGCAGGGCACTGGCCCGTACTATCATCAGGGTGGCGGTGGCGAGTTTGTCGTCGTCGGTCAGCATCAGGGTAAGATCGCGACGGAACGCATAACGGTTGCCAAGGTTGGTCAGGCTGTCCTGATGGCTTTGCTGATGCGCTTCGCTGAGTTGTTGCTGGAGGCTGTCTATCTGGCTTTTGTAACTTTGATGCAAGCTGATGATACCTTGCTCTACCGGGTCATGGCTGCCGATCCGCCCCAGATCCGGATCGAGCAGCAGCGATTGGAAGTACTGCTCTTTTTCGTGGCTCTCCTTGCCCCAGCGCAGGTACAGGCCACCAAAGATCAGCAGGCCGGTCAGGGTCAGCGGCACGGAAAGCAGCAGCCATTGCACCGTGGCCGGGCGAGTATCGAGACGATAAAACACGGGGATTTGCTCAATCATCTGTTGATGGTTGGCGGCAGCCTGTCCAAACCACCAAGCTTGCGTTCCCGCGGTCAGTGGTTGTCCTGTGGACAGTTCGGCGACACCAGGCAACAGGGATGCGGGGTCTTCCGAGAACAGGGAAAGAGCAACACGATCGTGGATCTGCTGTTCTTGGTGTGTCAGCGAGCGATAGCTGGCCCACCAGGGTAACAATATGCTCAGCAGGATAAAGATGAAGCCTGCCAGCAGCAGTACCTGACCGAAAGGGCGAGTTTCCCGCATAACCACCATCCTTGCAGAGACGGGACAACAGGATTGAAAGGCATAGCATGAGGATAGAATGCTTACTGGCTCATGATGGGCCAAAGCATCTGAAAAGACAAGAAAATTGGCTCCCCCTGCTGGACTTGAACCAGCGACATACGGATTAACAGTCCGCCGTTCTACCGACTGAACTAAGGGGGAACAACTTTTGAAACTGGCTCCCCCTGCTGGACTTGAACCAGCGACATACGGATTAACAGTCCGCCGTTCTACCGACTGAACTAAGGGGGAACAACTTTTGAAACTGGCTCCCCCTGCTGGACTTGAACCAGCGACATACGGATTAACAGTCCGCCGTTCTACCGACTGAACTAAGGGGGAACAACTTTTTTAAACTGGCTCCCCCTGCTGGACTTGAACCAGCGACATACGGATTAACAGTCCGCCGTTCTACCGACTGAACTAAGGGGGAAGAGGCATCCTTGAATGCGAGGCGCATGTTAATGGCTGTCTTCTGGACTGTCAACACAGAAAGCCGCTTTCTCAAAGAAATCAGGCTGTTTGCTCTAAGAATGTGCAATAACGGCTGTTTTCTGCACCAACTGGCCCCTACGGTGTGTCGCGGTATTGCTGCCACAGGCAGACCCCCCTGGGGGAGGCGGCGTTTCGGCCACGGTCAGCGGATTGGTACAGCGATAATCCGACCAACTTGCCCTGTCGGAGGGAGCGCGGTCCGTTCCGTTGTCCCGATGCTGGTCGGTCCCCTCGGCAGAAGACAAGGGCACAGGTTGCGGGGATGACGTTGGCATGCCGTGGCGGGGAGAACGCACTGGGGCTAAGCTTGATGGATGCCGAGGAGCTATTGCATTTTGAGCTTGCTCGTTTTCGGTGCGGAGGGTCTGCTTGGCGGTACACCGCCGGCTGTCTTGATTGATCTACCATTCGGAACAGCTATTTAACTGACACAGGTTTAGTTCGATATTAAAAATGGTGAATGGATATTGCACCATAATAAAACAGAGTTTGAGCAAGAAATCTATTGGTGTAAATATATTGTTATCATCAACTGTGGCTGGTTATTTTATTTTATCCTGGTGTAGGAAAAACGGCCATGTTTCATTACGGCTTGGCAGAGATACCGGCGACCTCATAGCCAGGGTCCTTTGCTATGTATATATTAAAAATAGGATTTTTTGTTTGTTGCTTGAAGTTTAAAACTGCATTTTGCCTGATTATTGGTTTTTTAGCCTGTTGTCACCGGGGCTCTGTAGTGCCTGATTTTAGCCGGTCACATTTAACCAAAAAAACGGTTAAAGTTAATTTATTTGTCATAAAAATAAGCTTATAGTGGACTGGTAAACAAAACGCACTCAAAGTTAATGAGCACGGTAGTTCAAATCCAAATGAGTGTGCCATGGTCGTAGGGGATTGCCTCTTTAATTAATAGCAGAGAGGTGATTCCGGGGGAAATCGGTCTGTCACCGATTTCCCGAGTAGTTGCTAAAACAAAGGAGTGGACTGAATGGCTGATAAAAAAATTGCGCTGGTTACCGGAGCTGCCGGTGGAATTGGAACAGAAGTGTGTCGTTTGTTCGTAGATAATGGATACAAAGTAATAGCAACTCACCGACCGGGGAAAGAACAGCAGGCAGCAGCCTGGCTACAGCAAGAGAAGCTCGACGATAAAGATATCCAATTGCTGGCATTGGATGTGAGCGACTATCAGGCGGTGAATGAAGTGCTGGGTGAAACCCTGCGTGAGCTGGGCCGCATCGATGTGCTGGTCAACAACGCCGGCATTACCCGTGATGCGACCTTCAAAAAGATGTCCTGGCAGCAGTGGCAGGAAGTCATGGACACCAATCTCAACAGTCTGTTCAGCGTTACCCAACCGGTATTCAACCTGATGTGTGAACAGGGCAGTGGCCGTATCATCAATATATCTTCCGTCAACGGCTTGAAAGGCCAGTACGGGCAGGTTAACTACTCAGCCGCCAAGGCGGGCATGATCGGCTTCACCAAGGCGCTGGCCGCCGAAGGTGCGCGTTTCGGTGTCTGTGTCAATGCCGTTGCTCCCGGCTACACGGCTACCCCCATGGTCACGGCCATCCGAGAGGATGTGCTGGACTCCATTAAAGCCACTATTCCCATGAAGCGGCTCGCGACCACCGAAGAAGTGGCTGGTGCAGTATTGTATTTGGCCGGCGAATATGGTGGTTATATTACCGGTGAAACCCTGTCGGTCAACGGCGGTTTGTACATGCAATAAGGCCCCTCGGCCTGTCATCAATGGAGTGAACATTATTTATGTCTGAACCTGTATACATTGTTGCTGCAAAACGGACCCCCATCGGCAGTTTCTGTGGTGCGCTGAAAACCGTTCCGGCAGCCGAGCTGGCCGGTATTGCCATTAAAGGGGCCTTGGCCCAGGCTGGCTTGGCGGCGGAACACGTCAATGAAGTCATCGTGGGTAATGTGGTGAGTGCCGGCCAGGGGATGGGAGTTGGTCGCCAGGCGGCTCTGGCCGCCGGTATTCCGGCGGGTGTCCCGGCTTACAGCCTGAACATGGTGTGTGGCAGCGGCATGAAAACCCTGATGGATGCCTGTGCCCATATCAAGGCCGGTGACGCCGAGGTGGTGGTCGCCGCCGGCTGTGAAAATATGTCGCAGATCCCTTTCACCGTAAAAGGCGACCTGCGTGGTGGTAACAAAATGGGCGATATGGCCCTGACCGATCTGTTGATCAACGACGGCCTGACCGACGTGTTCAACAAGTACCATATGGGGGTGACCGCCGAGAACGTGGTCGCGCAGGAAAACGTCAGCCGCGAAGAGCAGGATGCGCTGGCCGTTGCCAGTCAAACCAAAGCGGTAGCGGCGATAGCCGCCGGTAATTTCAAGGCCGAGATTGTTCCGGTCGAGGTAAAGACCCGTAAGGAAACCCTGACCGTCGATACCGATGAATATCCCAAGGCCGGTACTACGGTTGACACCCTGGCCAAACTGCGCCCGGCATTCAAGGCGGACGGTTCGGTTACGGCGGGTAATGCCTCCGGCATCAACGATGGCGGCAGTGCCATTATCGTGGCCAGTCAGTCGGCAGTGGAAAAGTACGGCCTGACCCCGTTGGCGGAAGTCATCAGCTACGGCCAGGGTGGTATAGCCCCCGAAATCATGGGGCTGGGTCCGGTACCTGCCATCGACCAGGCGCTGACCCGCGCTGGCCTCAAGCTGACGGATATCGAGCGGCTGGAGCTTAATGAAGCCTTTGCCGGCCAGGCGCTGGGAGTGGTCAGGCAACTGTCTGCCAAACATGACGTGGCCGAGCAGACGCTGCTGGACAAGACCAACATGAATGGTGGTGCCATTGCCCTGGGGCATCCGTTGGGGGCATCTGGCAACCGTATCCTGGTAACCCTGTTGTATGAGCTGCAGCGCAGCGGCAGCACCCTGGGCCTGGCGTCCTTGTGTGTGGGCGGCGGTATGGGTACTGCGGTGGTACTGAAGCGGGTCTGACGCAGCGGGCCTGCCCAGACAGAGAAAAACAATTACCATATTAAAGGAAACAACCATGTACACGGATATTTTCAAAAACTTCAACGATCAAACTGAGAAAACCTTTGGCCCCATGCTGAAATACAATCAGCTGGTCGCCAAGAACTTTACCGACCTGACCAACCTGCAACTGGAAGCGGCTCGTCAGTATGCAGATATCGGCCTGGCTCAACTGCAGGCCAATAGTCAGGTCAAGGACGTGCAGAGTCTGGTTATCTGTGGCTCCAAGCAGTTGGAAACCATGAACCGGATCAGCCAGCAAATGATCGAGGACGGTAAAAAACTGGCCGAGCTGGCTCAGGAGTTCAAAACCGGTCTCGAAGCCCTGGCCGCAGACGCGCAGAAAAAATAACAGTCTGTGATGGGTTAGCCCGTCAGGAATAAGATACCGGCAGGGAAGGGCTTTCGGGCTCCTTCCCGCTTTAGCTGCCATTTTGCCTTGTTCGTGCGGGCGCTATCTCTATCAGGGAGGGACAATGCAGCAAGATATGTATAACGGTACCGATCCCATTCGCCAGTTCTTTCAGTGGAATGAAACCATGTGGTCGGACATGCAACGTGCCAGCCTGGGTGATAACCCGGTGACCCAGGCGTTATCGGACGTGAATGCCCAGGATTTGAAGATCTTTTATGAGGCAGTTTCGACCAATCCGATGCGGCTGCTCGATATGCAGATGCAGTGGTGGCAGGGCCAGTTGGCGATTTGTCAGAACAGCATGGTGAAGGCGCTGGACAAGGATACTGAAAGCCTGGTGCAGGATCCTCCCGGTGAGCGGCGATTCCAGCATAAGTCATGGAAGGAAGACCCCCACTTCGATTTCATGCGCCAGTCCTACCTGCATTTTGCCAAATCACTGACCGAAATGCTGGATGTGGTGGAGGGCTTGCCGGAGCCGGTACGCCAGCGGCTGAGCTTTACCTTTCGTCAAACCATCAACGCGCTGTCACCGACCAACTTTATCTGGAGTAACCCGGAGCTGTTGCATCGTACGCTGGAAGAAAAAGGTGCCAATCTGGTCAAAGGGATAGAATTATTCCAGGAAGACCTCGCGGCCAGTGCCAATTTGCTGAAGATCCGGATGACGCGGCAATCGGCCTTTACCTTGGGCAAGGATCTGGCAACCACAGCCGGCGAGGTGGTGTTCAGGAACGATATTTTCGAGTTGATCCAGTATCGCGCCAGCACCGAAGCGGTGTATAAAACGCCCCTGCTGGTGATCCCGCCTTTTATCAACAAGTTTTATATCCTGGACCTCAAGGAGCAGAACTCTTTGGTTGGCTGGCTGCGGGATCAGGGCCATACGGTCTTTATTATGTCCTGGCGCAACCCGGGCAAAGAGCAGGCCAGCATCGGCTTTCAGGATCTTATCCATTCCGGCACCATGGAAGCGATCCGGGTGATTGAGCAGATCACCGGTGAAAAAGAAGTCAATGCCATCGGCTACTGTATCGGTGGGACTCTGCTTGCTTCTACCATGGCACTCTATGCGGCTCGCCGCATGAAGCCGAGGGTCAAGAGCGCCACTTTCCTGACGACCCTGCTGGATTTTACCCAGCCGGGAGAAGTTGGCGTCTTTATCAACGAGCCGGTGGTGAACGCCATGGAGCAGATGAACGATGCCCAGGGGTTCTTCGATGGCCGACAGATGGCGGTGACCTTCAGCCTGTTGCGGGAAAACAGCCTGTACTGGAATTACTACATCGATAATTATCTGAAAGGCGAGGAGCCGGCGGATTTCGATATTTTGTACTGGAACAGCGACAGCACCAATCTGAGTGCCACCTGTGCCAGTTTCCTGCTGCGCGGATTGTATCTGGACAACAGCCTGAGCCGCCCCGGCGAAGTGAAGGTGGGCAACTTTGGCATCGATCTGTCCAAGGTGAAAACACCCAGCTACTTCCTTTCGACCAAGGAAGATCACATTGCCCTGTGGGATGCGACTTTCAATGGCTCCGGGTTGCTCGGCGGCGAGAAGACCCTGGTGCTTGGCGAGTCCGGGCATGTGGCTGGTGTCGTCAACCCGCCGAATAAAAACAAATACGGCTATTGGCTCAGCGACGAGAACTTTGACAGTGCCGAGCAATGGCTGGCTACGGCCAGGCGGGAAGCTGGTTCCTGGTGGCCGCACTGGCAACAGTGGGTGACGCCCTATCTGGGGGACGACAAGGTGCCGGCAAGGGCGGTGGGCAACGAGGAGTGCCCGGGCCTGATGCCCGCACCAGGACGCTATGTGCAGCAGACGCTGCCGATAGAGGAATAAATGGTCTGAGGCCGCCTTCGGGCGGCTTTTTTATTGGAAAACCGGTTATTCCGGTTCTGGCTATTGAGCACCGGGCGGAGATCATGGATCATGGTCGTTTGATTATGCTATCCCCACACTCGAGGTGCATGAATGAGTCAGGCGGACCATCGTCCCAGCAATTTTATTCGCCAAATCATCGATGAAGATTTGGCCAGCGGTAAACATCAGTCGGTACAGACCCGCTTTCCGCCGGAGCCGAATGGATACTTACATATCGGCCATGCCAAGTCCATTTGCCTGAACTTCGGTATCGCTCAGGACTACCGGGGGCAGTGCAATCTGCGCTTCGATGACACCAATCCGGAAAAAGAAAGTGTCGAATATGTCGAGTCCATCCAGCGTGATGTGCATTGGCTCGGTTTTGAATGGAGTGGCGACATCCGTTATTCCTCCGACTATTTCGATCGGCTGTACGGTTATGCGGTAGAACTGATTGAAAAAGGGTTGGCCTATGTCGACGAGCTGGCACCCGAGCAAATCCGCGAGTACCGCGGCACCCTGACCACAGCGGGCCGCAACAGCCCCTACCGGGACCGTCCGGTGGAGGAAAACCTGAGCCTGTTTACCCGTATGCGTAACGGGGAAATCAAGGAAGGCGAGGCCTGTCTGCGTGCCAAGATCGACATGACGTCACCCTTTATGGTGATGCGTGACCCGGTGCTGTATCGGGTACGTTTTGCCCACCACCACCAGACCGGGGACAAGTGGTGCATCTATCCGATGTACGACTTCACTCACTGCATCTCCGATGCCATCGAAGGCATCACCCATTCGCTGTGTACCCTGGAGTTCCAAGACAACCGTCGCCTGTACGATTGGGTGCTCGACAACATCAGTATCGGCTGTCATCCGCGCCAGTACGAGTTTTCCCGGCTCAACCTGGAATATACGGTGATGTCCAAACGAAAGCTCAATCAACTGGTGACCGATGGTCACGTGGAAGGGTGGGACGATCCACGTATGCCGACTATTTCCGGCCTGCGACGTCGCGGTTATACACCGGCCTCGATCCGCGAATTCTGTCAGCGCATCGGGGTGACCAAACAGGACAATACCGTCGAGATGAGCATGCTGGAGGCCTGTATCCGGGACGATCTCAACGAGAACGCCCCGCGGGCCATGGCGGTACTGCGCCCGGTACGGCTGGTCATTGAAAACCTGGCCGAGGATCATCTGGAAATCCTGAGTGCGCCGAATCATCCGAACAAGCCGGAAATGGGCAGCCGTGAATTGCCCTTTACCCGCGAGCTCTATATCGACGAAGCGGATTTCCGGGAAGAAGCCAACAAGAAGTACAAACGGCTGGTACTGGGCAAGGAAGTGCGGTTGCGCAATGCCTATGTCATCAAGGCCGAGCGGGTAGAAAAAGACGGCGATGGCAAGATCACCGCCATTTTCTGCAGCTATGACCCCGATACCCTGGGCAAGGATCCGGCCGACGGCCGCAAGGTGAAAGGGGTGATCCACTGGGTGTCCGCCAGCCAGGGGGTGTCTGCCGAAGTGCGCATTTACGATCGCCTGTTCAGCGTGCCTAACCCGGGAGCCGCAGAGTCGTTCGAACAGGCACTGAACCCTGCGTCACTGCAAGTGCTGGACGGTGCCGTGGTTGAGCCGTCACTGGTCAAGGCTCAGCCCGCATGCGCCTTTCAGTTCGAGCGCGAAGGCTATTTCTGCCGCGATAGCAAAGCTGCAGGCTTGGTGTTCAACCTGACCGTCGCCCTGCGTGACTCCTGGGGCAAGGAAGAGGTCTGAGGTCGAATCCGGCCCTGAATCAAAGCCGCGCCTGTCGCGGCTTTTTTATTGCCGATTGACGCCTGTCCGGTCATAGTAGGTTGGCAACATTCATCATTACCTTCAAGATTATTATGACGACCACCGCCAAAATGTCCGTGATTCCCCTGCTGGGATTACTACTGTTGACCCTGATCTGGAGCTTCAACTGGATAGTGATGAAGGGGGCCCTGGACTATATCGGGGCCTTCGATTTTACTGCCCTGCGCTGTGCCCTCGGCACCCTGTTGTTGTTTGTCATCCTGAGATGGCGGGGCAGGGGGATGGCGCCACCGCCTATGATTCCGACAGCGATGATTGGTCTGCTGCAGACGGTTGGCATGATGGGCTTTGCCCAGTGGGCCCTGGTCAGCGGTGGTGCCGGCAAGGTGGTGATTATCGTCTATACCATGCCATTCTGGGTGGTAGTACTGGCGGCGTTCTTTCTTTGCGAGCGGATGAGGCGGCTGCAATGGTTGGCCGTGGCCACCGGTGCTTTGGGACTGCCTCTGGTGCTGCAGCCCTGGTTGCTGGGCGAGCAGCTGATAAGTTCGCTGCTGGCGCTTGCATCCGGCTTCTGCTGGGGGGCCAGCGCTATTGTGGCCAAGCGCCTGTACCGTCACCATCAGGTTGATCTGTTGGCGCTGACCACATGGCAGATGGCCATGGGAACGTTGCTGCTGCTGGCGATGACTTTTTTCATCCCCCAGCCGGCCATTGAATGGTCGCTCCCACTGCTGCTGGCACTGGCTTACAATGCGGTGCTGGCTACGGCAACGGCCTGGATGCTGTGGTTGTTTGTGTTGCGGGCATTGCCGGCCGGTGTTGCCGGCTTGAGTACCCTGGCCATCCCGGTGATGGGGGTGCTACTAGCCTGGTTGCTGCTGAATGAGCGGCCCGGGTTCTCCGATGCCTGGGGGGTGTCCCTGATCCTGCTGGCATTGGGGCTATTGAGCCTGCCGGCCCTGAAGCGGAGTCTGTAGCAATAAAAAAGCCGCAGTCGAACTGCGGCTTTGTCAGGTAACGTAAAACCGATGACTCTACTCGTCGTTGTGGTTGCACTCGTCATTGGTGCAATGGCCATAGAGGTACAGGCTATGGTTTGTGAGCTTGATATTGTACTGGCTGGCGATGTCGCGCTGGCGTTGCTCGATGATCTCGTCGTGAAACTCGATGACCTTGCCGCAGTCGAGGCACACCAGGTGATCATGGTGCTCCTGGGTAGCCAGCTCGAACACCGATTTGCCGCCTTCGAAGTGATGGCGGGTGACGATACCGGCGTCGTCGAACTGGTTCAGCACCCGGTAAACGGTTGCCAAGCCGATTTCTTCGCCTTGGTCGATCAGCAGCTTATACAGATCTTCCGCACTGACATGCTGGGTTTCCGGTTGTTGCAGCAGCTCGAGTATCTTTACTCGCGGTAGCGTCACCTTGAGCCCTGCTTTTTTCAGTGCTTGATTGTTGTCAGCCATAAAAATAAAGGTTCGCATTTCGTTTGGGTATTGCTTTTATTGTGCTTGTTCCTGACCGTAATGGCAACCTCAATCTGGCTTGCGGGCGGAATGTCATGTTCTGTTCCAGGAGGCTGACAATTACGCAACCTTTTTGCTAGTATCGGCTTTACTTCTTACTGGTCGGATGAGATGGATGAAGCTGATATTTTCTCGCCCCTGGCTGCTCCGCCGCTTGTTGAACGGCTGGCCCCCTTTCTGGGGAGCCGGTATCCGCATTGAGCAGCTCAGCGGTGACTATAGCTACTGCCGGGTAGGGCTGGTGCTGCGTTGGTGGAACAAAAACGCAAACCGTACCCAATATGGTGGGAGCCTGTTTTCGATGACGGATCCGGTCTATTCTATGATGCTGATGGCGGTGCTGGGACCGGGATATTATATATGGGATCGAGAGGCCAGGATAACCTTCCTCAAGCCCGGCCGCGGACGGGTCTACGCTGATATTCATTTGAGCCGGGAACGGCTGGATGAGATTCGTGATGCGACCGATAATGGCGCTAAATATTTTCCTCATTTCCGCATCAATATCCTGGATGAGCAGGGTGAATTGATTGCCGAGGTGGAGCGTACTCTCTATGTGCGCAAAAAATAAGCAAACAAACGTTAAATCATGACGTTAAGCAAAAATTCCTAATGTCATGGTCTATAAAATAATTTGCGATAAGCAGGGAACTTCGTCCATACTTATGGCGCCTAATGTGGTCTTTTTGACTCCCATAAAATAAGGAGCAGGTAATGCGTAATAAAATGATGTTAGTAGGTGGTGTTGTTAGTGCTCTGTTGCTGGCTGGCTGTAGCTCTACTACCGCTCTGGAAAGCAAACTGGACAGCCTGGCCCAGGACGTGCAAGCCGTTCAGCAAGGTCAGCAAATGAACTCTGCCAAGATCGATCGTCTGGCTGCCGACGTTGCCGAAGCCCGCGCTTCTGCCGACCGCGCCAACTCTCGTCTGGACCAGATGGGCCGCTACACCAAGTAATAGTGGTGTACGGAAAAAAAAGCCTGGCTTCGGCCAGGCTTTTTTTATTCTAGCGTGCCGCAGGCAGCATTCATTCGAAGTGGCTACTGGTCGCAATCTCCAGGTGCCAGTCTTTCCCCATGACAGTCCGCAGGAATCCCTGTAATCGGTTCGGCCAGCTCGAGCGGCAGGTGATAGAGATGCGGATTTGAAGTCCCAACCCAACGGCATTGAAGCCGAGTGGCAGGCTGGCCTGACTCGTATTGACGTGATGTGGCATGTGGCGGGGCGAGTCGCAGTGCCGGCCGGCGGCCGGCACTGCTGTACTCGGCTCAGTACAGCTGGCCTACCAGTTGGGGCACACCCTGCTGATGGCTAATTACCTGTTCGATAAAACCACGGTCGGCACCCTGCTCCAGCAGCGGTATTAGTGCGGACATGTCCAGCGGACGGGTATCGGCAAGCCCTTCTGGGGTCAGGGGCTCGTGGGCCTCGACAAAGGTCTGACCGTATTGGTCGGTACTGACCTTCAGTGCCTGGTTGACGATCTGTACCCGGGTGCCGTTGCCGACCTGGGCGAAAAGCCATTCCACATGCTCGGGATACATGCGGATGCAGCCGGCACTGGAGCGCAGGCCCACATCCAGGGGGTCATTGGTACCGTGGATCAGGTACTCGCCGCTACCATAGGCCAGGCGCATGGCATAGTCACCCAGTGGGTTGTCCGGTCCCGCCGGCACCACGGCCGGCAGGGAGATGCCCTTGGCGGCGTATTCGCGACGGGTATTGGCGGTGGGCGTCCAGGTCGGGTCTTTACGCATTTCGGAGATGCGGGTGATCATCTCCGGCGTGGCCCGCCCGACCCGGCCGATGCCGATGGGGAACACGTAGACTTCGTTGCCCTGTTCCGGGTAGTAGTAGAGGCGCAGCTCCGCCAGGTTGATGACGATGCCTTGGGTTTCGGCTTTGGGCAGCAGCAACTGGTGGGGGACGACGATCCGCTGGCCCGGTTGCAGCAGCAGCAGATCCTGGTCCGGGTTGGCCGCCATCATCAGTATGGGGCTGACGCCGTAGTAGCGGGCCAGGGCCGCCAGGTTGTCACCCTCCTGGGCGGTATGGATCAGTATCTGACCGACCGGCTGCCCCTTGTCTTCCGGCAGGGGGAAGGGGTTGATGTTGGCCTGGGCCAGTGAGGCCGGCAACAGCAGCATCAACAATAAAACGCGTAACATCTTCATCTTTTTTCTCTTGCATCCGGTTTGGATTGTTCCCCGCTATCGTAAGCGATCGCAGGCAAACAAAAAAGGGACGCGCTGTCCGCATCCCTAATTAGACCCGAAGGATCGACTTAAGATTCCAGCTCTTTCAGACACATTTCTTCGTAAAGCTGTTTGCACCAGGCTTTGACCCTGTCCTGGGTCAGTTCGGGCTGCCTGTCTTCATCTATGCCCAGGCCGATAAAGTGGCCGTCGTCCACCAGGGCTCGGGAGGCCTCGAAGTCATAGCCTTCGGTCGGCCAGTGGCCGATGATAATGGCGCCCTTGGGCTCGATGATATCGCGCAGCGTACCCATGGCATCCAGGAAATACTCGGCATAGTCTTCCTGGTCACCGCAGCCGAAAATGGCTACCAGCTTGTCGTTGAAGTCGATTTGCTCCAGCTCGGGGAAAAAATCATCCCAGTCGGCCTGGGATTCGCCATAGTACCAGGTCGGGATCCCCAGGAGCAGCAAATCGAAACCGGCGATGTCCTCCTTGGTGCTCTTGGCGATGTCGTGAACCTCGATAAGATGCTTGCCCAGCTCCTTCTGGATCATCTTGGCCACGGCCTCGGTATTGCCGGTATCACTTCCAAAAAACAGACCTACACTTGCCATAATAATGCCGTACCTGTTGAAAAGGGGTGTATCAAAATCCTGGGCCTAATCGGAACCCTGTTGTCCTAATTGCTGCAATAACAGCGCATGGATGAGCTCAGCACGGCTGAGCCGGCGCTCGTTGGCCAGGATATTCAGTTTACTGAACAGTTGTTCATCCACCTTAAGCTCGATGCGCCTTAGTCCGCGTTCGCGATCGCGTTTCAGCTGATTACGCTTGTTGAGCTTGAGCTGGGCTTGCCGGGGCAGGGGATTGGTTTTTGGCCTGCCGGGCCGACGTTCATCGGCAAACAAGTCCAGCGTGGTTCTGTCTGCATCTTGCTTGGCCATGGGTTAACCGAGCCCGCCTCCTTCCCAGGCGGCTTCGATAACTCCCTTGGCAATAAAGCCGGCGCAGCCCAGAAACAATACCAGCCAGACAATGTAACGACCAAATTTGGGCACATTCCCCCGTTTGAGTACATCCTGAATCGCCAGCCCGATCAGAAGAAAGATGGCCACAAAAAACAGCTTGAGGCCCATGCTTTCCAGCAGCTCGATTTGTTCCAATGACATCATGTTGCCTGACCGTTGAAATTGAGCGCAACTATACCATAAAGGATTTGAGCCTGTTAACCGGCCTCTGTGAGGAAATCCCGGACCAAGCGGTTGAACATCTGCGGTTTCTCTGCATGCAACCAATGCCCGGTATCCTGGATGACCCGCGCCTTGGCCCGCGGGAATTGCTGCCTAACCAGCGGTTGGTGCTCGGGCAACAAATAATCGGACTCGCTGCCCTTGATAAACAGGGTCGGGCCCTCATAAGGCTGCGGGATGCCGGGCCAGCCCATGATGGCCTGATAATGAGCGAGCAGCACGGGGACGTTAAATCGCCAGGGAGAATCGCCGTCGGTCAGGAACGATTTCAGCAGAAACTGACGCACTCCGGCCAGGGCCACATGCTGGGCGAGCACGGCGTCGGCTTCTTTCCGATTTTGGCACCCGGCTTCAGCGACGGCCTGCAGTCCCCGGAACACCGCGTCATGGCGGGCCTGGGTGTAAGCGACCGGGGCAATATCGGCCACCACCAGGGCGTGGACGTCGGTCGGTGCCAGAGCCGCCGCCATCATGGCAATCTTGCCGCCCATGGAGTGTCCCACCAAGGCGGGGCGCTCCAGTTCAAGCTGTTCGGCAAGTGCCAGAATATCTCCGGCCATGGCGGCATAGCCCATCTGTTCATCGCGAGGTGACAGGCCATGATTGCGGACGTCCACGGCGATCACGTCAAACTGCTCGGCCAGCGCCTTGGCGAGCCCATTCAAATTATCCAGACTGCCGAACAGGCCGTGGATCAGCATCACCGGCCGGCCTTGCCCTTGACGGCGAAAATTCAGTTGCATGTTATTTCCCTGAGGTAACCCGAGGGCAATATTGTTGCCCGCTCTTGCCGGCGGCGCAACCCGCTTGGGCCCATGGCCTGCTCCATGTATAATCATGCCCAGTGATTGGGAGCGGACATGCCAAAAAACATGATGAAAACCATAGAGGTAGATGAAGATCTTTACCGTTATATCGCCAGCAACACCCGCCATATTGGCGAAAGCGCCTCGGATATACTACGACGACTGCTGAAGTTGCAACCCGCCGCGAGTGCCGTTGCCGAACCGGCGCCAGTGGTCGTGGCGGGCAAGGGGATCGCACAAATGCTTGGCGGCAATGAGCTGGCTGCAGACGAGTCGGCCATCGACCGTTTCATGCATATACTGTCGGTGCTCTATCGGGAAAACCCCGCCTCTTTTGCCCAGGCCTGCGATATCAAGGGGCGCAAGCGCATCTATTTCGCCGACTCCGAGGCAGCGCTGCTGGCCGCTGGTAATACCACCAAACCCAAAGCCATCGACGGCAGCCCCTACTGGGTGATCACCAATACCAATACTGGCCGCAAGCGCAACATCGTCGCGCAACTGATGGCGGCCATGGGCTACCCTCACGGACTGATCGAGCGGGTGTGCCAAAGTATTTAACACACTGAAGGACTAAGCCTATGACCATGCATCCCAGAGCCGGAGCGCCGGCCGGTGCCGATGATCTCATCAATATTCCGCGGCTGATGGCCGCCTATTACCAACGGCAGCCGGATCCGGGCCGGGCGGAGCAGCGGGTGGCTTTCGGCACCTCGGGACACCGGGGCTGCGCCCTGGATGGCAGCTTCAACGAGCTGCATATCAGGGCCATCTGCCAGGCGGTGTCGGAGTACCGCAAAGGCCAGGGATTGGGCGGCCCGCTGTTTCTGGCCATGGATACCCATGCCCTGTCGGAAGCCGCCTGGGGCTCGGCCCTGGAAGTGCTGGTGGCCAACGGCCTGGAGGTGAGGGTGCAGCAGGGGCGGGGTTATACGCCGACTCCGGTGGTGTCGCACGCTATCCTCAACCACAACCGCGACCATGCGGACGCTCAGGCTGATGGCATCGTGATCACTCCCTCCCATAATCCGCCCCGGGATGGCGGGATTAAATACAACGGGCCGGACGGCGGACCGGCATCGGCGGAGGCCACTCGCTGGATCCAGGACAGAGCCAATGCGCTGATCGCCGCCGGCGGTGCCGGTATCGTTTCCGTGCCCTTTGCCGAAGCGCTCGAGCGTGCCGTGTCCTACGACTATGTCGAAGCCTATGTCGCGGAACTGGGTGACGTCGTGGACATGGCCGCCATCCGCAAGGCGGGCATCCGCATCGGTATCGATCCCCTGGGCGGAGCGGGGCTGGCTTACTGGCCGTATATCGCCGAGCATTACGGTCTGGATATCACCGTGGTCAACCCGAGCCAGGATCCGACCTTTTCCTTTATGACCCTGGATCATGACGGCCAGATCCGCATGGATTGTTCCAGTCCCTACTGCATGGCCAACCTGCTGGCGATGAAGGATGATTTCGATATCGCCTGCGGTAACGACCCCGACTATGATCGCCACGGTATAGTGGACCGTGACGGGTTGATGAATCCCAACCACTACCTGGCGGTCTGTATTCACTATCTCTTCACCCACAGACCCCAGTGGCCGGCTACACTGGCGATCGGCAAGACCCTGGTGTCTTCTTCCATGATCGATCGGGTGGCAGCACACCTGGGGCGGCCGCTGCTGGAAGTTCCGGTCGGCTTCAAGTGGTATGTGCAGGATCTGAACGATGGCAAGTTGGGCTTTGTCGGTGAAGAAAGTGCCGGCGCTTCCTTCCTGCGCATGAACGGTGAGGTGTGGAGTACGGACAAGGACGGCTTTATTCCCTCGTTGCTGGCGGCGGAAATACTGGCGGTCACCGGTCTCACCCCGCACCAGTACTACGAGCAGTTGGCGACCGAACTGGGCTGGCCCGTCTATCGTCGGCTGGATGCCCCTGCCAGCCTGGCACAAAAGCAGGTGCTGTCGAGGCTCGACCGCAGCGATGTCGAGGCCGAAACCTTGGCGGGAGATCCCATTGTCGCCATCCTGACCAAGGCACCGGGGAACGGAGCCGATATCGGTGGCCTCAAGGTGGTGACCGAACAGGGTTGGTTTGCCGCCCGCCCCAGCGGTACCGAACAGGTCTATAAGATTTATGCCGAAAGCTTTCGGGACCAGGCCCACCTGGAGCAGCTGATTGTCGAAGCACGGCAGTTGGTGAGTGCAACTTTCGCCAAGGCCGGCGTGTAAGACCGGTTGTTTGCTGGGCCACCCCGGCCATTGGCTGGGGTGGCCTTGTTTTGCGTCAGCGGACCCTTTGCGGTCATCTCTCTTTCTCTCATTCGTGTTGCCCCGGCGCCACCGATGTGCCGCAAGCTTTTTTTGATTGCGCTGTTCCGGCGGGGGTATGCATAACTAAACGCTGCTCTGGCGGGTGTCAGCATAAATGTTCATGACAGCAGCTTATATCTTCATTGCAGGTGCCATATCGTCTCGGGGAACGGAGCCCCCGTCTCCGGCTTTACTAGACTTTGATGCTGAAATCATGTTTTATCGCCATGCGATATCTTGTTTTTATTGGTGTTACTGGAGGTAAATGTGAACGGAAGCCGGCTCGGTGATTTTTTGACCCTCAGCAGGGAGCATCCCTGGGAGCTCGCTCCCTTCAGTGAGCGACTGCCCGACGGCAGCGAAGTCCAGGTATGGGATACCGGCGTGTTGTGTATTGAACCGGTGTCGCCGGGGAATAAAGATATCGTGCTTTCCTGCGGTATTCATGGCAATGAAACCGCGCCCATCGAGCTGTGTGAACGGTTATTGCGGGCTCTGGTGGAGGGACGCCTGCCCTGTCGGCAACGGCTGCTGCTGATCTTCGGCAACCCGGCCGCGATGAACCTGGGGGTGCGGGAACTGGAGGAGAATCTGAACCGGCTGTTTTCCGGCGCTCATGCCCGGGGTGACAAGCACGGCAGGGAGCGGACTCGGGCCGCCAGGCTGGAGCAGTATGTCGCTCGATTCTTCGGCGCGCGTGAGGGGGTAGAGCGGTTGCATTATGATCTGCACACCGCCATCCGTCCTTCCAAGTACGAGAAGTTCGCCATCTATCCCTTTACTCATGGTCAACCCTATAGTCGCCAGCAGCTATCCTTCCTGAGTGCCTCGGGGGTCGATACCATCCTGCTGGCCCATGGTCCAACGACCACATTCAGCTACTTCAGCGCCCGTGGCTTCGGCGCCCACGGGTTTACCGTCGAACTCGGCAAGGTCATGCCCTTCGGCCAGAATGATGCCAGCCGCTTTTCTGCCCTGGAGCACAACCTGGAGCGACTGATCGGCGAGCCCGACTGGCAGGCGGAGCTTGTTGATGCCAGTAAGATCCGGGTATTCCGGGTATGCCAGGAAATCGTCAAGCAGAGTGACGATTTCCATTTTAACTTTGCCGATGAGGTGGCCAATTTCACCGCCTTTGCTGCCGGAACCCTGCTGGCCGAGGATGGGACAGAGTGCTGGTTTGCCCGCGAGCGGGAGGAAGCCGTGGTTTTCCCCAATGCCAAGGTGGCCAACCGGCATAGGGCCGCCTTGATGGTGGTGGAGGCCGAGCTGCACGCGGAGTTGCTGCGTTAAGCCATTCCGGATCCTGAATGGAAAGAAGACCGCAACGGGAGACTGTTGCGGTCTTTTTATTGAATATTGTAAACAATATGTGGATTTTTAGTTTTGGTTTGTGTAATTATTTGTGCGCTTTAAGTTGCACTTAAAGGCGCATTATTAATTATTTTTGTATTCATGAAAATCAGGAAGTCATACACTCAAGAATGTGAGGGAATCACGGATATGAAGCAGATCGGCAAGCGTATTCTTAGTGTTTCAGCGGTGGCACTGGCGGTATCCGCCGCGCCCCAGCTCAGTGCCGCCACTTGGTCCGATACCTATATCGGCTACAGATACGGCACTCAGTTCACCGAGCCCAGTAACCCCAACGATATCAAAAAGCATGTGTTGCAGCTGACCCATGCCAGCGGCTATGTCTATGGTCAGAATTTTTTTAATGTGGACCTGCTGCAGTCGGACGGAAATGACAAGGCGAACGGTAGCGATAAAGGCGCCACCGAGGCCTACCTGACCTATCGTCACCAGCTGCACCTGGGCAAGGTATTCGATACCGATCTGAGCTTCGGCCCGGTCAAGGAAGTGGCGCTGACCGCCGGCTTCGATCTGAACACCAAAAATACCGCTTTTGCTCCGCGCAAACGTATGCTGGTAGCCGGACCCACCCTGAAATTCGATGTGCCCAAAGGCTTTGTGGACTTGAGTCTGCTCTATGCCTATGAGCAAAACCACTGTGGCTTGCCCGGTTGCGGCGCCCCGGGAAACAGGAACGATATCAGCTTCGATCCCTACTATGTGGTGAGCCTGGCCTGGGGACTGCCGTTTCAGGCCGGCACCGTGCCGATGAAATTCCAGGGGTTCGCCAACTATAATACCGAGAAAGGGGAAGACTATTTCAACAACGGTACCAAGCCGGAAATACTGTCGCGCAGCTCCCTGATGGTGGACGTGGGCCAACTGGCGTTTAACAAGAGCAATACCCTGTGGGCCGGTATCGGCTACGAGTACTGGCGTAACAAGTTCGGCAACCACGGCAAGCCCGGCGTAAATACCACGGCGCCGACCTTCCAGCTGGAATGGCACTTCTAAGCTGCCGCCTACTCCTGTTGTTGCTGTGCATAAAACAGAAGAGCGCCGCGGCGCTCTCTTTTATTTCGGAAGCACCAGACTGCCAGAAATAGGCTTTGTCGTACCAGTCCCGTTACCGCTGATCGTCGTCCTACCGTATTTCCAGCCGCTGGCATGTTGCAGGGGATGGGTATGGGGGCGGTTTCTGCTCGGCGCTGGCCCGTAGGGATTCTGCTCAAGGCTGCTCAACTGATGATGCCGCTCGGTGTTGTTCCAGTCGGCCCCGAATACGGGGGGAGCGGCCATGGCAGCCAGCAATGCCAAGGTGGTCTTTTCGTCACGACTCCCCATCATTACTGTATCCATATTGTTCTATTTTTGGGGCTGGTATATTCCTGGTTTTGTATCAAGTAAAGAGCTAAACAATCTTGCTCATATGGTGTCAAAGGAGTTGTGAAGGAGTCCCAATTTTATAAGTGTTTTCATGTGAAAGTGTTTATTGTGAAGATTTTTTCGTGCTTGTCGCCTGCCCGGGGGAGGCCGGTGCGGCGTTGCCCGCAGAGGACGATGTCTTGGGCGCAAAGGGATAGCGACGGTGGGTAAAGGCTTTATGATAGAGGCTGGCAAAGGCCACCATGAACAGGGTGCCGGCCAGGGTGGGCAGGATGAAGTCCATCGGCGGCAGATGGGCTCCGGAAAGATAAATCAGGATGGGGTTGGCGCCTGCGGGGGGGTGCAGGGTGTCGGTCAGTACCATCAGGGTAATGCCGAGGCCAAAGCAGGTCGCCAGCCCCAGCATCGGATCCGGCAGAAACTCGAGGCCGAGCACAGCCAGGCTGGTGGTCAGCAGATGTCCGAGGATCACGTGCTTGGGGCGGGACAGGGGAGCCGAAGGCAGCAATAGCAGCAGGACCAGAGTGGCTCCGAGTGGCGCGCTCAGCACCATAAAATGGGCCCAGCTCTTCAGGTAGCTCAAACAGATCACCGCAACAAAGGCGGCCAGGCCGGCGAGGGTGGCGTCGCGCAGTCGGTGTTTAAAATGCATGCAGACCTCGGTGGCCGTAAAACGACAGGAATGGTATCCGCCGGAGAGTACAGAGAGTTAAATTGTATTTAAAATGTATAAAAAATAAAAGACCACCTTGTCGTGCAGCCTTATATCACTTAACAGCAGGGAGGGGTTATGAACGAACATGAATCCTTACGTAAAGCACTGGCCTGGCTGTTGAAGCATCCTGAGCTGGATCAGCATCTGATCGCTGAAGCGAGCCGTCATTTCGATTTATCGCCGCTGGACGAGGAATTTCTGGCTCAGTATTTTCTCAGTGGCAGCCACGGTATGGCCCGGAAGTCGTCAAAAAACACCCAGAATGATGATTTAGACAGCAATTGAATCCACTGCTATTTACAGCTGCCGTGGGGGCCAGTATGATGCGCGCTGTCCGGAGGGGTGGCAGAGTGGTTGAATGCACCGGTCTTGAAAACCGGCGTAGGTTAATAGCCTACCGTGGGTTCAAATCCCACCTCCTCCGCCACATTGAAAACGCCGCTGTAGCATGCTACAGCGGCGTTTTTGCTTTTCCGCACCATCGCGCCAGACATCGATGGGCTAGTGTGTCCAGACGTCGCGGGCATGGGCCCGACCGGATGCCCTGTGGTCGTACCCGGTGGGCCTGTGATGGAAGTACCTCGCTAGGCCGCAGGCTGGCGTGAGGGCTCTCCGCTCAGGGTTCGCCTTCTGCGTTGCAGCCAGGCAACCAGGCCGGCCAGGGCCAGCGCGGGGATGAACATCCATTCCTTGGATGGGCGTTGTGCCGGGCGCTGCAGCGCCACTATCTCCAGATCGAAATCCACGCCCAGCCGTTCGGCCTGGCTGCCGAAGTCCACCCGCTCGATGATGGCCTTGCTGCCTTCCTCCCGGATCGCCGCGATGCCTGTGCTGGCCAGACGTTCCTCGGCGCCTGCACGGCGGGCATCGAAGCCGAGTTCGACCGTCCGGCTGACCGGCTCGCCAAACAGGTTGGTGCCGCCCAGCTGCAGGATGATGGACTCGGTGGGCCTTAGATCCGCTACCACCTCCCGCCACTCGGTGCCATCATATTCCGCCATGGGCGGAAACATCCGATCCCAGAAAAAGCCGGGGCGAAACAGGGTAAAGGCCACCAGTAGCAGTGCCAGGGTCTCCCACCAGCGGCTCCTGACCAGCCAGAAGCCCTGGGTGGCGGCGGCGAACAGCAGCATGGCCGTCAGCGCGCTGAGGATGGTCAGCAGCAGTCCCCACCAGCTATCAATGCCCAGCAGCAGCAATTGGGTGTTGAAGATAAACATGAAGGGCAGTATGGCGGTGCGTATATCGTAGGCGAAGCCCTGCAGGCCGGTCTTGATCGGATCCGACTTGGCGATGGCGGCGGCGGCAAAGGCGGCCAGGCCTACCGGTGGGGTATCATCCGCCAGGATGCCGAAGTAGAACACGAACAGGTGTACCGCAATCAGGGGCACTATCAGTCCGTGCTGGGCGCCCAGGTTGACGATGACCGGCGCCATCAGGGTAGACACTACAATGTAGTTGGCGGTAGTGGGCAGGCCCATGCCGAGCAGCAGGCTGATAATGGCGGTGAAAATCAGCATCAGCAGCAGGTTGCCGCCGGAAATAAATTCGACAAACTCGGTCATCACCAGGCCGATACCGGTGAGGGTGACGGTGCCGACCACAATACCGGCGGCGGCCGTGGCCACGCCGATGCCAATCATGTTGCGCGAACCGGTGACCATACCTTGGAAGAGGTCGTCCAGCCCTTCCCGGCCCAGCTTGTTCCAGGCCGGCTGCCGGCGGAAAAACGCCTTGAGCGGCTTGTGTGTCAGCACTATCACCATCATGAACAGGGTGGCCCAGAAGGCGGACAGCCCCGGCGAGAGCCGTTCGACCGTCAGGCACCAGACCAATACCACTATCGGCATCAGATAGTACATGCCGGCCTTGAAGGTGGGGCCCGGCTCCGGCATATGGATATCGGGGTGCTCCGGGTCGTCGATGGCCAGGTCCGGCAGCCGGGCCGCCATCGCCACCAGGCCGATGTAGGCGAGCAGCGCCAGTCCGCTCAGTACCCAACTGGCGACGTCGCCGAACAGGGTCTTGGTCCAGCCGATGCCGTAGTAGACGATGGCCGACAACAGCATGAAGCCGATAAGCACGGTGAAGAAGCCAAACAGCCGTTGCAGCAGGGTCGCCTTGCGGCGCTGTTGCAGCGGTTTCATTCCGGCCTTTACCGCTTCCAGATGGACGATATAGATCAGGGCGGCATAGGAAATCAGCGCCGGCAGTATGGCGGCCTTGATCACCTCGATGTAGGAAATGCCGACGTATTCCACCATGAGGAAAGCGGCGGCTCCCATGATAGGCGGTGTGAGCTGGCCGTTAGTGGAAGCGGCCACCTCCACTGCCCCGGCCTTGCTGGCGGGAAAGCCAACCCGTTTCATCAGGGGAATGGTAAAGGTGCCGGTGGTCACCACGTTGGCGATGGAAGAGCCCGACACCAGCCCGGACAGGCCGGAAGACACCACCGCCGCCTTGGCCGGGCCGCCGCGCATATGGCCGAGCAGGGAGAAAGCGACCTTGATGAAGTAGTTGCCGGCACCGGCCCGCTCCAGCAGGGAGCCGAACAGTACGAACATAAACACAAAGGAGGTCGAGACCCCGAGTGCCACCCCGAACACCCCTTCGGTGGTCAGCCACTGGTGGGTGATGATGCGGTTCAGGCTGGCGCCGCGATGGGCGATGACGTCCGGCATATGGGGGCCGGCAAAGGTATAGAACAGGAAGACCGCCGCCACCACCATCAGTGGTGGTCCCAGGGCGCGACGAGTGGCTTCCAGCAGCAGCAGCATGCCGGCACAACCGACCACCAGATCCTGGGTGGTGGGCAACCCGGGACGCGTCGACAGCTCCCGGTAAAACAGGAATAGATAGGCGGCGGCAAAGGCACCAAGCAGTGCCAGCAGCCAGTCCTGCAGCGGGATACGATCCCGGGGAGAACGTTTCAGTGCCGGGTAGGCGGTAAAGGCCAGGAAGACGGCGAAGGCCAGGTGTATCGCCCTGGCTTCGGTATCGTTCAGAATGGCGAAGTTCAGCATGAACGGCAGTGGCGAGACATACCACAGCTGGAACAGGGCCCAGGCGAAGGGCACCAGCAGCAAAACCCAGTGACCGAATCCCGTCGGATGGCGGGCGCCGGTATCGGCGGCCAGCATGTCTTCGAGTTCTTGCCGGGTCTTATCTTGAGGTTGGGACATGAACGGCTTCTCCGATACCTGCCATGGTACTTGGTCCCGAATGGGAAAAAAGGCGGCTCCCCGTACAGGGTAGCCACCCTGGCATCATGGCTTAACGGCAGGGAGGGGCTCCCTGCCAGATGAGCACGGGCGGCGTTATTCCACCAGACCCGCTTCCTTGAAGTATTTGCTGGCGCCATCGTGCAGGGGCGCGGTCAGGCCGTCCTTCACCATCTGCTCTTTCTGCAGGTTGCCGAAAGCGGGATGCAGCCGTATGAACTGATCGAAGTTTTCGAATACCGCCTTGGTCAACTCATAGACCACGTTCTCCGGCACCTTGGCGCTGGTGACCAGGTTGGCGCCGACCCCGAAGGTCTGAACGTCGTCATCGGCGCCGGTGTATTCGCCGCCGGGAATGGTGATATAGCGATAGTAGGCATTATCGGCCACCAGCTTGTCGACCACCTCGCCGCTGACGCTGACCAGGTTGGCCTCGCAGGCGGTGGTGGCTTCCTTGATGGAGCCGTTGGGGTGGCCCACCACATAGACGAAGGCGTCGATACGGTTGTCGCACAGGGCCTGGCCGTGCTCAGCCGGGCGCAGCTCGGACACCAGGCGGAAATCACTGTGGCTCCAGCCGTAGGCCTTGAGCAGGATTTCCATGGTGTCGCGCTGGCCGGAGCCGGGGTTGCCGATATTGACCCGCTTGCCCTTGAGATCCTCGAAGGTGTTAATGTTGGCATCCTTGCGCGCCACTATGGTCAGGGCTTCGCCGTGCAGGGCAAAGACGGCACGAAGGTCCTCGAATTCGCCCTGATCGGCGAAGGAGCCTTCGCCGTGGTAGGCCTGGTACTCCAGATCCGACTGGGCGATCCCCACTTCCAGCTCGCCGGATCGCAGGGAGTTGAGGTTATAGGGTGAACCGCCGGTGCTTTCCACCGAACAGCGCACCCCGTGTTCGGCCCGGCCCTGGTTGACCAGCCGGCAGATGGCACCGCCGGTGGGATAATAGACACCGGTGACACCGCCCGTCCCAATGGTAATAAAGGTTTGTTCGGCTGCCACGGCGCCGGACAGGCCGGCGCTCAGGCTGAAACCAACGACGGCAGCGGCGCTACCCATGGTTTTTTTTATCGACATAGTTCCTTTTCCTTGTCTTAGGGTAAACAGTCGGCCAAGTCATAATTGGCCCGTAAGCTGTTCAAAGATAGCAAAAAAATCGTGGCTATGGGGGAGAACAGCGTCTATTGGCGCACAAAAACGGATTCAAGTGGATAATTTTTTAATGGCGGGGGGCCAGTCCGGCGCTTGCGGACCGGCCCAAGGGACAAGGAACGCGAGCCTGCTCAGCGACTGGTGATGGCGGCGATCATTCGGTGCAGGGCTTCGTCCAGCATGGCGTGGGGGCAGCCGAAGTTGAGGCGAACGAAATCGCTGCCGCCGAACTGACCGCCGGGAGAGAGCCCGACACCGGCCTGTTCGAAAAAGCCGATGGGATCTTCCAGCTCCAGGGCACCGATATCGATCCAGGCCAGGTAGGTCGCCTCCGGCGCCAGTACCTTGACACCCGACACCCGGCCGAGCCGCTCCACCAGCAGGTCCCGGTTCCGGCGCAGATAGGCCAGCTGGGCCTGCAGCCAGTCATCGCCATCCCGGTAGGCGGCTTCGGCGGCGACAAAACCGAGCAGGTTGACGTCGGCCATGATGCCGCGGGCGGCCCGCACCAGGCGAGTACGCAGCTCGGGGTTGGGCACTATGGCGAAGGAGCAGCACAGGCCGGCGATATTGAAGGTCTTGCTCGGCGCCATCAGGATGATACTGCGGTTGGCGGCGTCGTCGTCCAGGGCGGCATAAGGAATATGGGTCTTGCCTTCATCAAGCAACAGATCGCAGTGGATCTCGTCGGAGCACACCACCAGATCGTGCCGTTTGGCGATGTCGTTGATGGCCAATAGCTCGTCCCGGGTATAGATGGTCCCGCCCGGATTATGTGGGTTGCAGAACAGCAACAATTCGCTGTGCTGGGCCTGCTGCTCGAGCTCGTCCAGGTCCAGTAACCAGCGGCCGTCTTGTTCTACCATGCCGACATGGGCGGCCTTGCGGCCATGGAAACCGGGCGCATGCAGGAAGGGGTAGTAAATCGGTTTGGGCGTCAGTATGGAACTGCCGGGCTCGCTGAAGGTCTGGCAGGCCAGGTTCAGCGCCGGTACCACGCCCGGCATATACACCAGCCAGTCGGCTTCGATGCGCCAGTTGTAGCGCTCCTGCATGCGTTGAATGATCAGTTCGGTCAGTTGCGGGCTCGGACGGCTATAGCCGAAGATGCCATGCTCCACCCGCTCCGCCAGCGCTTCGATTACCGCCGGTGGTGCCTTGAATTCGGTATCGGCCACCCACATCGGCAGAATATCGGTTCCTTCATACTTCAGCCATTTCAGCGCGCGGGTGGGGCGTCGGTCTATCCACTGATCAAAATCAAACATGGGGGTTCCTTATCAGGTGTGGGGCCGTCAGCATAAGGAAGCAATCGCAGGCTGGCAAGACTCACGGCATGGCGGCGGCGCTTTCATGATCGCCATAATGGTGCCGGGTCAGGGTCAGCAACAGGCTGGCCGCCGGGCCCGGCGGCGCGGCGCGGGGCAGGACCAGGTGGGTAAACCGCTTGCGTAGCGCCTGGTTGGCCATGGGCAGTCGCTGCAGTGAACCATTGTCGACCAGAGGAGCCACTACGTCCAGCGGCAGCCAGGCAAAGCCGACGCCACGGCGCAGCAGCGACAGGGTATCGTGCAGGTGGTTGATGATCCAGCGTTGTTCTGCCCGCGCCCAGCCTTCCTCCTGCTCGCTGCCATCGGCCAGCACCAGTTCCAGTTCGGGCTCGAGCTCGTGGGGCGTGACCTCTGAAAATCGGGCCAGTGCATGAGTGGGGGCACAGACCGGGACATAGGTGGTGGTGGCCAGGGGCAGGCTGGTGACGCCCGGGAAAGCGCTACAGGCAAACACCAGATCGGCGGCTTGCTTGGCCACCACGGCCCGGCAGCCGGCGGGCTGAGCCTCGACCAGATGGATCCGGCAGCCGCGTGAACGCGGCGCGAAGTCGGACAGCGCCTGATACAGCGGTTGGCGGGGCAGGGACGCTTCCACCACGATACGCAGTATCGGCTCCCAGCCGCTGGCCAGCACGTCGGCCAGTTGCTCCAGGTCTTCCATGTCCTGGGTCAACTTGCGCGAACGGCGCAGGAACACTTCGCCTTCCGGTGTCAGGAAGGCCTTGCGGCCTTTGACTTCCAGCAGGGACAGGCCCAGCCCTTGTTGTAGCTTGGCCACGGCATGATTGAGGGACGATTGGCTCTTATTGAGTTTCTCCGCGGCTTGGGCATAGCCACCACAGTCGACTACTGCCTGAAAAATCCGCCATTGCTCTACCGTGCTTTTGGGACGAAACATGGCTGCTTTGTACATCCTTGTAGCGAGGGCCGGCAAGGTACGGCCCTTTGATTGATAGTAACAAGATCAGTTGTAGCCGATGTTGCCCGGGCTGTCAGTTTATTGCGTCGCCCTGGTACGAGCCTTGTCCGGCTGGGCATCGAGCGACTGACCATTAATGTCCAGACTGTCGCAGCCCATCAGATACAGGTACAGCGGCATGATGTCCGCCGGTGTGCGCAGGGTCGCCGGATCTTCGCCCGGGTAGGCCCGGGCACGCATGCCGGTGCGGGTCGCCCCCGGGTTGATGCAGTTGGCCCGCACCCCGGTATTCTCGAGTTCGTCGGCCAACACTTCCATCATGCCTTCGGTGGCAAACTTGGATATCGCGTAGCTGCCCCAGTAGGCCCGGCCCTGCTTGCCCACGCCGGAGCTGGTGTAGATCAGCGATGCCGGAGCGCTTTGCTTGAGCAATGGCAGCAGCGCCTGGGTCATCAGGAACTGGGATTTGACGTTAACCTGCATCAGCTTGTCCCATTCATCCTCGCCGATCATTTCGAAGGGACCCAGCACACCCAGTAAACCCGCGTTGAACAACACACCGTCGAGACGACCAAACTGCTGTTTGATGGTTTCGGCCATATCCAGGTAGTGCTGCTTGGTAGCGCCCTGCAGGTCCAGAGGGATGATGGCCGGCTCGGGACTGCCCTGGGCCAGCAGCTCGTCGTATACCGCCTCCAGCTTCTTTACGGTTTTACCCAGCAGTATCACGGTGGCGCCGTGGGCGCCGTAGCAGAGGGCCGCCTGGCGACCAATACCGTCACCGGCACCGGTGATCAGGATCACCTTGCCGTTGAGTAATTCGGGGGATGCATGATAGTCGAGCATGTGCCTCTTTCTCTAAGCGGAATTCAACGTGGCCAGATCAAACCAGACTCTGGCTGAGGATACCAGTGTTTGAAAGCAAAAAAGGCGATTGGTGTTCCCGCATGCGGCTTTTACAATAAGTGTCAAACTACGCCCTAAGGAGATGGCATGCTGGAGTTTTTATACGAGTACGGATTGTTTGCCGCCAAGAGCCTGACCTGGGTTCTGGCTATCGGACTGTTGGTGGCGTTGGTGGCCGGCCTGGCCGCCAGGCAGAAGCAAGGTGGCGACCAACTGGAGGTAGAGGATCTCAGCGCCGACTTGCGCCGGCAGCAGCAACGATTGCAACTGGCCACGGCAGCGAATGACGCCGAACGCAAGGTATTGAAACAGCAGTTCAAACAGCTCGACAAGGCGAACAAAAAAGCCGGAGACCAGCGCAACCGGCTCTATGTGCTGGAGTTCAAGGGCAGCATGGATGCGCGCGAGGTCAGTGGCCTTAGCCGGGAGGTGTCCGCCTTGCTGCAACTGGCCCGAGCCGGCGATGAAGTCCTGTTGCGTCTGGAGTCCGGCGGTGGTCTGGTGCATGGCTATGGCCTGGGTGCGGCGGAGCTGGGCCGGCTCAAGGCCCATGGTTTGTCGTTGACGGTGGCGGTGGACAAGGTGGCGGCCAGCGGTGGTTACATGATGGCTTGTGTGGCCGAGCGCATCATCGCCGCGCCCTTTGCCATCGTCGGCTCCATTGGGGTGGTGGCGCAGTTGCCGAACTTCAACAAGTTTCTGAAAAAGAAAGACATCGACATCGAGCTGCATACCGCGGGAGAGTACAAGCGGACCCTGACCCTGTTCGGGGAAAACGACGAGCACGGTCGTGCCAAGTTCCGGGAAGAGCTGGAAGTCATTCACCAGCGCTTCAAGGACTTTATCGCCCAGAACCGGCCGGCGCTGGCCCTGGACAAGGTCGCTACCGGCGAGCACTGGCTGGCCATCGATGCCTGCGAACTGGGCCTGGTGGATGAACTGATGACCAGCAGCGAGTACCTGCTGGGGCAAAGTACGGAAAAACGCATCATCCGTTTGCGTCACAAGCCAAAGCTCAGCCTGAAGGAAAAGCTGGGCAAGGCGGTGGAGGTCGGCGTGAGCCGGGCGTTGATGAAACTCTATGAGGCGGGCCAGCGCCCCTTTGGTTGATTAAAAACGGGGACCCGGGACTCGGGATTATGCTCACCCCAGTCCCCGTTTTAACTACCGCTGGAAAGGATAGACGGAGCCCAGCTGCAGTATCTGGGTCAGTTCGTCCAGCGCACTGCGGGACTCCTGCAGCAGGGCCGGATCGCGCAGGTCGTTCAGGCTCAGGGTATCGCGATAGTGTTGGTCCACCCATTGGTTGAGGCGACCGAACAGGGTGTCGTTCATCAGGCAGGCCTGGTTGGTCGCGGCCTGTTCTGCCGCGGTCATCGCCACCCGCAGCCGCAGGCAGGCCGGACCGCCGCCGTTGCGCATGCTCTGCTTCACATCCATGAAATGCACTTCCCGGATCGGGGTGTTCAGGGTGAGCAAGCGATCCAGATAGGCCTTGACGCTGGGCGTTTCGGCACACTCGGAAGGTGCGATAATCGCCATGTGGCCCGGCTTGAGGGTCACTATCTGGGTATTGAATAGGTAGCTCTTCACCGCGTCCAGCACCGGCACCTCATGGGTGGGCACCTCGATGAAGTGCAGCTCGGTATCGGGCAGCTTGCGGCGGATTTCCTCCAGCGCCGCGGCGGTGTTGAGGAAGGCTTCCTGATGATAGAACAGCACGTTCTGGTTGCCGACGGCGATGACGTCGTTGTGGAATACGCCCTGATCGATCACTTCCGGGTTTTGCTGAATAAAGATGGCGGTATCGTTATCCAGTTCGTGCAGCCGGGCGACGGCGCGGGAGGCTTCCAGGGTCTGCCGCGCCGGGTAGCGGCGCGGTGCCGGGGCGCCCAGCTCGAAGGCACTGCGGCCGTAGACGAACAGTTCCACCCCGGCCTGGCCGTAGTCGGCACAAAGCCGGGTGTGGTTGGCGGCGCCTTCGTCACCGAAGTAGTCGTTGGTAGGCAGCGCCTGGTGGTGGCTGAAGTGGCGTTCGTCGGCAAACACCCGGCCCAGGATGCGTCCGGTTACTTCATGTTCGATGGAGCGGTGAAACTTGTTGGTCAGGTTGGCGGGAGTGAAGTGGATACGGCCGTCCGCGGTGTCGGCACTGGGGGACACGGTGGCGGCGTTGGCGGTCCACATGCTGGAGGCGGAGCAGCAGGCGGCCAGCAGGACCGGATCTTCGCGAAACGCCTTTTCCAGTATCTGAGCATCTCTGCCGGTAAAGCCCAGCCGGCGCAGGGTATGGATATCGGGGCGTTCCTGGGGAGCCAGTACTCCCTGAACCAGGCCCAGATCGGTCAGCGCCTTCATTTTCTTCAGGCCTTGCTTGGCCGCCTCTTTGGGGCTGGAAGCATCCTGGGCGTTGCTTTGAGAGGCCACATTGCCGTAAGACAGGCCGGCGTAGTTGTGAGTGGGGCCGACCAGACCGTCAAAATTAGCTTCAAACTGTACCATTATATTGTCCTTTTAAATGGTGAAAAGGGCCAAGAAAATCCTGTGGGTTGCTATTATATGTGGATTTATTTGGAAGATGTAACCCGTTTTTAACAACAGATTTCACCGAAATAATAACAATGCATAAAAAGCGGTCGAACAGGCAGCGGGCTAAAAAAAGCAGTTGATTCCGGCAGGCATGAAGGTGTTAATAAATAAATATAAATTCACCGAACTTTTTTCCGGCCCAGGCCCGGCAAGTTTGCTTTTTACGGCTTTTTCACTTATACAGCCGTCATCACCTTGCCGCCGGACTCCCCGAACGGGGCCAGACTTTAAGGATCTATACGCGCTTTATGAGCAAATCGCTGGTTATCGTCGAATCGCCCGCCAAGGCAAAGACCATCAACAAATATCTGGGTAAGGACTTTATCGTCAAATCCAGTGTCGGCCATGTGCGTGACCTGCCTACCGCCGGCTCCTCTACCGCGAAAAAAGCCGGTGGCCGCAAGGCCGACACCAAGCAGTTGAGTCCGGAAGAGAAAGCCCGGCTCAAGCAGCAGAAAGAACACCAGGCGCTGATTGCGCGTATGGGGGTGGATCCGGAGCAGGGCTGGAAGGCGGATTACCAGGTGTTGCCCGGCAAGGAAAAAGTGGTGTCCGAGCTGCAAAGCCTCGCCGAAAAGGCCGATACTGTCTACCTGGCAACGGATTTGGACAGGGAAGGGGAGGCCATCGCCTGGCATCTTAAGGAGTTGATCGGCGGTGATGACGGCCGTTTCAAGCGGGTGGTGTTCAACGAAATCACCAAGACCGCCATTCAGGAGGCGTTCAGCCATCCGGCCGATCTCAACCAGAATCGAGTCAACGCCCAGCAGGCCCGCCGCTTCCTGGATCGGGTCGTGGGTTACATGGTGTCGCCGCTGCTGTGGAAAAAAGTGGCCCGGGGCCTGTCCGCTGGCCGGGTGCAGTCGGTGGCGGTGCGGCTCATCGTGGAAAAAGAACGTGAAATCAAGGCGTTCGTGCCGGAAGAGTATTGGGATATCCAGGCCGCCTTGAGCAACGAGCAACAGTTGGCGCTGGTCATGATGGTGGCCAAATACCGGGGCAAGGAGTTCCGGCCGGTCAACGAAGGGCAGGCCATGGCGGCGGTGGCGGCGCTCCGAGCCAGCCGTTTCGAAGTGGTGTCGCGGGAAGACAAACCGACCCAGAGTAAGCCGCCGGCGCCCTTCATTACCTCCACCCTGCAGCAGGCGGCCAGTACTCGGCTGAGCTTCGGGGTCAAGCGCACCATGATGCTGGCCCAGCGGCTCTACGAAGCGGGCTATATCACCTATATGCGGACCGACTCCACCAACCTGAGTCAGGAGGCGGTAAACGGAGTCCGCGACTTTATCCAGGAGCAGTACGGCCAGTCTTATCTGCCCGAGACCCCCAATGTTTACGGTGCCAAGGCCAACGCCCAGGAGGCCCACGAGGCGATCCGGCCCTCGGACGTGGCTCTGGCGGCGGACCGGCTCGACGGCATGGAAGCCGATGCCAAGCGGCTCTATGACCTTATCTGGCGCCAGTTTGTGGCCTGCCAGATGGTCCCGGCCCAGTACGACAGCAGTACCATCACGGTGCAGGCCGGCGATTATGAACTCAAGGCGCGGGGCCGTATCCTGCGCTTCGCCGGCTGGACCAAGGCGCTGGCGCCCCAGAGCCGCAAGGGCGAAGACACCGAACTGCCGGCGGTACAGGCAGGCGAAGTGCTCAATCTCGACCAGCTTGAGCCCAAACAGCACTTCACCAAGCCGCCAGCCCGCTTCACCGAAGCGGCGCTGGTACGGGAGCTGGAAAAACGCGGCATCGGCCGGCCGTCTACCTACGCGTCCATCATCTCCACCATTCAGGACCGGGGTTACGTCAAGGTGGAGAGCCGGCGTTTCTTTGCGGAGAAAATGGGCGAAATTGTCGCCGACCGGTTGCAGGAAAGTTTCGCCGAGCTGATGAATTACGATTTCACCGCCCAGATGGAAAGCAAGCTGGATGAAATTGCCGGCGGCAGCCTGAACTGGACCCAGGTGCTGGATGCCTTCTATGCCGAGTTCAGCGAAGAGCTGGAAAAGGCCGAACGGCCCTCGGAAGAAGGCGGCATGCGTGCCAACCAGATGGTGCTGACCGATATCGATTGTCCGGCCTGCGGCCGCAAGATGGGTATTCGTACCGCCACCACCGGGGTTTTCCTCGGCTGTTCCGGCTATGCGCTGCCGCCCAAGGAGCGCTGCAAGCAGACCATCAACCTGATCCCGGGTGATGACTTTGTACTGGCCAACGATGACGAAGCGGAAACCGACGCCCTGCGCGCCAAGCACCGTTGTGCCAAATGCGGCACCGCCATGGATGCCTACCTTATCGACGACAAGCGCAAGCTGCACGTGTGCGGCCAGAACCCGGATTGTGACGGCTATGAACTGGAAGAAGGCCAGTTCAAGCTCAAAGGCTATGAAGGCCCGGTGATCGACTGCGATCGCTGCGGTGCCGAGATGCAGCTGAAGAATGGCCGGTTTGGCAAATACATGGCCTGTACCAACGACGCTTGCGGCAACACCCGAAAAATCCTGAAAAGTGGTGAAGTGGCACCGCCGAAGGAAGATCCGGTGCACCTGCCCGAGCTGCCGTGCAGCCAGTCCGATGCCTATTTCGTGTTGCGTGATGGTGCCGCCGGGGTGTTCCTGGCTGCCAGCAATTTTCCCAAGTCCCGAGAAACCCGGGCCCCGTTGGTGGAGGAACTGGTGCGCTTCAAGGAGCGGCTGCCGGCCAAGTTCCTGTATCTGACCGAGGCGCCGACCGAGGATCCAGACGGCAACAAGGCCGTGGTGCGCTTCAGCCGTAAAAACAAGGAACAATATGTGATGACCGAGGTCAATAAAAAAGCCACCGGCTGGACCGCTCATTATACTGATGGTAAGTGGCGGCAAAACCAGAAGGGAAAATAACAACAGCCAAGCCGCATGACGTGACCGGGCAGCTATGTCCGGTCAGTATTCAGAATCACAGCACGAGTACAGCGCAATGAAACAGGGACGTTAAACGACCACAGGCCGGGCCTGTTTATGGGGAGTGAATATGGACATTCATGAAATAAGACCGGGCATGATTTGCCATACCGCAGACGGCTCGGGTTATGTGCTGGAAGTCGATGTCAATAACCAGCTGGTGCTGTTGCAACGAGAGGATGAGACCATCCCCTTCCAGGTGCATATCAGCGAGTTACTGGAAGAGACCGACTGAGCCGCGCCGGCGTCAGCGTTCCATCAACATCAGCATGGCAGCCAGATCCGGTTGCCACTGATGCTGCCTCATCGATACCCGGTCTCCTTTCAGTAAGACTCCTTCCTGTTGCAACCGTTGCCGTTGCTCGTGCCAGCCCTCGCTGTCTCTGGGCAGGCTGATCCGGCCCGAGGCCGCCACCACCCGGTGCCAGGGCAGGGCTGCCGTATCCTGGGTTTTCAGGATACGGCCCACCAGCCGTGCCCGGCCCGGCAGCCCGGCCAGGTCCGCCAACTGACCGTAACTGACCACTTTTCCCCTCGGAACTAGGGCAAGCAGGGTCAGTACGGCACGATCGTGGGGCGACATGGGTTCAGGAAAAGGTGCGGGTCATGTCATTGAGCCCCTGGGAGCGCTCCAGCAACTGTTTGCTCGAAGCCTCCACATGGGCAATCTTGTCCAGATTGGCGGACGAGGCTTCGGAAATCTGATGTACATTACGGCTGATGTCTTCGGCCACCAACTGCTGCTGTTCGGCGGCGGCCGAAATCTGTACCGTGATCCCCACGATATCATCGATTTCGCCGACCACCCGGCCCAAGCTGGTGCTGCCGGCTTCGGCCGCGTCCACACATTCCTGGCTGTGCTCCAGGTTGGCGTCCATCATGGTTCGCCATTTTGCGAGGGTCTGCTGGATCTGATTGATGCTGGTCTGGATCTGTTCGGTGGCGCCGTGAGTGCGGGTCGACAGGGCACGGACTTCCTCCGCGACCACCGCAAAGCCCCGGCCATGCTCACCGGCGCGGGCGGCCTCGATGGCGGCATTCAAGGCCAGCAGGTTGGTCTGATCGGCAATCCCCTGGATCTCGCTCATCAGGGTACCGATGCGATCCGACTCCTGGGTGAGGGCAAAAGTGGCTTCGGCGGCGTGTTCGGCTTCTCGTGCCAGCGCGATGATCTTCTGCTTGGTCTGCTCCAACTGGCTTTGGGTCAGCTGGCACTGATGCTGGGCTTCTGCCGCGTTGGTGGCGGCCCGCTGGGTATTCTGGGTGATCTCGGTGGTGGTGGCCGACATTTCGTCGATGGCGGCGGCGATCTGGTGGGTATCGCTGTCTTGCCGGCTCAGATCGGCCCGGGCCCCGATCATGGCCTGCATCAGCGAGCCGGCCAGGGACTTGAGTGAACCGGTGGCATCATCGACCCGGCCCAGTATGGTCCGGGTGCGGGCCTGCCACATTTTAAGGTGATAATCGGCGATGGAATGAGGTTCATCACCGGAATACACCAGCCGTGAAATACTGTCGTAGTCCTTGCCCAGGCTACGGAAATAGTGTCGGGTTCCGAACAGCGGTTTGCGATAACAGACGGCGAGCCAAGCGACCGGCAACAGGCTCCACAGCAACTGTCCGGCGCCGCCGTTGAAAAAGGCCCCGGCCAGCAGCGCCAGCAAACCGGTCATCGATAGCCAGGGCATGGCCAGTTTCAGCACGGAAAATGCGCCGGCCTTGCCCTGCTCCTGTTTCAGCAACTGGCGATAGGCTTTGCTGGCCCGGTCACGGGTCCGGTCATCGAGCCGGGTGCGAACCGACTGGTATCCCACTATCTTGCCCTGCTGATAGATGGGAGTGACATAGGCATCTACCCAGTAATAACGGCCGTCTTTGCAGCGATTCTTGACGGCCCCCCGCCAGGCTTGGCCGGCTTTGACACGATCCCAAAGGTCCTGAAACGCCGCCTTGGGCATTTCCGGGTGACGCACGATATTGTGGTTTTTACCGACCAGCTCTTCGGCCTGGTAGCCGGCAACACGACAGAAGACCTCGTTGGCATAGGTAATGACGCCGCGCAGATCGGTAGTGGAAACCAGCTGTTCCTGGTCGTTGTAGGTGACTTCCTCATCAATAACGTTCTGGTTTCTTCTGCTCATCTGATTTTTAGTTTCTGTTATTTGGTTATTGCTTATCGACCCCGGCCATTCAAACTTGAGCAGGGTCCGGTCCAGGGCGTCAATATACGTGACTGAGCGCATAATTCACACGCCGGCATCTGTTTGTGTAACTGATATTTAACATTTGTTGCAAGGCTGTCAGTCGGCGGCCAGGGCGATCCCCTCCCGCCTGGGGTCGGCACTGGCGCTCACCCTCCCTTGGTGCAACATGATGCCATGCAGGCCGGAATGGAGTTCGGTCAGACGAGTCTCGAAGCCCTGTTGCTCCAACTCCGCCTGCAACGCCTGGTTGCGCCCTCCCGGCTCCAGTTCCAGTACATTGCCCCGATGCAGAAGATGCGGTTGGTGCAGCGCTTCCTGCATGTCCATGCCCCAGTCGAGCACATTGACCAGAGCGTGCAGGACATAGCCGATGCTGCTGCTCCCCCCTGGTGAGCCTATTACCAGCAGGGGCTTGTCCCGATAGAGTACTATGGTCGGGGCCATGGAGGAGCGGGGGCGCTTGCCCGGCTCCAGCCGGTTAGCTACCGGTGCGCCCTGATGTTCGGGGCTGAAGGCAAAGTCGGTCAGCTCGTTGTTGAGCAGAAAGCCCTGCACCATCAGCCGGGAGCCGAATCCGTGCTCGATGGTGGAAGTCATTGCCAGGGCGTTGCCCTCCTGGTCGACGATACTGATATGAGTGGTGGCGGCAAGCTCGAGTGAATCGTCCGAGGCGAAGTGGCCGAGCGAAGGGGCCGGCAAGCCGGGTAAAACCTGCTGCAAGGCATGGGAGCGCTCGGCAATCAGCCGGGCTCTCCCGGCCAGGTATGCCGGCTCAAGCAACCCTGTGACCGGCACCGGCACAAAATCGCTGTCGGCGATATAACGGTTTCGATCGGCAAAGGCCAGGCGTGAGGCGTCGGCAATCCAGCGCCAGCTTTGTGGCGAGTTGGGTCCCAGCTGTGCCAGCTCAACATGAGACAGCATACCCAGGATCTGCCCCAGGGCGAGCGCACCCGAGCTGGGGGGGCCCATGCCGCAGACCTGATACTGCCGGTATGGGGCGCACAGCGCCGGCCTTTCCTTGACTCGGTAGTCGTTCAAATCCTCGAGGCCGAGATAGCCCGGCGGGTTGGCATGTTGCACCTTGTCGACCATGGCGGCGGCAATCTCACCCTGATAAAACGCCGACGGTCCTTCGAGACTGAGGCGGGTCAGGACGGCCGCCAACAGCGGGTTGGCCCTGGTGCTACCGGCCTGTAACGGCCGGCCGGCGTCATCGAAAAAATAGGCCCGGCTCTGAGGATCCCTCGATAGCGACTCCCGCTCTTCCGCCACCAGCCGGGCCAGGCGCGGCGACACGGTGAATCCGTTGAGGGCCAGCGTGATGGCTGGAGCGAACAGCTCCCGCCAGGGCAGGCGGCCAAAGCGCTGATGGGCCTGCCACAGCAGCATCGGGGTGCCGGGGGTCGCCACCGAACGGCCGCCGACCACGGCGTCCATAAAGGCGAGTGGCTGGCCCCGCTCATCGAGGAACAGATCCGGTGGTGCGGCAAAGGGCGCGGTTTCTCGCCCATCCAGGGTGGTCAATCTCCCCTCATCCTGTTGCCAGTACACCAGGAAGGCGCCACCGCCGAGCCCGGACGACTGCGGCTCGACCAGGGCCAGTACCGCCTGCGCCGCTATCATGGCATCCACCGCGGTGCCGCCCTGGCGCAACAGCTGCCGTGCAGCATGGCTGGCATAGGGGTTGGCGGTGACCACCATGGCCTCGTCTGCCGTCACCAGGGGATTGCTCCTCCAGCCGGCGGCTGCTTCCGGTACCGGGGTATCGGCAAGGGTGACGGGGTTCCAGAGCAGTACAAGCAACAGCAGGGGCATGGGCGGCCTCCGTGAAAGGGAATGCCAGCAAGCTTAGCCGGGGTTGGCGCCTGTCGCCAAAGGTATGGCTGACAAAAAGTGTTCAACTCGCTGAAAAATAAAGCAAATAGGTTGAATAAAAGAAAAATGGCTTGTATTGTCCGCCCGCCTGCCTATAATGCGCATCCATCGGCCGCGGCGCGGTTCGATAAAGCGGGAATAGCTCCGTTGGTAGGGCTCAAGCTTGCTGAAGTTGATTGAGGGTCGCAGCGCGGCCCCATGCACAAGTTAAAAGTTTTAAGCGGGAATAGCTCAGTTGGTAGAGCACAACCTTGCCAAGGTTGGGGTCGCGAGTTCGAGTCTCGTTTCCCGCTCCAAATTCTGCAAAGGCGCGTTAGCAAAGCGGTTATGCAGCGGATTGCAAATCCGTTTAGTCCGGTTCGACTCCGGAACGCGCCTCCATATCTCAATCGTCTCTGCCCTGGCTGTCCAGCCACTTTTCGTCCACTCTGATATACCAATCGCCGTGCTTGTTTTTGTAATTCTGCTTGACTCCCTGCTGTTCACAACAGCGGCCCCCCGTCAGCCAGCCCAACTTTTGCTGTGGTTCGAACGAGGCATCCGGCCATTCGGTTCCCCATTGTCCGCGCTCTCCCTGCTCGCATAAAAACTGTCTGCAGGCGGAGGGATAATACAGGCGTCCTTTCAGGATCAGACGTCTTGTCTCGGGTAACAGCCCCTGGCGGGTGAGCCGCTCCCGAATTTGTGGATGCTGGCTGAGCCGAAGCTGATGGTAGAGCATATGTTCTAATTTGTGTCGTAGCTTGTCGCGAGGATTCACTCCCCTGGCATTGTCAAATGCCGAGTGCGGATCCGTGACCAGATAAAACTTTACCGCCAATTCCCAGTGTTCTGTACGCTGTAACTGCTTGTCCCGAACGATAAAATCGAATGCGCCCAAGGTGGTGCCGTCAACCACCTGCTGCCAGTTATACGCCAGCAGTTGAAAGCGGGAATGATCCAGCAGGAAAAAGTGCCAGAGTGCCTCGAAATACTGCCCCAGTCGGCGATAAGGCCGGCAGTGGGCATGCAGTACCGCCGGTGCCGTATCAAGCTCGAACAAGCGCGCTTGGTATTCCCCGAGCAGGTCTTGGTACCAGCTGTTATCGGGAGACTCGGAGATGGCATGCAGCAGGTTGGGGCTGGCCAGGGCCCAGGCCAGGTCCCGTACCACGGGATCGGTCAGACGGTTCAACAGATGACCGAGGGAATAGCTCATAAGTGACACCTTTTGTTTTACAATGAGCCAAACATACGCGATGGAGCCAGCATGAATAATCTGGAACTCGAACGGCTGCTAAACCGGCAGCTCAATGTGGAAGCTATCAAGGATTATTGTCCGAACGGCCTGCAAGTGGAAGGCAAAAGCGAGGTTTGCCATATTGTTACCGGCGTTACCGCCAGCCAGGCGCTGGTGGACCATGCCGTTGCCCTGGGCGCGGATGCGCTCCTGGTACATCACGGCTACTTCTGGAAAGGTGAAAACGAGCGGATACGGGGCATGAAACGGCGACGGCTCAAGGCCTTGCTCAGTCATGATATCAATCTCTATGCCTATCATCTGCCCCTCGATATAGCCCCCGGAGTGGGTAATAACGCCCAGTTGGCGTCGCTGCTGGGCATTCGTAGCACGGGGCCGCTGGAGCCGGGCAATGTGCTGTCCGTCGCGATGCAGGGGGTGCTGGATGATCCCTTAAGCGGGGTACAGCTCGCCGAGCGGCTGCAACAGCGATTGGGGCGGTCTGTGTTGCATGTGGGGGATACCGGCCCCTCTCTGATCCATCGGGTCGGTTTCTGTACCGGCGGTGGCCAGGGGTTTATCGAACTGGCGGCCGAGCAGGGCATGGATGCCTTTATCAGCGGTGAGGTCTCGGAGCAAACCGTGCACGTGGCCCGGGAGCAGGGACTGCATTTTTTTGCGGCCGGTCATCATGCCACCGAGCGTTACGGGATCCAGGCGTTGGGGGAATGGCTGGCGACGGAACACGGGCTCAGGGTCAGCTTTGCAGACATCGACAATCCGGCCTGAGCAGGCAAAAAAAAGACCAGGGTACATGGATACCCTGGTTTCGCAGCAGCCACACAGGCATAAACTGTCGTCGTTCCTAACAACAAAATGAGCAGCGGAGAAGAGTGACAAATGAGTCACACTACATGTTGATCTCATGTTAACATGAAGTTAATTTGCTGCAAGTATTTTTTCATGGTCAGTATCAAAAAGACCAGCCGGACGGTAAAGGTGAGAGATAAAAGATGGTAGATGAAAGACTGAATGTCTTGTTGGTAGAGGATACGCCTTCCCTGGCGGCGCTTTATCAGGCCTATCTGCAGGATGAGCCACTGTCGCTGACGGTGGTCAGTAACGGCCAGCAGGCACTGGAACACATTCGTCAGCAGCCGCCGGACATTCTGTTGCTTGATCTGATTTTACCGGACATGCCAGGCATGGAAATCCTGCAATGGCTGCACCGGGAGCATCCGGAAGTGACCACCATTGTGATGACGGCCCATGGCTCGGTCGATGTGGCGGTGGACGCCATGCGCCTGGGTGCCCACGACTTCATCAACAAGCCGGTGGAGGCGGAGCGGCTCAAAGTGACGCTGCACAACACCATGAAGTTCCGCCATCTCAACCAGCTGGTGGACCGGTTCCGGCACGAGATAGAGCAGAAGCGCTTCCAGGGTTTTATCGGTGAGAGCCTGCCGATGCAGAAGGTATATCGGCTGATCGAGAACGCCGCTCCCAGTAGTGCGACCGTCTTCATCACCGGTGAAAGCGGTACCGGCAAGGAAGTCTGCGCCGAGGCCATCCACCAGTTGAGCGGTCGGGCCGAGGGCCCTTTTATCGCCCTCAACTGTGCCGCCATTCCCAAGGATTTGATGGAGAGCGAGCTGTTCGGCCATATCAAGGGCGCCTTTACCGGTGCCCTGCAGGACCGGGATGGAGCCGTGATCCGGGCCGATGGCGGCACCCTGTTCATGGATGAGATCTGCGAAATGGATCTGGAGCTGCAGAGCAAGTTGCTGCGCTTCCTGCAGACCGGGCTGATTCAGCCGGTGGGCAGCTCCAGGCAGATCAAGGTGGACGTGCGCATCGTCTGTGCCACCAACCGGGATCCCCTGGTCGAGGTGGAGCAGGGGCGGTTCCGGGAAGATCTCTACTATCGCCTGCATGTGATCCCGGTGCAGCTGCCGCCGCTGCGGGAGCGGGGAGCCGACGTGCTCAGCATCGCCACCGCCCTGGTACGGCAGGCTTCCCGCGAAGAGGGCAAGTCCTTCGTCGGTTTGTCCGAGGCCACCAAGGATCGGCTGCAGGCCTACCATTGGCCGGGTAACGTGCGCCAGTTGCAGAACGTGATCCGCAACGCGGTGGTGCTGCATCAGGGGGAGTGGATAGAGCTGGATATGTTGCCGGCGCCGCTGGACAAGCCGCTTTCCCACAGCGCCGCCCAGCATGTACTTGCCGATTCCGCTTCGGCACGGGTGATTCCGCTGGCGACGCTGGAGCGGCAGGCGATCGAAAGCGCCATCAATCATTGCCAGGGCAATGTTTCCCGCGCCGCCGCCCTACTGGAGGTGAGTCCTTCCACCATCTATCGCAAGCTGCAAAGTTGGGGGAGGGAAGCATGACCGACTGGCTGACACTGCAGGCACGGTTGCCTCTGCTTGACTTGCACCAGTTGAGGCGGCTTGAGCAGGATCTGGGCGCCGAAGTGCTGGCCCGGCTGTTGGCGCTGTTCGTGGAGGATGGTCGCCAGCAGGGTGGCATCCTCTGCCAGGCCTTTGCTGAACGGGATTATGGGCAGATGGCGGACTGTTGTCATAGCCTGAAATCGGCTTGTGGCAGCTATGGTGCCCTGCGTTGCCACTACCTGAGTGAAAAACTGGAGCAGTCCTGCCGTGAGCGTGACACGGACAAGGTGGCTGAGCAGATGGTTGCGTGGCAGCAGAGTCTGGATGCCACCTTGAATGAGTTTGAGGCTCGGCTTGGTCGCGGTTGACAGGCAAAAAAAATGGTCAACCCAATGGGTTGACCGAACTTCAGCGGGAGCTGAAGAGAGCACGGGATAAAAACGACTGTAATAGTATATGAAATTATCGTGCCAACTTTTCAAACCCGCGGATTGTCAGGCTTTGCGACTCTGAAGCTGGTTTTTTGAGCGATGCGGTATGCGAAATTTTGCAGTTTGAGAGTTAGTTTTTTTGCAATTTGCCACTTTGCGGCTCTCTGCCGTTCAGGTAGATCAGTGCGGCTTCCAGCCTCGACTGGACGTCCAGCTTGCGCATCAACGCCTTCATATGTACTTTCACCGTCCCCTCGGCGATGTTGAGGTTGTCGGCGATCTGCTTGTTGCTGAAGCCTTCCGCCAGCAGGGCCAGGATCTGGCGCTCCCGGTAGGTCAGGCTGGCCAGATGCTCGGCCGATGCATGACGCGGGGCTTCCTGCAGTTTTTCACTGACCGGCTTGTCACCGAGCAGGGCCTGCTTCAGGGCCGGGATCAGTGATTCGGGCTCGATATCTTTCAACAGGTAGCCATCGGCGCCGAGATCGAGCAGCCGTTGGGCATCGTCCTGGCTGTCGGAGACGGTCAGGATCACCACCTTGCCTTGGTAGCCCTGCTGCCTCAGCGCCAGCAGCACGTCCGAACCCTGCTCCTCACCCAGGTTCAGATCGAGCAGAATCAGATCCGGGTTGATCTGTGCGGCCAGGCGTTGGGCCTCGGCACCGTTGTCGGCTTCGGCCACCACGTTGAAAGGACCGGCTGCGGTGATCCAGGTTTTAATTCCTTTGCGCATCAGCGGGTGGTCATCGACCAGTAACAGGGTGGCGGGTTGGACTTGTGTCATGGGCGTCGTTGCTTCTGTGATGATGAGAGAGTCGGTATGGTAATAGATCACCAGCATATGCAAAGCATATCGGCAGGGCAATAGTGGTATTCGGTAGGCAATTTTATCCTTGCCACAAATTTTTCTTGATCTGAAGCTATGTTTTTACCTAAGGTGGTGGGTAGAAAACAGGATGAACTTAACAAACTCCGAGTCGGGTAAACCTAAGTTGGCCAGGGTCAATAGGGTTGCCAGACCGTTCAGCCACGGCTGTAAGGGTAGTGATAGAAATGTCCCTGCCTCCCTCTTGGAAAGGTGTTTATGTTTGAATTACAGGATGCGTTCGCGCGCAAGTTCCACTATCTGCGGCTGTCGGTCACCGACGTCTGCAATTTCAGGTGCCAGTACTGCCTGCCCGATGGCTATAGGCCCGATGGCCGCAAGTCCTTTCTGACGTTGGACGAAATCCGTCGCCTGACCCGCGTCTTTGCCGCCATGGGCACCAACAAGGTGCGCATTACCGGAGGCGAGCCTTCCCTGCGCAAGGATTTTACCGCCATCATCGAAACCGTGGCCGCCACCCCCGGCATACGCAAGGTGGCCATGACCACCAACGGTTATCGCATGGCACGCCAGGTGGCCGACTGGCGCAGTGCCGGGTTGTCCGCCATCAACGTCAGCGTCGACAGCCTGGACTCGCGCATGTTCCACCAGATCACCGGGGAAAATCGCTTCCAGGAAGTGATGGCGGGCATCGACGCCGCCTTTGCCGCCGGATTCGAACAGGTCAAGGTCAATACGGTGCTGATGCGCGGCCTGAACGATGGCGAACTGGGGCGCTTCCTGGGCTGGATCAAGGACAACCCCATCCAGCTGCGCTTTATCGAACTGATGCAGACCGGCGACATGGACGAGCTGTTCAGCCGTCACCATGTGCGTGGCGCCCTTATCAAGGAGCAACTGCTGCGTTCGGGTTGGCAGCAAAAGGTGCGGGCCCACAACGACGGCCCGGCCGAGGTGTTCTGGCATCCGGATTATGTGGGCGAAATCGGCCTTATCATGCCCTATGCCAAGGACTTCTGTGCCAGCTGCAACCGGCTGCGAGTCTCCTCGCTCGGCAAGCTGCATCTGTGCCTGTTCGGTGATTACGGGGTAGAGCTACGGGATCTGTTGGCCGAAGACGACCAGCACGCAGCCCTCCAACTGCGTTTGCGCGAAGCCCTGGCCGATAAAAAGGCGACCCACTTTCTCCATCAGGGGCAGACCGGCATGACCCCTCATCTGGCCTCTATCGGCGGCTGAACTTCTTTCCGAGACCTCTTCCCGCAGGAGAAAGCCCCGTTTTCTCCTGCTGCGGTAGTATCCGGTTGATCCAGATCAACACTCCCTCCTTTGTACCCACTAGGTGGTATTCCTCCGCTTGCTCCCCCGCTAATACCATATAACCAATAGGTGATAAGCATCAGGCAAATATCATCTTAACGTCTATGCTACACAAAAAGTTATGGCAAAACGGGGGCTTATGACATCGGGACCGGACTTATCACGGCGGCGCTGGCTCAAGGGTGGATTAACCCCGGCCAGGCCGGAGAATCCGCTGCCCTGGTCGCGTGACTGGCTGAACTTTACCGACGGCTGCAGCCGTTGCGGCGACTGTCTGCGGGCCTGCCCGGAACGGATCATCATCGCGGGTGACGGCGGCTTTCCGGTGGTGGATTTCAGCCGGGGAGAGTGCACTTTCTGCGGCCGCTGCGCCGAGGTGTGCCAGGAAGATATCTTCGCTCCCCGGTCGGCGTCGCCCTGGCGGCAGCAGGCTCGCTTCGGTGCCGCCTGCCTGGCCATTCAGGGCGTGCACTGCCGCAGTTGCGAAGACAGTTGCGAGCCGCAGGCCATCCGTTTCCGGCCGCAATTGGGTGCCGTGGCCCGTCCCGAGCTGGACGCGGAGCGTTGCACCGGCTGTGGCGCCTGTGTCGCCGGCTGTCCGGCGGCCGCCATCAAGATTCTGAGTCAGGAGCAAGCATGAGCAAAGCAAATGAATGGCACGTCGCCAGCCTGGTGGTTTATTGCCGGCCAGAATTATTGGCGCCGGCGTTGCAGGCCATCAGCGCCATGGACGGGGTGGAGGTGCCGGTGTCGGGAGAGCAGGGAAAGCTGGTGGTGGCGATCGAGGGTCCCACCCAGAAGTCGGTGGTCAGTCGTATCGACCAGATAGCGCTGCTGGACGGTATTTTGTCTACCACCCTTATTTATCATGAATTTGCTGAACTGGAAGCAGGTGAGGAGCAACAATGAAGCTGAGTCGTCGCGCCTTTATGAAGGCCAATGCGGTGGCCGCCGCCGCCGCCGCCGCCGGGCTGGCCGTGCCGGCCGGAGCCACCAATCTGATCACCAGCCGGGATCAGACCTCCATCAAGTGGGACAAGGCCCCCTGTCGCTTCTGCGGCACCGGCTGCTCGGTGCTGGTGGGCTCCCAGGACGGGCGGGTAGTGGCCACCCAGGGGGATCCGGATGCGCCGGTCAACAAGGGCCTGAATTGCATCAAGGGTTATTTTTTGTCGAAAATCATGTACGGCAAGGACCGGCTGACCACGCCGCTGCTGCGCATGAAAAACGGCAAGTTTGACAAGGATGGGGACTTCACTCCGATCAGTTGGGATCAGGCGTTCGACATCATGGCCGAGAAGTGGAAGGCCACCCTCAAGGAGAAGGGGCCCGACGGCATCGGCATGTTCGGCTCCGGCCAGTGGACCATCATGGAAGGCTACGCCGCCGCCAAGCTGTACAAGGCCGGTTTCCGCTCCAACAACCTGGACCCCAACGCCCGTCATTGCATGGCCTCCGCCGTGGTCGGCTTTATGCGCACCTTCGGCATGGACGAGCCCATGGGCTGCTATGACGACATCGAGGCCACCGACGCCTTCGTGCTGTGGGGCTCCAACATGGCGGAGATGCACCCCATCCTCTGGTCACGGCTGACCGACCGTCGCCTGAGCGCACCCCATGTGCAGGTGCATGTGTTGTCCACCTTCGAGCACCGCAGCTTCGAACTGGCGGACAACGGCATGGTGTTTCATCCCCAGACCGATCTGGCCATCCTCAACTACATCGCCCATTACATCATCGAGAACGGCTATGTAAACCAGGATTTCGTCGAGAAACACGTCAATTTCGTCAAGGGCGAAACCGACATCGGCTACGGCCTGCGCCCGACCCATCCGCTGCAGCAGGCGGCGGCCCACCCGGACTCTGGCGCCTCCACCCCCATCAGCTTCGAGGAATTCGCCAGGTTCGTGGCCGATTACGACGTGGAAACCGTCGCCAAGCTCTCCGGCGTGCCCACCGACAAGCTGGAAGCGCTGGCCCAGGCCTACGCGGACCCCTACATCAAGGTGGTGTCCTTCTGGACCATGGGCTTCAACCAGCATACCCGGGGTACCTGGGCCAACAACATGGTCTACAACATCCACCTGCTGACCGGCAAGATATCCGAACCGGGCAACAGCCCCTTCTCGCTCACCGGCCAGCCCTCGGCCTGCGGCACCGCCCGGGAAGTGGGTACCTTCGCCCACCGACTGCCGGCGGACATGGTGGTCACCAATGCGGATCACCGCGCCTACTCCGAGAAGATCTGGAAGCTGCCAGACGGCACCATCAACCCGCAGGTGGGTTATCACGCCGTGCTGCAAAACCGTATGCTCAAGGACGGCAAGCTCAATGCCTACTGGGTGATGTGCAACAACAACATGCAGGCCGCCCCCAACATGAACGAGGAGGGGCTGCCCGGCTACCGCAACCCGGCCAACTTTATCGTGGTGTCCGACCCTTATCCCACCGTCACCGCCCAGGCGGCGGATCTGGTGCTGCCCACCGCCATGTGGGTGGAGAAGGAAGGCGGCTACGGCAATGCCGAGCGCCGTACCCAGGTATGGTACCAGCAGGTGAAAGCCCCCGAGGGAGCCAGGTCGGATCTGTGGCAGCTGATGGAGTTCTCCAAACGCTTCACCATGGAAGAAGTCTGGCCCGAGGAGCTGCTGACCAAGGCACCCGAATACCGGGGCAAGACCCTCTATGAGGTGCTCTACCGCAACGGCCAGGTGGATCAGTATCCGTCCGAGGATTGCAAGAACGAGCTCAACGACGAACGGGATCACTTCGGCTTCTATGTGCAGAAAGGCCTGTTCGAGGAGTATGCCAAGTTCGGCCGGGGCAAGGCCCATGACCTGGCCCCTTATGATGTCTACCACCAGGCCCGCGGCCTGCGCTGGCCGGTGGTGGACGGCCAGGAGACCCTGTGGCGTTACCGGGAAGGCTACGACCCCTATGTGGAGAAGGGCACCGGGGTGCAATTCTACGGCCACAAGGACAACAGGGCCATCATCTTTGCCCTGCCGTTCGAGCCGGCGGCCGAGGTGCCGGATGCGGAATACAACCTCTGGCTGTCCACCGGTCGGGTGCTGGAACACTGGCACTCCGGCTCCATGACCCGGCGGGTGCCGGAGCTGCACCGCGCCTATCCCGACGCCCAGGTGTTCATGCACCCGGACGATGCCCGGAAACGGGGTCTGCGCCGGGGCGACGAGGTGGTGATCGCTTCCCGCCGGGGCGAGATGAAGAGCCGGGTGGAAACCCGCGGTCGTAACCGGCCGCCCAAGGGGCTGGTGTTCGTGCCCTGGTTCGACGAGAGCCAGCTGATCAACCGCCTGACCCTGGACGCCACCTGCCCGCTCTCGAAAGAGACCGACTTCAAGAAGTGCGCGGTCAAGGTGATGAAGGCGTAAGGACGGGGCATGGCGATGAGCGGGGCTTCACGACGGCAGTTCATGCTGCAGCTGGCGGGTGGCGGCTGCGCCATGGGCCTGGTCGGGCTGGGACTGGGGGCATACAGCCACCAGGCCGCCAGCCTGCCGGCCCAGGCGCTGCGGCCGCCGGGCGCGGGGGCCGAGCCGGATTTTCTCGGCGCCTGTGTGCGTTGCGGCCTGTGCGTGGCGGCCTGCCCCTACGACACCCTCAAGCTGGCCCGGCTGCTGACCCCGGTGACCACGGGCACGCCCTACTTCGAGGCACGGGCCGTGCCCTGCGAGATGTGCGACGACATTCCGTGCGTGGCGGCCTGTCCGAGCGGGGCGCTGGATCCGGAGCTGACCGATATCGACGAGGCCCGCATGGGTTTGGCGGTGCTGATCGATCACGAGACCTGCCTCAACTGGCAGGGCCTGCGCTGTGACGTCTGTTACCGGGTCTGTCCGCTGATCGATCAGGCCATCACCCTGGAGGCGAGTCATAACGGCAGGACCGGGCATCATGCCCTCTTTATTCCGACGGTACATGCGGATGCCTGCACCGGCTGCGGCAAGTGCGAGCATGCCTGTGTGCTGGAAGAGGCGGCCATCAAGGTACTACCGCGAAAGCTGGCCAAAGGCGAGCTGGGCGCCCACTACCGCTGGGGCTGGGTCGAGAAGGAAAAGGCCGGTGAATCCCTTATCGGGGACCAACTGACCCTGCCGACCCGTCGTCCGGAAGGAGGGCTGTGATGAAGCGGCATCCCGGCACCGAGGCGGTAGAGCGCAAGGGCTGGTGGCGGGCGCATCGCTTCCTGCTGCTGCGCCGGCTGTGCCAGTTGTCGGTACTGGGCCTGTTCCTGCTCGGCCCCTGGGCCGGGATCTGGCTTATCGAGGGCAACCTGTCCAGCTCCTTGCTGTTCGGGACGGTGCCGATGACGGATCCCTTCGCCCTGGTGCAGCTGCTGGCGGCGGGGCACTGGCCGGTGCTGACCGCCTGGCTGGGGGCGTTGATCGTCCTGGTCGGCTATGCCCTGCTCGGGGGGCGGGTGTTCTGCTCCTGGGTCTGTCCCCTGAATCCGGTGACCGACACCGCCGGTTGGTTGCGCCGTCGGCTGGGGCTGCGGCAGGGCTCGGGGCTTTCCAGCCGGCTGCGCTACTGGCTGCTGGCCACCATCCTGGTGGTGCCGTTTATCGGCGGCCTGGTGGTGTGGGAGTCGGTCAATCCGGTATCCCTGCTGCACCGGGGCCTGCTGTTCGGCATGGGCTGGGGCTGGTTGCTGATAGCCGCGGTGTTTTTGTTCGACACCTTTGTGGTGGACAGGGGCTGGTGCGGCCATCTGTGCCCCCAGGGGGCCTTCTGGGGGCTGGTGAACAAGCTGAGACCCTTGCAGGTGACGGCGGCCGGTCGGGAACACTGTACCAGCTGCATGGATTGTTACGCGGTCTGTCCCGAGCCCCAGATACTAAAGGGGCCGGTACACGGCGCCAAAAGGGGGCATGGCCCCGAAATCAAGATGACGGATTGTAGCCATTGTGGGCGTTGTATCGACGTGTGTGCGGAAGACGTCTTCAGTTTCACCACGCGTTTTGCAAAAAAGGCGGAGAAAAAATGATGATAAAGACTGGAAAAGTGATGGGAGCGCTGCTGCTGGCGGCTTGGGTGGGCATGGTGCAGGCTCAGGTCGAGGAGATTGATGCCCATACCGGTAAACTGCACTCGCTGCAGGGGGATACCGCCTTGCAATACAACAAAGATGCCGAACGGCTCAGGGATCCGGTCAAGGATCAGGGCATTCAGGACAGGCAGTATATCCACCAGCCGCCCCTGGTGCCCCACCAGGTACGGGGTTATGAGGTGGATCTCAAGGTCAACCGCTGCCTGGCCTGCCACGGCTGGAAGAACGCGGCCGCCCGTGGCGCCCCTCGGGTCAGCCCGACCCACTATGAAACCCGGGATGGCATGACCCTGGGCGACATCAGCCCGCGGCGTTACTTCTGCCTGCAGTGCCATGTGCCGCAGACCGATGCCAAGCCGCTGGTGGACAATACCTTCACTCCCGTTGAATCCCTGCGGTAAGGAGCCCCTATGGCGGAGAAGAAAAGCCTGTTCAAACGGCTGTGGCAAACCTTCCGTTCACCCAGCAAGGTGGCGGTGGGCGTGGTGCTGGTATTCGGCTTCTTCGGTGGCGTCATCTTCTGGGGCGGCTTCAATACCGCGCTGGAGGTGACCAACACCGAGCAGTTCTGTATCGGCTGCCATGAAATGCAGGATAACGTCTATCTGGAGTACCGGGATACCATCCATTACGCCAACCGCTCCGGAGTCAGGGCCAGCTGCCCCGACTGTCATGTGCCCCATGAGTGGACCCACAAGATAGTGCGCAAGATAGCGGCGTCCAAGGAAGTCTGGGGCAAGATGACGGGCATTATCGATACTCCCGAGAAGTTCGAGGCCCATCGCCGCTACATGGCGGACAGGGAGTGGCAGCGGATGAAGGAAACCGACTCGCGGGAGTGCCGCAACTGTCACAACTTCGACTACATGGACTTTAGCGTGCAGGGCAGCCGCGCGGCCCAGGCCCACTCCACCTCGTTGGCCAGTGGCGAGAAAACCTGTATCGACTGCCACAAGGGCATAGCGCATCAGTTGCCCAATATGCGTGGTGTCGAAGGATTCTGAGCAGCATCCATGAATGACGTCAAAGCCTGTGGCATTATTGCCCCAGGCTTTGTTGTTTTCCGGATTGACCTTCCGCCGCGCTGTGCGAGAATGTTTCAATTATTATCTTTATGTAAAAATTAATGAGAGGACGCCATGAGTCATGCAAGCCAGGCCTTCGTGCCCCTGAAGATAGCGGTGCTGACCGTCTCCGATACCCGTAACGAAGACACCGACACCTCGGGCCGCTTCCTGGCCGAGGCGCTCACCGCCGCCGGCCACCAACTGGCGGAAAAAATCATCCTCAAGGACGACAAGTACGACATCCGCGCCCTGGTGTCACGCTGGATTGCCAGCCCCGAGGTGCAGGTGGTGTTGATCACCGGCGGTACCGGCTTCACCGGCCGCGATACCACCCCCGAGGCGGTGGGCCCGCTGCTCGATACCGTGATCGACGGCTTCGGCGAGCTGTTCCGCCATATCACCTACCAGGAGCTGGGCACTTCCACGGTGCAGAGCCGGGCCCTGGGTGGGCTGGCCAACCGCACCGCCATCTTCTGTATGCCGGGCTCCACCGGTGCCTGCCGCACCGGCTGGAACGGCATTCTGGCCGAGCAGCTCGACGCCCGCCACAAGCCCTGCAACTTCGTGCAGCACCTGGTGTAGGCTCATGAGCGAACTGACCCACATCAACGCCTCGGGCGAGGCCAACATGGTGGACGTGAGCGCCAAGGCGGTGACGGTGCGCGAGGCCCGGGCCGAGGCCTGGGTGCTGATGGCACCCGAGACCCTGCAACTGATCCTCGGCGGACAGCACCACAAGGGGGACGTGTTCGCCACCGCCCGTATCGCCGGCATCATGGCGGCGAAGAAAACCGCCGATCTCATCCCGCTGTGTCATCCGCTGGCGCTGTCCAAGGTCGAGGTACAATTGAAGGCCGATACCGGTCGGGGCGGGGTCCATATCGAAAGCTACTGCAAGCTGGCGGGGCAGACCGGGGTCGAGATGGAAGCGCTCACCGCCGCCTCGGTGGCGGCCCTGACCATCTATGATATGTGTAAGGCGGTGCAAAAGGACATGCGCATCGAAGGCGTCCGCCTGCTGGAAAAACGGGGCGGCAAATCAGGAGATTTTAAAGCGACATGATCAAGGTGGTATTTTTCGCGCAGGTACGCGAACTGGTCGGCGAGGATGAACTCAGCCTGGCCGAGGACTATGCGGATGTGAACGCCCTGCGCCAGGCCCTGGCCGGGCGCGGGGACAAGTGGGCGCTGGCGCTGTCCGACGACCGGCTGCTGGCGGCGGTCAACCACACCATAGTGCCGCTCGATACGCCCATCAAGGCCGGGGACGAAGTCGCCTTCTTCCCGCCGGTCACCGGAGGTTGAGATGATCCGGGTACAGACCGAAGACTTCGAGCTGGGCGCCGAATACGCTGTCCTCAGCCGTTCGCACCAGACCGGCGCCGTGGTCACCTTCGTCGGCAAGGTGCGGGAGATGAACCAGGGGGAGGCGGTCAGCGGCATGACCCTGGAACACTATCCGGGCATGACCGAGCACTCGTTGAACCAGATAGTGGAAGAAGCGCACCGGCGCTGGCCGCTGCTGGAGTGCCGGGTGATCCACCGGGTAGGCCGGCTCGAACTCGGCGACCAAATCGTGTTCGTGGGGGTGGCAAGCAGCCACCGGGAGGCGGCCTTCGAGGCCTGCCATTTCATCATGGACTACCTCAAGACCCGGGCCCCGTTCTGGAAGAAGGAAACCACGGCGAGCGGCGAGGAGCGCTGGGTGGAAGCCAGGGACAGCGACAGCCGCGCCGCGGAAAAGTGGTAACGGGATTGTGCTTTGTCTCAACGCCGGGCCGAGCCAGCCCGGCGTTTTATATTTGGCGCCAAACGGACTCTCTGCTAGCATGGCCATCCAAAAGGCTAAACGTATGGCCGTTCACTGTTCTGCCGCTTTTCTCATCAGCAAGGAGTCCTTATGCGCCGTACCCTGCTCAAACTGCCCCTGTTGGCCCTGACCCTGTCATGCCTGCCGTTTTCCCTGCTCGCCGCCGACCCGGACAAGAAGGAGATCGTCATCGGCACCACGGTCGGGGACTTTGCCGACATGGTGACCGAGTCGGTTAAGCCCTTCCTGGAAACGCGTGGCTACCGGGTAAAACTGGTGGAATTCACCGACTATGTGATGCCCAACCTGGCGTTGGCGGAAGGGGCGCTGGACGTCAACTGCTTCCAGCATCGACCCTACCTCGAAACCTTCAGCAAGGACAGGGGCCTGGATCTGATCCCCGTCACCCAGGTGCCCACCGGTCCCATGGGGCTCTATTCCGGCAAGCTGAGTTCCCTGGAGCAGGTGAAGAAAGGCAGTACCGTCGCCATCCCCAACGATCCCACCAACCAGGCCCGGGCCCTATTGATGCTGGAAGACATGGGCTGGATCCGGCTGAAGGACGACATAGATCCGCTGCGCGCCAGCGAGTTTGACGTAGCGGAAAACCTCAAGGGCATCCGGCTGGTGCTGCTGGAGGCGGCGCAACTGCCCCGCTCGCGCCAGGACGTGGACTTCTCGGTGATCAACGGCAACTTCGCCGCCTCCAGCGGCATTCCCTTCGCCGAGGGGCTTTTCCTCGAACGCAGCTACGATTTCATCAACTGGGTGGTGGTGCGCGGCGAGGACCAGGACCAGCCCTTCGTGCAGGACTTGATCGATGCCTACAACGCCGAGGATTTCAGGGACTACGCGATGAAGCGCTTCGAGGACTACAAGTACCCCGAGTCCTGGAACCGTTGAGCGCCTGTCCTGCGTATGCATCGTTCATGGCGGTTTGAAGTCCATGGCCGCCGGCTGGCGGTGATGGAGTGGGGCGATCCGCAGGGCATTCCCCTGGTGGCCTTGCACGGCTGGCTCGACAACGCGGCGAGCTTCACCCTGCTGGCCAAGTTGTTGCCGCAAGTGCGACTGATCGCCCCCGATCTGGCCGGCCATGGTTTATCCGACCACAGGCCCGCCGGCCAGCCCTACTATATCTGGGACAACCTGGCCGATGTGCAGGCATTGCTCGACGAACTGGGACTGAAGCGGGTGGCCCTGCTGGGCCACTCCATGGGCGCCGGGATAGCCAGTCTCTTTGCCGGCGCCTTTCCCGATCGGGTCAGCCGGCTGTTCCTGCTGGACGGCCTCGCCCCCCTCGATTACCCCGCCGAGCAGTTGCCGGCACAGATGGCCGAGGCGTTGCTTCGTGGCGCGCGCCTCGGTCGTCGCTCGCTCCGTCCTTACGCCAGTTTCGAACAGGCGGTGCGGGCGCGCATGGGCGGGCGCTGGCCGATAGGCCGGGAGGCGGCAGTCTGGCTCCTGGCGCGGGGTCTGCGCGAGGAGGCCGATGGTTGGTACTGGCGCAGTGATCTGGCGCTGACCCAGCCGTCGGTGGTACGCCTGTGCGAACAGCAGATAGCGGCCTTTCTGTGCCGGCTGACCATGCCGGTGCTGCTGGTGATGGCGGCGTCGGGTATCGGCATGGCGCGGGTCGAACAACAACTGGCGCTGGTGCCGCAACTGGAACTCGAGCTATTGGCCGGCGGCCATCATCTTCACCTGGAAGCAGTGCCGGCGGCGTTCATTGCCCAGTGGATAGGCGAGCGGCTGCAGGCCTGACTGTAGTCACAAGTCCGGCGGTCTGATTTGACGCAGAGAAGAGGCAACAGGGCCACCTCCGCCGACACGCCGTAATATATGACACTCGCTGTTTCGGCCTGACCGAACATCCAGTGAATGTTCGCAGCAGGCCGCAATGGCGAGTATCAGGTCCCACGGCGTGCCGGAGGAGCTGTGCGCTTTGGCCGATGTTTTGCCTGACCAAGAGCCAACAAAAACTTGTGACCAAGAGTCAGGCTGCAGGCCTAAAGCGGCAGTGAGTCCTGGGGCGGGGCGTCTTGCTGGGTGAGCTCCAGTTCCAGCTGTTTCTTGCGGGCGGCGGCCAGTACCCGGCGCTTGCGGTCCTGGCACAGGCGAATGACGTCACGCCGTTGCTGGGCGCTCAGCTGCAGCCAGTTGAAGCGTTCTTCCCGGCTGCGAAAGCACCCCTTGCAATAGCCCCTGTTGTTGACCTGGCAGATGCCGATGCAGGGGCTGGGGACGTCGAAAAACTCCAGTTGCTCCATGTGCTTCCTCCCTTTACTTAAATGGAGCACAGTTCGCCGCTTCCGGCAAGCGGCTACAGCAGATCCCGCAGCCGATACCAGGCCATGGCCAGCACCAGGGCGGGGGTGCGCAGCAGCCGTCCACCGGGAAAATCATGATGGGGGATGCGCCCAAACAGATCGAAGCGCTCGGCGCTGCCCGCGATGGCATCGGCCATCAGGGTGCCCGCCATGCCGGTGAGGGCGATGCCGTGGCCGGAGAAGCCCTGGGCAAAATAAACGTTGTTCTCGATTCGGCCGAAGTGGGGCGCCCGGTTCATGGTGATGCCCACGTAGCCGCCCCAGGTATATTGCTGCTTTACCCCTTGCAACTGGGGGAAGACATGGCACAGCCGTTTGCCCATGGTGTCCGTCAGGTTGAGGGGATCGCGCCGCGAGTAGCTGACCCGGCCGCCGAACAGCAACCGGTGGTCGGCGCTCAGGCGGAAGTAGTCGAGCACGAAGTTGGTGTCGGCGACCGCCATGTTGTTGGCGATAAGCTCCCGTGCACGCTCGGCGCCAAGCGGCTCGGTGGCGGTGATATAGGTGCCCACCGGCATGATCTTGCGTTCTATCTCGGGGGCGATGCCGTTGAGGTAGGCGTTGCCGCACAGCAACAGGTGGCGGCAACGCACCTTGCCCCTGGCGGTATGGACCACCGGGGTGGCCCCCCGCTCGACACGGTTGACCGGGCTCTGCTCGAAGAAACGGGCGCCGGCCTCGCTTGCCGCCTTGACCAATCCCAGGGTGTAGTTGAGTGGATGCACATGGCCGCTGGCGGGATCATAAAGGCCACCGAGGTAGGCTTTGGTGTTCATCTGCTGCCGTACCTGTTCCTGGCTCCACAGCTCGAGCCCGTCGTAGCCGAAGTGGCGGCGCAGATCCCCGGCCCAGGCTTCCAGCTCCGTCATATGACGGGGTTTTACCGCCGCGTGCAGGTGGCCATCGGCCAGGTCGCAGTCGATACCGTGTTCCCGGATGCGCCGGCGCATCAGCGCCATGGATTCGAGGGAGATGTCCCACAGGGCCTTGCTCGTCTCTATGCCCACCAGATGGGTGAGCTTGGGCTGGTCGCAGGCGTAGCCGAAGATCATCTGGCCGCCGCTGCGGCCTGAGGCGCCCCAGCCCGCCAGCCGGCCTTCCAGCACCGCTACCTTGTAGCCTTTCTGCGCCAGGGCGAGGGCCGCCGAGGCCCCGGTGATGCCGGCGCCGACGATGCAGACGTCCAGGTCCAGCTCTTCCTCCAGCGTCGGGAAGCTCAGGGGATATTTGATGGAGGCGGCGTAGTAGGAATCGGCGTGCTGTTGCATAAGGGCTCCGAATGGCTAAACAAGATGTTGATACCATTGATATTCCAGCGGGGTGACGTGCTGGTCGAACTCGGCCAGCTCGTGGCGCTTGTTGATAAGGTAGGCGCGGTGAAAATCCTTGCCCAGGTACTGGGACAGCCGATGCGACTGGGCGAAGCGGTCGAGGGCGTCCTGCCAGCGGTAGGGCAGCAGCTGCAGGTCGAGCTTGTTGGCGTCGCCCTGGATGGGGGCGGGGGGACGCAGCTGCTCGCCGATGCCGTGATCCACCGCCGCCAGAATGGCCGCCACCACCAGGTAGGGATTGGCGTCGGCGCCGGCCACCCGGTGCTCCAGCCGGGTGCTGCCCCTGTCGCCCGAGGGGATGCGCAGGGCCACGGTTCTGTTGTCGAAGCCCCAACTGGCGTGCAGCGGCACGAACATCTGCGGCTGTAGCCGACGGTAGGAGTTGGCGTTGGGGGCGAACAGCGCCATGCATTCGGGCAGCATGCTGCAGTTGCCGGCGATGGCCTGACGCAGCAACTCGTGATCGTCGGCGAATACATTGTTGCCGGCCTCGTCGAGCAGGCTGACGTGGATGTGCATGCCCGAGCCGGCCTGGCCGTTGTAGGGCTTGGCCATGAAGGTGGCGTACATGCCTTCCTTGATGGCAATGGCCTTGATCGCCCGCTTCAGCAGTATGGCCTGGTCGCAGGCGGCGACGGCGTCGTTCTGGTGGGTCAGGTTGATCTCGAACTGGCCCGGGGCGTATTCGGCCACGGCGTTGTCCGCCGGTATCTTCTGCACCTGGCATACCTCCGCCACCCGTACCAGGAAGTCTTCCCAGCTGTCGAGATCGTCGAGGGAGTAGACCTGGGTGTCGTGCATGCGCTCGTCGGTGCCGGGCAGTATGGGCGGCTGGGGCAGGCCGTCGGGGCCCACCTTCTGATCCACCAGGTAGAATTCCAGCTCCACCGCCACGCAGGGACGCAGGCCCTTGTCCAGCAGCCGTTGTACCACCTTTTGCAGCACATGGCGCGGATCGGCGAAGAAGGGGCTGCCGTCGTTCTCTTCCATGGTCATCAGGATCTGGCCGGAAGGGGTCTTGTGCCAGGGCACCGGCACCAGGGTATGGGGCAGCAGCCGGCAGATGCGATCGCTGTCGCCCTGGGCGAAGCCGAGCCCGGTTTCCTCCACCGTCTGACCGGTGATGTCGAGCGCGAATACCGACGCGGGCAGGCTGATACCGTCGCGCAGAGCGTTTTCCAGGGCGCTGGTCTGGATGCGTTTGCCCCTGAGCACGCCGTTGATGTCGCACAGCATCAGGTCGACGGACTGGTAGTCCGACCAGGGGCTGGCGGGAGCATGGTGGTGTCTAGCGCTGTGGGCTTTGTTCATAGGTTCATCCTTAAACTCGCGATTCGGTACCACCGGTTCAGCTAATCATGAAAACCGGTGTTTAATATATGGATATTTTTGTTAATTTTGGTACTGATCCCGTTTATCTCCCGGTACTGGATTTTTGCTGCGAATACTGCTAATTCCTATATCTAGCATATTTTTAGCGAATATGGACTATGCTTGCTTTTGTTTCCTAAACCATGAGCCTGGGTTATGAGTGTTCAAGATCCCGAAAAGCGAGATATGGAATGGCTGCGGCTGTGGATGCAGCGGCATGCCATTACCGAGGTGGAATGCCTGCTGCCGGATTTCACCGGCAATGCCCGCGGCAAGATACTGCCCGCCAGCAAGTTCCTGAAGGAAGGCGGCATGCGGCTGCCGGAGAACATCTTCCTGCAGACCGTCAACGGCGACTGGCCGGAAGACAGCAACATCGACTGGACCGAGCGGGACATGGAGCTGCATGCCGACATCAACACCCCGCGGTTGGTACCCTGGGCCAGCGAGCCTACCGCCCAGGTGATCCACGACTGTTTCGACGCCGACGGCAACCCGGTGGACATGGCGCCGCGCAGCGTGCTGCGTCGGGTACTCAAGCTCTATGACGACCAGGGCTGGAGACCGGTGGTGGCGCCGGAGCTGGAGTTCTTCCTGGTGAAGAAAAACGAGGACTGGGATTATCCCCTGGAACCCCCCATCGGTCGTAACGGCCGGCCGGAAACCGCCCGCCAGTCGTTCAGTATCGACGCGGTCAACGAGTTCGATCCCATTTTCGAGGAGATGTACGACTTCTGCGAGGCCCAGGAGCTGGAGGTGGATACCCTGATCCACGAATCCGGAGCGGCCCAGATGGAAGTGAACTTCATCCATGGCGACGCCCTGGATCTGGCGGACCAGGTGTTCCTGTTCAAGCGCACCATGCGTGAGGCCGCCATGCGCCACCATGTCTACGCCACCTTTATGGCCAAGCCGATGAAGAACGAGCCGGGCAGCGCCATGCACATCCACCAGAGCCTGGTGGACAAGAATGGCACCAACCTGTTTGCCAATGCCGACGGCAGCCACAGCGAGCTGTTCCTCCACTACATCGGCGGCATGCAGCGCTATATCCCGAGCGCCGTGGCCCTGTTCGCCCCCAACGTTAATTCCTACCGGCGGTTGGCGTTCGGGGATTCGGCGCCGCGCAACATGGCCTGGGGCGAGGACAACCGCACCGTGGGCCTGCGGGTGCCGCGCTCGGGGCCGGCGGACCGGCGTATCGAGAACCGTTTCGCCGGGGCCGACGCCAATCCCTACCTGGCCCTGGCCGCCAGCCTGGCCTGTGGCTACCTGGGCATGATGCAGAAGCTCAAGCCCACCGATCAGGTGCAGGGCAGCGCCTACAACATGCCGTTCGGCCTGGCCCGCAGCCTGGAAGAGGCCCTGCTGGAGCTGGAGCAGTGCGAAGATTTGCGCCAACTCCTGGGGCCCCGTTTCGTCAATGCCTTTATTTCGGTCAAGCGCAAGGAATATGAGGCCTTCTTCACCGTGATCAGCGCCTGGGAACGGGAGTTCCTGCTGCTGAACGTCTAACCGAGAACGGAGCCGACCATGGCAGAGCAACAAGGAGGTCGCCGCCTGCAGGAGCTGGATGCCGCCCACCATCTGCATCCCTTTACCGACAGCCAGGCGCTGCACCGGAAAGGTACCCGTATCATAGAGCGGGGCGAGGGGGTCTACCTGTGGGATGCAAACGGCAACCGCATCCTCGACGGCATGGCCGGCCTGTGGTGCGTCAATCTGGGCTACGGCCGGGACGAGCTGATCCAGGCCGCCGAGCGGCAACTGCGCCGGCTGCCCTATTACAACCTCTTTTTCCAGACCACCCATCCCAGCGCCACCGAACTGGCGGCCACCCTGAGCGAGCTACTGCCCGGCGACATGCAGCATGTCTTCTTCACCGGCTCTGGCTCGGAGTGCAACGACACCGTGGTGCGCATGGTGCGCCACTACTGGGCCAGCCAGGGCCGGCCCGAGCGCAAGGTGATCATCAGCCGGCACAACGCCTACCATGGCTCCACCCTGGCCGGCGCCGCCCTGGGCGGCATGAAGCCGATGCACGCCCAAGGCGGGCTGCCGCTGCCCGATATCGTGCATATCGACCAGCCCTATCATTTCGGGGAAGGGCAGGGGCGGGATCCGCAAGCGTTCGGCCTGGAACGGGCCCGCCAGCTCGAGCAGAAAATCCTGGAGCTGGGCCCGGAGCGGGTGGCGGCCTTTATCGGCGAGCCCATCCAGGGTGCCGGCGGCGTCATCATACCGCCCCAGAGCTACTGGCCCGAGATCCGGCGTATCTGCAAGCGATACGACATCCTGCTGGTGGTGGACGAGGTGATCTGCGGCTTCGGCCGTACCGGCCACTGGTTCGCCAGCGAATACTACGGGCTCGAGCCCGACCTGCTGTGCATGGCCAAGGGCATTACCTCCGGCTATATGCCGCTGGGGGCGGTGGCGGTGGGTCGCCGGGTGGCCGAAGGGATCATCCGGGGTGGAGAGTTCTTCCACGGCTTCACCTATTCCGGGCATCCGGTGGCCTGTGCCGTGGCCCTGGCCAATATCGAGGTAATGCGGCGGGAAAAGATAGTCGAACGCGTCCATTCTGATGTCGGCCCCTACCTGCAGCAGGCCTGGGCCAGCCTGGGTGACCACCCCCTGGTGGGCGCCACCCGCGGCCTGGGGCTGGTAGCGGCCCTGGAGTTGGTGGCGGACAAAACCGACAACCGCCGCTTCGACAGCGCGGCCGGGGCGGGACTCCTCTGCCGGGAGCACTGCTTCGAACAGGGCCTGGTGATGCGGGCCGTGGGGGATACCATGATCATCTCGCCACCCCTGGTGATCACCAGGGCCGAGATTGATGAACTGATCACCAAGGCGCGTCGGGCGCTGGATTTAACGTATCAGACATTGATGCACAACTAAGGATGGAGAACACCATGATGAACAAAACAGGATATGGTTGTCGATTGGGGCTGCTGGCGGCCGGCGTGGGGATGGCGCTGGGCGTACAGGCCCAGGAGCCGGCCCAGGTCAACTTTTATAACTGGTCCGACTATATCGCGGAAGACACCCTGGCCAACTTCACCGCCGAGACCGGCATCAATGTGACCTACGACGTGTTCGACTCCAACGAGGTGCTGGAGGCCCGGCTGCTGGCCGGCAACACCGGCTTCGACGTGGTGGTGCCTACCGGCGACTTTATGGGCCGCCAGATCCAGGCCGGTGCCTTTATGGAGCTGGACAAGTCCAAGCTCAGCAACTATGGCAACCTGGATCCCCAAATCATGGCGCTGCTGGCAGAAAAGGATCCGGACAACAAGTTCGGTGTCCCCTATCTGTGGGGCACCACCGGCATCGGCTACAACGTGGAGAAGGTGAGGGCCGCCCTGGGCGAGGAGGCCCCGGTAGACTCCTGGGATCTGGTGATGAAGCCGGAAAACCTGGCAAAACTCAGCCAGTGCGGGGTGGCCTTCCTCGATGCTCCGACCGAGGTGTTTGCCGCCGCCCTGAACTACCAGGGGCTGGATCCCAACAGCACCAATGCCGAGGATTACACTGGTCCGGCTACCGAGCTGATGCTGAGCCTGAGGCCCCATATCACCTACTTCCACTCCTCCAAGTACATCAACGATCTGGCCAACGGCGATGTCTGCGTGGCGGTGGGCTGGTCCGGCGATATCCTGCAGGCCAGGGACCGGGCGGAAGAAGCCAGCCAGGGGGTCGAGGTGGCCTACAGCATTCCCAAGGAAGGGGCCCTGATGTGGTTCGATATGCTGACCATCCCCAGGGATGCCCGCCATCCGGACAATGCCCACAAGCTCATCGACTACCTGATGCAGCCGGAGGTGATCGCCGGGGTGTCCAACTATGTGGCCTATGCCAACGCCAACAGCGCCGCCAGGGAGTTCGTGGACGAGGAAATCCTGGACGACACCGGTATCTATCCCACCGAGGAGGCGGCGGCCAAGCTCTATACCGCCAAGATACTGCCCCAGAGTGTGAACCGGGTTATCACCCGTGCCTGGACCCGGGTCAAGACCGGACGATAAGAGCTTGTTTACGATCTCTGTGAGACTTGTATGTTACGACTCGGCGAAGAGGCAACAGAGCCACCTCCACCGACACGCTGCAAGCCCGTCCCTGTAGCGCTCGGCACATGCCGGATGTCGCGGCGGAGCCCCTGGGGGTGAGCTTGCTCGCCGTGACGAGCCATTTCGGCCTGACCGAACATCCAGTGAATGTTCGCAGCAGGTCGAAATGGTGAGTATCAGGTCCCACGGCGTGTCGGCGGAGTAGTGCGTTTTGGCCGAGGACACAAGATCCCAGACAACGATGTTCTCAAGGAGGTGGCAATGCCGGAACACGGTAAGGAAGAGCAGGCCGAGGCCCGGCCTTTTCTGGAGATCCGCAACGTCAGCAAGCTGTTCGACGGCCAGCCGGCGGTGGACGACGTCAGCCTGCAGATTCGGCGGGGGGAGATCTTCGCCCTGCTCGGGGCCTCCGGCTGCGGCAAGTCCACCCTGCTGCGCATGCTGGCCGGCTTCGAGCAGCCGAGCAAGGGCGAGATCCTGCTCGAAGGGGTCGACATCGCCGAGGTGCCCCCCTATGACAGGCCCATCAACATGATGTTCCAGTCCTACGCCCTCTTCCCCCATATGACGGTGGAAGCCAACATCGCCTTCGGTCTCAAGCAGGACAGGCTGCCCAGGGCGGACATCGCCGAGCGGGTGGCCCATATGCTCAAACTGGTGCACATGGAAGACTACGCCAGGCGCAAGCCCCACCAGTTGTCCGGTGGCCAGCGCCAGCGGGTGGCCCTGGCGCGCAGCCTGGCCAAGCGGCCCAAGCTGCTGCTGCTGGACGAACCCATGGGCGCGCTGGACAAGAAGCTCAGGGAAGAGATGCAGCTCGAACTGGTCAACATCGTCGAGCAGGTGGGGGTCACCTGCGTGATGGTGACCCACGATCAGGAAGAGGCCATGACCATGGCCGGCCGCATCGCCATCATGAACAAGGGGCGGCTGGTGCAGGTGGGGGATCCGCTGGATGTTTACGAATACCCCAATTGCCGTTACAGCGCCGAATTTATCGGCTCGGTCAATGTGTTCGACGGCATGCTCGAGGCCAACGAGGCCGACAGCGCTCTGATCCGCAGCCCGCAACTGGAGCAGCCGCTCAGGGTGAATCACGGCCTGTCCATCGCCGAGGGCCTGCCGCTGATGATAGCGGTGCGGCCGGAGAAGATGTTCCTCTGTGCCGGGGCCCCGGCCGAGGACACCAATTGGCTGAGCGGCGAGGTGGACGAAATCGCCTACCTGGGCAGCCTGTCCATCTACCATGTGCGGCTGGCCTCGGGCAAGCGCATCCTGGCGACCCTGCCCAACGTGGACCGGCACTGCAAGGGCAACCCCACCTGGGGTGACCGGGTGTATCTGCGCTGGGAGGCGGACAGTTGCGCCGTCTTGCTGATCTAGGGAGGTGATGATGAACGCCCGTTCCCGCCTGAGGCTGGGCCGCAGCCTGGTGATAGCGCTGCCCTATACTTGGCTGCTGCTGTTTTTTCTGATCCCTTTTCTCATCGTGTTCAAGATCAGCCTGTCCGAGGCGGCCCTGGCTATTCCGCCCTATGGGGAGGTGGTAAGATTCGCCAATGATCAGCTGCAAATCGTGCTCAATCTCGGTAACTACCTGTTCCTGTTGACCGACAGCCTCTATCTCCAGTCCTACCTGCAGTCGCTCCGGGTGGCGACCATTTCCACCCTGCTGTGCCTGCTGATCGGCTTTCCCCTGGCCTGGGCCATAGTGCACTCCCGGCCCTCTACCCGCAACGTGCTGCTGATGCTGGTGATACTGCCGTCCTGGACCTCCTTCCTGATCCGGGTCTACGCCTGGATGGGTATCCTCGGCAACAACGGCTTTCTCAACAACCTGCTGCTTTGGCTGGGAGCGATAGAGGCGCCGCTGCAGATCCTCAACACCAACACCGCCGTCTATATCGGCATCGTCTACGCCTATCTGCCCTTCATGGTGTTACCGCTCTACACTGCCCTGATGCGGCTCGACTACTCCCTGGTGGAGGCGGCGGCGGATCTGGGCGCACGGCCCTGGAAGACCCTGGCCACGGTGATTGTCCCGCTCACCAAGGGTGGCATCATCGCCGGCTCCATGCTGGTGTTCATCCCGGCGGTGGGGGAGTTCGTCATCCCCGAGTTGCTCGGTGGCCCCGATACCCTGCTGATCGGGCGGGTGCTGTGGCAGGAATTCTTCAACAACCGTGACTGGCCGATAGCGGCGGCGGTGGCCAGCGTCATGCTGCTGTTGCTGATGGTGCCCATCATGTGGTTCCACCGTATTCAACGCAAAGAGCTGGAGGGCTGAACATGAGTGACATCCCTGTCAGCCGTTCCCGGCTGCGCCCCCTGATCCTGCTGTTGGGCTTCGGCTTCCTCTATCTGCCCATGCTGTTGCTGATTATCTATTCCTTCAACAGCTCGCGTCTGGTCACGGTGTGGGCCGGCTGGTCCACTCGCTGGTACGGCGAGCTATTGCGGGATCAGATGATGATGCAGGCGGTGGGCCTGAGCCTGACCATCGCCTTCTTCGCCGCCACCGCCGCCGTGGTGCTGGGCACGGTGGCAGGCTTCGTGCTCACCCGTATCGGCCGCTTCCGGGGAGAGAACGGCTTCGCCTTCATGATCACCGCGCCACTGGTGATGCCTGAGGTGATCACCGGCCTGTCGCTGCTGCTGCTGTTCGTGGCCATGGGTGACTGGCTGGGCTGGCCTGCCCAACGGGGCATGAGCACCATCTGGATTGCCCACGTCACCTTCTGCACCGCCTATGTGGCGGTGGTGGTCAGCTCCCGGCTGCGGGAACTGGACAAGTCGGTGGAGGAGGCGGCCATGGATCTGGGGGCCCGGCCGCTCAAGGTGTTCTTCGTGATCACCTTGCCCATCATAGCGCCGGCCATCATCGCCGGCTGGCTGCTGGCCTTTACCCTGTCCCTCGACGATTTGGTGATAGCCAGCTTCGTGTCCGGGCCCAACGCTACCACCCTGCCCATGGTGGTGTTCTCCAGCGTGCGGCTGGGGGTCAGTCCCAAGATCAACGCCCTGGCGACCATCATCATACTGATAGTGTCCCTGGTCACCTTTATCGGCTGGTGGCTGATGGCCCGGGCCGAGCGGCGCCGTGCCCAGGAAGCGGCCGCCGCCCGGGCTGGCGGCTAGGGGAGGGCTTATGGAGCTTGCGGAGCGACTGAAGTGGCTGCGTACCCGTCAGGGCCTGTCCCAGCGGGAACTGGCCCGGCGGGCGGGGGTGAACAATAGTTTGATCTCGCAAATCGAACAGGCCGCGGTGAACCCTTCGGTGGCCACCCTGAAACGGGTACTGGACGGCTTTCCCATCTCCATGGGGGAGTTTTTCAGCCTGGAGCAGGCGCCGTGCCGGCAGGTATTTTTTCGGGGTCACGAACTGGTGCCGATGAGCAGTGGCCAGGTGCAGATGTGGCTGGTCGGTCCCCTGCATCGGGACCGTCGGTTGGCGCTGCAGCGGGAGCTCTACCCGCCCGGGGCCGACACCGGCCCCGGGATGCTGAGCAACGAGGCGGAGGAGGCGGGGCTGGTGCTGCGGGGCGAAATCGAGGTGACGGTGGGCGAGCAGCGCTGCTTGCTGCGGGCGGGGGACGGTTATTACTTCGATACCAGGGAGCCCCATCGCTTTCGCAATATCGGCACCGAGGTGTGCGAGCTGGTATCGGCGGCCACACCGCCGACCTTCTAGAAGGAGGGGGGGGTATTGGCCGAAATCAGCTCCAGCGGCTGGTCGCCGATGCTGACGAAGCGGTGGAGCTGGGTGCTGTCGAAATAGTAGCCATCGCCCGGGCCCAGCTCGAACTCCTGCCCGCCCACGGTGAGCCGCAGCCGGCCCCGGAGCACCACCCCGCATTCCTGGCCGGCGTGACTGAGCAACTCGGGGCCGGTGTCGGCCCCCGGCGGCATGATCTCGCGCAGCAGGCCGATGGCACGGCCGGGAAAACCACTGCCGATCAGGCGGTAGCTGATGTCGCCGGAGCCCAGTTCGGGCTGCTCTTCGGCCCGGTACACCACGGGGTTGCTGTTGTCTGCGGCCTCGGCGAAAAACTCCGCCAGTGACATGGGCAGACCGTCGAGCAGCCGCTTCAGGGAGCCGATGGAAGGGCTGACCTGGTTTTTTTCCACCTGGGAAATAAAGCCGTTGGTCACCCCGGAGCGCTTGGCGAGTTCACGCTGGGACAATTGGGCCTGTTGCCGTACGGTTTTCAGACGATTGCCAATGTCCATCTGCGGGAATTCTCCTGAGTGCAATTGAATGTCAAAACGGATACGAGCAAGATAATGCCATCGATTCTATAACAGGATCAGGGCGGTGCCGTTGATCCGGCGTGCATTCTAACTCACAAAACGGCCGACACACAGAGGTGGATATGGATATCGGAGTACCGACGGAAATCAAGAACCACGAGTACCGGGTGGGCATGACCCCCGGCGGCGTCAAGGAACTGGTGCGGGATGGTCACAGGGTCATGGTGCAAAGCGGAGCGGGTACCGCCATCGGCCTGCTGGACGAGCACTATGCCGCCGCCGGGGCGGAACTGATCATGGACGCGGCCGAGCTGTTCGCCCGCGCCGAGATGATAGTCAAGGTCAAGGAGCCCCAGGCCGAGGAGTACCGGCGGCTCAGGCCCGGTCAGGTGCTGTTCACTTACCTGCACCTGGCGCCGGATCTGCCCCAGACCCAGGGGCTGCTCAAGTCCGGTTGTTCCGCCATCGCCTACGAAACCGTCACCGACCGCCAGGGCGGCCTGCCGCTGCTGGCGCCGATGAGTGAGGTGGCCGGGCGCATGGCGGTCCAGGCCGGGGCTCACTGCCTGGAAAAGGCCCAGGGTGGACGCGGGGTGCTGCTGGGCGGGGTACCCGGCGTGGCTCCGGCCCGGGTGCTGGTGCTGGGTGGCGGCGTGGTGGGCATTCATGCCGCCCGCATGGCACTGGGCCTGGGGGCCGATGTCATCATTTTCGACAAGTCCCTGCCGCGATTGAAGGAGCTGGACAACCTCTATGGCCCGGGCCTGAAGACCCTGTACTCCACCGGGGATGCCATCGAGGCCGAGTTGCCCCGGGCCGATCTGGTGGTGGGAGCGGTGCTGATCCCCGGGGCAGCGGCGCCCAAGCTGGTGACTCGCGATATGCTGAAATTGCTGCCCAAGGGCGCCGTGCTGGTGGATGTGGCCATCGACCAGGGTGGCTGTTTCGAGACCAGCCGGGCTACCACCCATCAGCAGCCCACCTACGAGGTAGAGGGTATCGTCCACTACTGCGTGGCCAACATGCCGGGCGGGGTGGCACGCACGTCCACCTTCGCCCTGACCAATGCCACACTGCCCTTTATCCAGGCCCTGGCCAACAAGGGCTGGCGGCGAGCCTTGCAGGACGACGAACACCTGGCCCGGGGCCTGAATGTACATGCCGGCAAGCTTTGCTACCAGGCGGTGGCCGAGGCCCATGATTTACCCTATACCCCGCTGGAAGACGTGCTGGCGGGTGATTGACGAGGAGCCCTATGCAGCTCGGATTATTGCTCTGTGATCATATCGACCCGGAATTTCGCCGTGAAGGCGGCGACTATCCCGATCTGTTTTTCGACCGCATCCGCGAGGTGATGCCCGGGGCCCGGCTACAGGTGTTCGATGCCGAAGCGGGAGAGTTGCCGGATCCGGACAGCCGACTGGACGGCTGGATTATCAGCGGGGCCCGCCATGATGCCTTCGGCGACTACCCCTGGCTGGCCCGTCTGAAGCACCGGGTGCATGCACTGCTGGCGGCGGGCCAACGGGTGGCAGGTGTCTGCTTCGGCCACCAGTTGCTGGCGCTGATGCACGGTGGCGCGGTGAACCGGGCGCCGGCAGGCTGGGGCATCGGCAACCACGGCTACCGTTGGCAAGCCGAGGGTGCTCCCGATTATCGCCTGCTGGTGAGCCACCAGGACCAGGTGCTGCGCCTGCCCGAGCAGGCCCGGTTACTGGCCGGCTCCGCTTTCTGCCCCCATGCGGCCTTTACCCTGGATGATCGGGTGATGGGGGTGCAGGGACACCCGGAGTTTACCCGCGACTATGCCCGCTTCCTGATGGAGCAGCGCCGGTACCGGTTCGACGATGAGCGCTATCGTCAGGCCATGGACTCCGTCGAACTACCCCACCATGGCGCCGAGGTCATGGGCATGATGCTGGCTTTTTTACGGGGGGAGAGCCCCCATGTTCCGGGCGAAACCGGCAACCCAGAGGGTTAAGGAGCAGGCAGTGGAACTCTATATTGCCAACAAGAATTATTCGTCCTGGTCGCTGCGACCCTGGATATTGATGCGGATGCTGGACATTCCTTTCACCGAACGGCTGGTACCCTTCGGGGCAGGTTCCAACTGGAATGAATTCCGTCGTTTCTCGCCCACCGGCAAGGTCCCTTGCCTGGTGGACGGGAGCCTCACCGTATGGGACTCCCTGGCCATAGTGGAATACCTGGCCGAGTTCTGTCCGGCCGTCTGGCCCAAAACCAGGGAAGCCCGGGCCTGGGCCCGGTCGGCGGCGGCCGAGATGCACTCGGGTTTTGGAGCCCTGCGCAGCCAGTGCCCGATGAACTGCGGCCTGCATATCGCCCTTGGGGCCATGGATGATGCCCTGCGCCAGGACCTCGACCGCCTGAACGAGCTGTGGCAGGACGGACTTTCCCGCTTCGGTGGTCCCTGGCTGGCGGGCGAGGTCTTCGGCGCGGTGGATGCCTTTTTCGCCCCCGTGGTGTTCCGGACCATCAACTACCACCTGCCACTGGCGCCGGCCGCCGCCGACTACGCCGAACGCATCCTGGCGCTGCCGGCGATGCAGGACTGGCTGGCGGCGGCCCTGACGGAGCCCTGGCGGGAGCCGGACCACGAACAGGAAGCCCTGCAGGCCGGCGCCCTGATCGAGGACCGGCGCCAGGGCTCGGGCTGAGGCCCCGTTTCGGGAGTCGCTCATGGATGAACTGGCGGAAACCCTGCTGGCCGGGCACCAGAACCTGGCGCGGTTGGGGGTGGCACTGCTGCTGGGAACCCTTATCGGTATCCAGCGCGGTTGGCAGAGCCGGGATACCCAGGCCGGGTTGCGGGTGGCCGGTATCCGTACCCACGCACTGGTCGGATTGCTCGGCGGCCTCACGGCCCTGCTCGGCAGCCATGTCGGCCAGTGGCTGCTGGTGGCCGGCCTGCTCGGTGTGTTCGCCCTGACCCTGGTGGCCTACCGTGCCCGCAGTCGGGAGCTTTCCGACTACAGCATTACCGGCAGTATCGGCCTGGTACTGACCTTCTGTTTCGGCGCCCTGGCGATGCTCGACAACCCGGCCATTGCCGCCACCGCCGCGGTGATCACCGCCTTTATCCTCGACAACAAGCGGGAAATCCACGGCCTGCTGCAAAAACTGCAGGAGCACGAGCTGGACGCCGGGCTCAAGCTGCTGCTGATCACCGTGGTGATGCTGCCCCTGTTGCCCAACCGGGACATGGGGCCGGGCGGCGCCATCAATCCCTACGAAATCTGGTGGATGGTGGTGCTAATCGCTTCCATTTCCTTTGTCGGCTATTTCGCCATCCGGGTCGGCGGCACCGAGAAGGGCATCTTATTCACCAGCCTGTTCGCGGGGCTGAGCTCCTCCACTGCCCTGACCCTGCATTATTCCCGCCTTTCCCGGGAATCAGTGGTGCTGGCTCCCCTGCTGGCGGCCGGTGTGCTGCTGGCCTGCGGCACCATGTTCCCGCGCATCCTGGTGTACTGCGCGTTGATCAATCCGGCGCTGCTGGCGGACCTCTGGCTGCCGGTGCTGGCGATGACGTTGTTGCTCTATGGCCCCGCGGTCTGGATCTGGCGCCGGCATCGCACCCTGGCGAGTGTGGATCAGCCGAGCCTGCATATGAACCCCCTGGATCTGAAGGCTGCCTTCCTGTTCGGTGGCCTTATCCTGATGATCATGCTGTTGGGGGAGTGGTTCAAGGGAGCAATGGGAAACGCGGGCATTCTGTTGCTGGCGCTGGTATCGGGGGTGACTGATGTGGACGCTATTACCCTGTCGCTGACGCGGATGTCGCTCTCGGGTATCGATCACGGTACCGCGGTGCTCGGCATCGTGCTGGCGGCCTCGGTCAACAACCTGGTCAAGGCGGGCATGGCACTGACACTGGGGGATGCCGCCCTGGGGCGGCGGGTTGCACTGGCGATGGCCGCGTCGCTGCTCGGCGGCCTGCTGGTGGCCTGGGGGATGAACTGAACGGTAAGCCGGAAGCGGTACCGCGTTGCCAGGGAGGGAGAGGTTTCCATGTCGACTCAAGCCGGCCTTCAGCAATAAAAAACGGCGCTGTACATCACAGCGCCGTTTGCTATCTTTTTCCAGCTTCCCGCCGGTTTAAGCTGGCAGCAGTTCCCGGTGCAGGTCGGCCACCACCTGGCCGGCCACTTTTTCTTCTACCAGAAAGCACAGGTTGTGGGGGCTGGCGCCGTAGCAGATCATGCGGATATTGACGTCTTCCAGCGCCTGGAACACCCGGGTGCCGGTGCCGTTGACTTCGCTCATGCGGTTGCCGATCAGCGCCACCAGCGCCAGGCCATGTTCTACCTTGAGGTGGCAGTGCTTGCTGAGCTCGGCCTGGACTTCTTCGCTCAGCAACTCGGCGCCGGCATCCAGGGTCAGGGACACGCTGATCTCCGAGGTGGTGATCAAGTCCACCGAAATCTTGTGCTTGGCCAGGATGCCGAACACCTCGGCCAAAAAGCCGTGAGCCTGGAACATGCTCTGGCTGGTCAGGGTCAGCAATACCTGGTTGCGGCGCAGGGCCAGGGCACGGAACAGGGGCTGGCTGGGGGTGCTGTTGCGGATCCAGGTACCGCCGGCTTCCGGCGCCTTGCTTGAACCTACGAATACCGGGATCTGTCGGCGTACCGCCGGTTGCAGGGTCGCGGGATGCAGCACCTTGGCGCCGAAGGTCGCCATTTCAGAGGCTTCGCTGAAGCTGATTTCGGGAATGGCGCGGGCCTCGCTCACCAGGCGCGGATCCGTGGTGTAGATGCCGGGGACGTCGGTCCAGATTTCGACCGCGGCGGCCTCCAGCGCTTCACCCAGCAGGGCGGCGGAAAAATCGCTGCCGCCCCGGCCCAGGGTGGTGGTGCGGCCGTCGTTGGCGGCGCCGATAAAGCCCTGGGTCACCACCAATTGATGTTCGCACAAGGGCTTGAGTTCTTCTTCCGCTGCCGCGGCCAGGGTGGTGAGATCGGGGGTGGCGCGGCTGAAGCGATCGTCGGTACGCATCACCCGGCGCACGTCGAACCAGATGGCCTGGGTGCCGCGTTGGCGCAGCAGCTCCACGAACAGTCGGGTGGACATCAGCTCGCCCTGGGCCACGATTTCATCATGCAATGCCTTGGTGGGGCTGATGGCGGCGCTGTCGGACAGCTCCTTGATATGGTGCAGTATCTCTTCGATATGCCGGGTCAGCATTTCGGGGCGTTCCAGACGCTCGAGAATGCCTTGCTGGATTTCGGTCAACTGCTGCAGCAGGCTGGCACGGCTGTCGGGCTGATGCTCTCCCGATGCCAGGGCCACCAGCAGGTTGGTGACTCCGGAACTGGCGCTCAATACCGCCAGGCGAGTGGTGGGGTTTTGCTCGAGAATGGCGGCGCAACGGCCCATGGCATCGGCATCGGCAACGCTGGTTCCGCCGAATTTGGCAACGGTTAACTGGCTCAAGTGCAGCTCCTTGATGTGTGCATGCGAAAACAAATAACGGGGGAACGACTGCAGAGACGGGAAAGGTCACGTAGAAGCACTCCACCCACAGGTGACAACCCGAAGGATTCAGCCTTCGTAGCCGACGGTGATACGCTGCCCCGTATCACCACCTCGGCGTTATTTCCCCTGACCGGCGATCTCGGGAGTGGGAGCTCCTCCTGCCGGCTGCCTGAATAACGCGCCTCTTCTTTGCCCGAATCGGGCTGCCATATAACTACTGACTCCGCAGGGCGCTGTCAATGGTTAAATGGCCAAATCCATTCATGCCAGGCTTTTTATCATGATTTTCGAGCGGCGCTGGTAGTTGTACAGCTGCTGCTTGCCCATGGGCAGGGCATTAACGTCGACCGGTTCGAAGCCTCGCTCCTGAAACCAGTGGATGGAGCGGGTGGTCAGAATAAACAGCCGGGTCAACCCGCGCTTCTTGGCCTGCTCTTCCACCTTGTGCAGCAGCATGTCGCCCCGGCTGCCCCGGCGATAATCCGGATGGATGGCGACGCAGGCCATCTCCGCCATGCTTTCTTCCGGAAAGGGATAGAGGGCGGCACAGCCGATGATGGCGCCGTCCTTTTCGATGATGGTGAACTGATCCACCTCCATCTCCAACTGTTCCCGGGAGCGACGCACCAGTATGCCGTCTTCTTCCAGCGGACGTATCAGATCCAGGATGCCACCGATGTCGTCGATGCGGGCCTGGCGGGCCTGCTCGGCGCTTTGGCTGACGATCTGGGTGCCCAGGCCGTCGCGGGTGAACAGCTCCTGAATAAGGGCTCCGTCTTCCTTGTAGCTGACCAGGTGGCTACGCGGCACCCCGGCACGGCAACTGGAGATGGCGGCACGCAGGTAACGGGCGGTGCCGGACAGGGTTTCTCCTTCCGCCAGCAGCCGCTGCAGATGTTCCTCTGCCTGCTCGGGAAAGAGCTCGGCGATGGCCACCCCGTCTTCATTCATGACCCCGCGCTGGGAGCAGAAGCCGATCAGCTTGTCGGCCTTGAGCTCGATAGCCAGTCGCCGGGCCAGTTCTTCCGAAGACAGGTTGAAGCTTTCCCCGGTGACCGAGAAGCCGATGGGGGAGATAAGCACGGTGCCGCCGTTGGCCAACTGGTGGTGGATGGTGTCGGTATGGATGCGTCGCACCCGTCCCGAGTGTTGATAGTCGACCCCATCATCCACGCCCAGGGGCTGGGCGATGACGAAGTTGCCGGTCACCACGTTGATGCGGGCATTTTGCATGGGGGTATTGACCAGCCCCATCGACAGCCGGGCCATGATGTCCATCTGCAGGCCGCCACAGACGTCCTTGATCACCCTGAAACTGGCTTCATCAGTGACCCGGGTATGCTTGTGGAAGAGACCATCCAGACCCGCTTCTCCCAGGCCCCTGTCTATTTGCGGGCGAGCACCGAACACGATGACCAGCCGGATCCCGAGGCTGGTAAGCAGCGCTATATCACTGATGATATTGGGAAAGTTTTCCTGATCGATAGCCTCCCCTCCGAGCATGACCACGAAGGTTGAGCCCCGGTGCAGGTTCACATAGGGGCTGGATTGACGAAATGCCTTGACCAGGGCGGCATCATTATCGCGCACGGACTGTCCTTTGAAGCGGAAGAAAAAACAGAGAACAATGATCGTGAAAAATAATGCAAAAAACAAGACTAAATATTTACTTTTTAACGGCTTTCCCTTGTCGTTGCCGCCGGTTGCGGGCTGACGGCAGCTTGATTTTCATCAACGTCGGCGAGGGTGAAAACGTGGATACTGCACGCAACTTCAACACCGTCGGGAGCAGGCCGCATGACCGCCATCTCGATATAAAAAATGCGAGCCGACGCCAAGAATCAAAACTGTCTTGGGGACGGCTTTATGTTAATCTTTTTGGGCGTTTTGCCCTTTATGCCGGGCAAAGCGGCTAGTAACTATAGCCAAAACAACAAAAGCGAGAAAAAACAATGCAAAGGAAACTGTGCTTGTCCATTCTGGGGGGGCTGGCAGCGTTTGCTAGCACGCCCGTGTTTGCTGCTGGGGGTCAATTGGATTTGACCAACTCCATTGTAGGCATTTTTGCCGTCTTTATCTTCGTCATCGCCTACCTGCTGGTGATGGGGGAAGAATATCTGCACCTGCGCAAGTCCAAACCGGTACTGGTGGCCGCCGGCATCATCTGGGTGGCCATCGGCTGGACCTATATCAACCATGACATCCCCGGAGTGACGGAAGCGGCGTTTCGCCATAACCTGCTGGAATACGCCGAGCTGCTGCTGTTCCTGCTGGTGGCCATGACCTATATCAATGCCATGGAAGAGCGCCGCCTGTTTGATGCGCTGCGTGCCTGGATGGTGCGCAAGGGGTTCAGTTATAAAGCCCTGTTCTGGCTGACCGGTTTCCTGGCCTTTTTTATCTCCCCCATCGCCGACAACCTGACCACCGCTTTGCTGATGTGTGCCGTGGTGACCAAGGTGGCGGAAGGGGACAAGCGGTTCATCAACCTGTGTTGCGTGAACATCGTCATTGCCGCCAACGCCGGTGGTGCCTTCAGTCCCTTCGGTGATATCACTACCCTGATGGTGTGGCAGGCCGGCATCGTCAAGTTCAACGAGTTCTTTATCCTGTTCATTCCCTCCCTGCTCAACTACCTGGTGCCGGCGGTGGTGATGAACTTCTTCGTGGAAGATCGTAAGCCCGCCGCCCTCTATGAGGAAGTGGAGCTCAAGCGCGGTGCCATCCGCATCGTCTGTCTGTTCCTGCTGACCATCGCTACCGCGGTGGCCTGCCACAGCCTGCTGCATCTGCCACCGGTACTGGGCATGATGACCGGCCTGGGTTACCTGCAATTCTTCGGCTATTTCCTGCGCCAGACCCTGCCGGGATCACTGGCACGCAAGCGCGCCCTGGCTCAGAAGCGGGGCGACGAGGAAGCACTCAAGCGCCTGGGCAGCGTGGTACCCTTCGACGTGTTTAGTCGGGTATCCCGGGCCGAGTGGGACACCCTGTTGTTCTTTTACGGGGTGGTGATGTGTGTGGGAGGGCTGGGCTACATGGGCTACCTGGCGCTGGTATCCGATCTGCTCTACACCCAGTGGGACGCGGTCTACGCCAACGTGGCTCTGGGGATACTATCGGCTATCGTCGATAACATTCCGGTGATGTTCGCGGTGCTGACCATGCAGCCGGAAATGTCCCACGGCAACTGGCTGCTGATCACCCTTACCGCCGGCGTGGGTGGCAGCCTGCTGTCCATCGGCTCCGCCGCCGGGGTGGCGCTGATGGGCCAGGCCCGGGGCATGTACACCTTCTTCGGCCACCTCAAATGGGCACCGGTTATCTTCCTCGGCTATGTGGTGAGCATCCTGGCCCACCTCTGGCTCAACGCCGACAGTTTCCATCTCTATGGCTAGGCCAGGACACCGCCCCGTTATCGGGGCGGTGTCCCTCAGGCTACCACCACAGGGTGGTGACGCCCAATACCACGAAGATGACCGCGCTGGCGCCATGTATCCACTTCATGGGGATGCATTCCGCGCCTTTTTTACCGAGTAATACCACGGGCACATTGGCGGCCATCATGCCCAGAGTGGTGCCGGCTACCACCAGCCAGAAGTCTTCTACGAAGCGGGCCGCCAGCAGCACGGTGGCGAGCTGGGTCTTGTCACCCATCTCCGCCAGGAAGAACAGCACGAAAGTGGTAATGAAAGGACCGTAACGGCGGAAGCGACCGTCCTCGTCGTCCAGCTTGTCGGGGATCAGCATCCAGGCCGCCATGGCGAAAAAGGAGGCGGCCAGCAGATAACGCAGCCAGTCCGGATCCAGCCAGTGCTGTATCCATACTCCGACCCAGCCAGCGAGGGCGTGATTGAGCAGGGTCGCGGCGAGGATACCGAGGATGATGGGCGTGGGTTTTCTGAAACGGCAGCTCAGCACCAGGGCGAGCAGTTGGGTTTTATCGCCGATTTCGGCGATGGCGACGGCAAGCGTCGAGGTGGTCAAGGCTTCCAAGGTGTATACCAGAGGGGACAGGATTATTATCAACCAATGAGCAAGCCGTGCCGCCCGTCCCCGGTATCGGCATCAGCCTGTCAAAGGTCTCGTCAAACCCCTAAAGGTCACGGGCGCCATGGTGATTTTGCACCAATTATGTTGACGACCGTCTCGCGTAGAGCGACTACTCCCCCTTGTGCAGGAGCGGCCATTTTAGCCGCCGAAGGCAAAAAAGCAAGGGGGCCTTAGAACCTTCTTATGATCTTTGCAAGGCTGCCTGTTACCACCAGCGAAGAGGTAACAGGCACCGACACGCTTCAAGCACATTCCTGTGACGGTCGGCGGAGCGGGGCGCTTTGGCCTGGTACTACAGATCTCAAACAGCGTCTTAGCCGCCCACCTTCTTGACCTGGAAGCCGGCCTTGGTCAGCAGGGCTGTCACCTGCTCCAGCCGGTCGCCCTGGATCTCGATAACGCCGTTTTTCACGGCACCGCCGGTGCCGAGCTGGGACTTCAGGCGTTTGGCCTGCTCCTTGACCTGCTCCGGCGGTACGCCGTAGATGCAGATGACGCCGGCGCCCTTGCGACCCTTGGTTTCGCGGCGCAGCCGCACCACGCCGTCGGCGGGGAAGGGGCTGCTGTCGGCGCCCGCCTGGCCGTCATCGGCCCGCCAGCCGGGCTCCGTACTATAGACTAACTTGTTCATGACTTCGGCTCTATGATGAGTTGCAGCAGCTCGCCCTCCAGCAGGGCGCGTTTGACCAGGGCCAGGCCACCGATGGTCTGGTCGTCCTGGAAGTGGGCCCGCACCAGGGGCAGGCCCTGGTGGAAGCTCGGCAGGGACTGGTACTCGATGGCCTTGCCGATCAATGGAAACACGATACTCTCGGCCTCGCACAGGGCGCCGGTGAGTAACAGCTTCTGCGGGTTGAACAGGTTGACCATGATGGCCAGGGCCTGGCCCAGGTGTTCGGCGGCGCGCTCCAGTATGTTTCGTGCCAGTTGATCGCCGGCCAGTGCCGCCTGGCACAGGGCGGTCATGGTCAGCTGTTCGGATCTCATTTGGCTATGATAGCCCTGCTCCAGCATCTTGGCGGCCTGACGCAGCAGGGCGGCGTCGGCCACCATGGTTTCCAGGCAGCCGAAGTTGCCGCAGTGGCAGCGATCGCCCAGGGGATCAACCCGGATATGGCCGATTTCCGCTACGTCCCGGCCCAGGCTCTTAAAAATGCGTCCTTCGGTGATGATACCGGCACCGACACCGTGGTGCACACTGACCAGTACCGAGTCCAGGCAGTCCCGCGCCGCGCCGAAATAGTGTTCGGCCAGGGCCAGGGCGCGAATATCGTTACCGATGAATACCGGTAGCCCGAGTGTCCGGCGCAGTATGGCGGCCAGTTCTACCTGCGCCAACGGATAGCTGGGGTGGTAGATCACCTGGCCACGCAGGGCGTCGGTGAGACCCGGCATGATCACCGAGAGGGCGATCAGGTTGAGTTTACCCGCCCGACGGGCGATAAAGTCGCCGATATAGGCACAAAGCGCCGTTAACAGGGCATCTTGCGGCTGGGAGGGAAAGGCATGAATCTCCCGGCCGAGGGGATTGCCTTCCAGATCGTATAGCGACAGGCTGAGCTCACCCCGGCCCAGTTTCACCGAGATCAGATGGAAATCCCTGGTGACGGTGGTCAGCGAAATGGCCCGGCGGCCGCCGGTGGAGGCCTGGTGCTCCATTTCCCGGATCAGGCCATGCTCTAGCAGGGTTCGGGTGATTTTGGTCACACTGGCCGGAGCCAGATTGCTCAGCTCGGCAATCTTGACCCGGGAAATCGGGCCCTGGCTGTCGATCAGCCGGTAGACGGCCGAGCTGTTGACCTGTTTGACCAGGTCAACGTTGGCGATTTGTCCGCGGGTCATTGGGTTGTGAAATGTCCGTTTGCCAATGTGGCCCTGACCCGGTAATGGGCGTCAAAGACCACCAGATTAGCCACCTTGCCGACGGCGACGGAGCCCAGCTTCTGGTCCAGGCCCAGTGCCCGGGCCGGATAAAGGCTGGCCATGCGCAGCGCTTCCTCCAGTGGCAGCCCGACCTGTTCAACCAGGTTGCGGACTCCTTCCATCATGGTCAGCGCCGAACCGCCGAGTGTACCATGCTCATCCACGCATTGCCCATCCCGCACGTAGACGGTGGCACCGCAAAAATCGAACCGGGTGAAGTCGGGGCCGGCGCCGGCGGCGGCGGTGGCGTCGGTGACCAGGCACAGCCGTTCGCCCAGCACCTTGTGGGCCAGCCGCACATTGGCATAGTGCACATGATGGCCGTCGACGATAATGCCGGCACAGACTTGGGAATGATCGTAGACGGCACCCACGGCACCGGGTTCGCGGCCGCTGAGAGTGGGGGTCATGGCGTTGTAAAGGTGGGTGGCAAAGCCCACCCCGGCCTCGAAGCCGGCCATGGCTTCATCGTAGCTGGCGGCGGTATGCCCCATGGACACCAGGATGCCGGCCTCGGCCAGGCGGCGGATGTGCCCGGCGTTGTTGCACTCGGGAGCCAGGGTCAACTTGGCGATGACGTCGGCGTTTTGGCACAGGAAGGCCAGCATGGGCTCGTCCAGCGCCCGGATCTGCCGCTCGGGATGAATGCCTTTGCGCTTGATGTTGGTGTAGGGGCCTTCCAGGTGCAAGCCCAGCACCTGGTGCCGGTAGCGGGCCATGTACTCCCGGGTGATCGCCACCGCCTGCTGCATATCGGCATCGGGGGAAGTGATCAGGGTCGGCAGGAAGCTGGTGGTACCGGACTTCAGGTTGGCCCTGTGCATGGTGTCCAGGGTGGCCAGGCTGATGTCGTCGTTGAACATGACGCCGCCACACCCGTTGAGCTGCAGGTCGATAAAGCCGGCACTGAGCAGGGTCCCGCCCAGGTCATGACGGGGGAGTTCGTCGGCCAGCTCGGCCAGAGGCAGGATGGCGGCAATCTTGTCCTGTTCGATCACGACCGCCTGGTCGTTGTGCAGACGTTCGCCGTCGAACAGGATGCAGTGGGTCAGGGCAAACATGGGGCTTACTCCAGGTGTTTGATATTGTCGGCTTCCAACTGTTCGAAGTAGCGTACCGTCTTCACCTTGAGTTCCATGGTGGCGGCGGTGTCACACACGATCAGGCCGCGCGGATGCAGCTGCAGGGCCGAGACCGTCCACATATGGTTGACGCTGCCTTCCACCGCTGCCTGCAAGGCCAGGGCCTTATTGTGCCCGGTCACCAGAATCATGATTTCTTCGGCATCCAGCAGTGTGCCCACACCTACGGTCAGCGCCAGGCGCGGTACCTGCTCGGGGTCGTTGTCGAAGAAACGGGAGTTGGCCAGCCGGGTATCTTCGGTCAGGGTTTTTATCCGGGTACGAGAGGATAAAGAAGATGCGGGCTCATTGAAAGCGATATGACCGTCGCTGCCCACCCCGCCCATAAACAGGTGGATCTTGCCGTAGTGCTTGATCTTGTCTTCGTAACGGCGGCACTCGGCCTCGAGATCCGGAGCATTGCCGTCCAGCAGGTTGATGTTTTCAGGCCGGATGTCCACATGATTGAAGAAATGCGCATGCATGAAGTGATGGTAGCTTTGGGGATGCGTTTGGGGCAGTCCTACATATTCGTCCATATTGAAGGTGACCACATGACGGAAACTGACTTCCCCGGCCTGGTACAACTTGATCAGTTCCTGGTAGGTGGCCAGGGGAGTACCTCCGGTGGGCAGACCGAGCACGAAGGGGCGCTCGGCGGTGGGGGCAAATGCCTTGATCCGGTTGGCGATATGGCAGGCGGCCCAACGGCTGACCAGGGTAGCGGTGGAGAGGGGGATTAAACGCATGGCGAACACCTTTTAAGTTGAGTATCGAAGGATGATCATATTTTTTATAGTAAAATAAGTTGGGGTTGATGGCCAGTTAAATGGCCTTTAAATAATCAATTTAAGTGATTTTAATCACAAATAACCAGATCTTAATTTGTCGTGTAAATTATATGCGCATAGACTGGGTGCAAGCCGGTTTGGACAGAACTGGCTCCCTAAAGACATGTATAAGGAGATCGGCCGTGAACGTGCTGGGTTATTTACAGAAATTGGGCAAGGCGCTGATGTTACCCATCGCGACCCTGCCAGTGGCGGCGCTGCTGTTGCGCCTGGGACAACCGGATTTGTTGGGTATCGCCTTTATCGCCGAGGCGGGCGGGGCCATCTTCAGCCAGTTGCCGCTGTTGTTTGGCCTGGGGATCGCCGTCGGTTTGTCCAAGGATGATGCCGGTGCGGCGGCCCTGGCCGGAGCCGTTGGCTACTTTGTCTTGACCGGCGCGGCCAAGACCATCAACAGCGAAATCGACATGTCGTTCTTCGGCGGCATCATCGCCGGTATCATTGCCGGTCACTGCTATAACCGCTTCCACATGGTCAAGTTGCCTGATTACCTGGCATTTTTTGGTGGCAAACGACTGGTGCCGATCATGACCGGCCTGGTGGCCTTGCTGGCGGCCTTTATCGCCGGCTTTGTCTGGCCGGCCATTCAGCATGGCATTGATACCTTCGGCATGGCGGTATCGACCTCCGGTGGTATCGGTCAGTTCTTCTACGGCCTGCTGAACCGGGGCCTGATCCCGGTGGGGCTGCATCATGTGGTGAATTCCATCTTCTGGTTTGGCCTGGGCGAGTGTCTCAAGGTGACTTACGAGGCCGCCGGGGCGATACAAAACATCTGCATGGATCCGGCGCTGGTGCGCACCCTGAGCGTGGGCGGTGCCGTCCCCGGTGTGGACGGAGCCACCATTACCCAGATTGCCGGCGAGGCGACCCGCGGCGACCTGCATCGCTTCTTTGCCGGTGATCCCACCGCCGGGGTCTTTATGGCCGGTTTCTTCCCGGTGATGATGTTCGGCCTGCCGGCGGGCGCCCTGGCCATGGTGCTGGCGGCACCCAAGGACAAGCGTGCCCAGGCGGGCGGCCTGCTGCTGTCGGTAGCGGTGACCTCTTTCCTGACCGGCATCACCGAACCGCTGGAGTTTACCTTTATGTTCCTGGCGCCGGTGCTGTATGGCATCCATGCCCTGCTGACCGGCCTGTCGCTGGTGGTGGTCAACCTGTTCGGGGTGCTGCATGGCTTCGGTTTCTCCGCCGGCCTGTTCGACATGGTGCTGAACTGGGGCCTGGCCACCAAGCCCTGGACTCTGGTGGGCATAGGGCTGGTGTTCGGTGCCATTTACTTCACTACCTTCTACTTCGCCATCAAGGCCTTCAACCTGAAAACACCGGGACGTGAGACGGACGAGCCGGTTGTGGCGGGCCGCAGCGTGACCGACAAGTCTGAGCTGGCGCGCGAGTACCTGGAAGCGCTGGGCGGACAGGACAACCTGACCAATATCGATGCCTGCATCACCCGCTTGCGTCTCACCATGAAGGACCGCAACCGGGTCGACGAAACCAGGCTGAAGGAGCTGGGTGCCAAGGGGGTGGTCAAGCTGGGCGAACAGAACCTGCAGGTGATACTGGGTCCGCTGGCGGAAATCATGGCGGCGGAGATCAAGGCGTTGACCGAACAGCGCTGACCTTGCTACTCGCTTGACATGGCGGCTCCCGAACGTTGAACGCTGGCATCGGCGGTCGGACGCCGCCCAAGCTGACCCGTTGCACCAGGGAGGGGCGGCAAAGCTTCTCAGCAAGAAGATACAGGGACGCTCAATGTGGCGATACCAGGGACAGTGACTCTGTCCCCTTTCAAGCGGTGCCGACTCAGGTTGGTGCCGTTTTTATTATTTAAGGGAGTAAATTGCACCAAGGTGGTGAAAGGAGACGCTTTAACCCAGTCAAGAGGCCCCGAATGGTGCAGCAAACTGGGCGGGCAATGGGCGTGTTGTTTTTTTGCTGGTGATTTTTTTCAAGCTGTCAAGATCGCGCTTCGCAAGGGATCAGACTCAAAAGGTTATACACAGCGGGCGCGGCCCTTGTGCCGAAAGGGCTTGGCTCACTTATCCACCATTTCTGTGGATAAGGTTGTGGATTGGCTAGATAAAACCGGTGCAAAGCCAGCTGTAGCAGGCTTTTCCAATAAGTCGGCAAAAAATTGACCAAAGTATATTTTTTTTAAAAACAATAAGTTAAAAATAGATACAAGAAATTTCCGCTCAGTATCTGAACGGTAGTACCAGGACTAGAGCAAAAGCACAAAATGTGGGTTTCTGTGAAAAGTTGCAGCTGAAATGGTGGATAAGTCAAGTGGAGCAGAGCAGAATTTGGCTCCCCCTGCTGGACTTGAACCAGCGACATACGGATTAACAGTCCGCCGTTCTACCGACTGAACTAAGGGGGAATCTCATGAAGAGGCGGCAGATGATACGCAGCCCCCGGGGGCGGGTCAAGGATAAAATCGGTTTTTTCGTGACTTGGGGGGGAGGTTACGTTTTCGCTTAAATTTACCGGTCCGGCAGGGGTAAACTGGACATTGCTTGAAGAGGAGAGCGGCAATGAGCAAAGACTTCCAACTGGTCAGCGACTATCAACCCGGCGGCGATCAGCCCAACGCGATAGCGCAACTGCTGGAGGGCATCGATGCCGGCCTGGCACACCAGACCCTGCTGGGGGTGACCGGCTCCGGCAAGACCTTTACCATGGCCAACGTCATCGCCAGGCTCAACCGGCCCACCATGATACTGGCTCCAAACAAGACCCTGGCGGCCCAGCTCTACGGCGAGATGAAGGAATTCTTCCCCCACAACGCCGTGGAGTACTTCGTCTCCTACTACGACTATTACCAGCCCGAGGCCTATGTGCCGACCACCGACACCTTCATCGAGAAGGACGCCTCCATCAACGATCATATCGAGCAGATGCGGCTGTCGGCCACCAAGGCGCTGATGGAACGGCGAGACGTGATCATCGTCGCCTCGGTGTCGGCCATTTACGGCCTGGGCGACCCCCAGTCCTATCTGAGCATGATGCTGCACCTGCGTACCGGCGACCGGCTCCACCAGCGCGACATGCTGCGCCGGCTGGCGGAGCTGCAGTACAGCCGCAACGACGCCGCCTTTCAGCGTGGCACCTTCCGGGTGCGGGGCGAAGTGATCGACATCTTCCCGGCGGAGTCCGACAGCGAGGCGGTGCGGGTAGAGCTGTTCGACGACGAAATCGAGCGCATCAGCCTGTTCGACCCGCTCACCGGCGCCGTGCAGCAGAGCCTGGCCCGCTTCACCATCTACCCCAAGACCCACTATGTGACCCCGCGCGAGACCCTGCTGGACGCGATAGAGCAGATCAAGGTGGAGCTGCAGGCGCGCAAGGCCCAGTTGCTGGCGGCCAACAAGCTCTTGGAAGAGCAGCGCATCAGCCAGCGCACCCAGTTCGACATCGAGATGATCCAGGAGCTGGGCTACTGCTCGGGCATAGAGAACTACTCCCGTTATCTCTCGGGGCGGGGGGAGGGCGAGCCGCCGCCTACCCTGTTCGATTACCTGCCCGGCGACGGCCTGCTGATCATCGACGAGTCCCACGTCACGGTGCCGCAGATCGGCGGCATGTACAAGGGCGACCGTTCGCGCAAGGAAACTCTGGTGGAGTACGGTTTCCGGCTGCCTTCGGCGCTGGACAACCGGCCCCTGCGCTTCGAGGAGTTCGAGGCCCTGATGCCGCAAACGGTATTCGTGTCTGCCACCCCTGGCCCCTATGAGCTGGACAAGTCAGGCACTGACATCGCCGAGCAGGTGGTACGCCCCACCGGTCTGCTCGATCCCGAGCTGGAAGTCCGGTCGGTGGCTACCCAGGTAGACGATGTGCTGTCGGAAGCCCGTGCCCGCGCCGAGCGGGATGAGCGGGTGCTGGTTACTACCCTCACCAAACGCATGGCGGAGGATTTGACCGAATACCTGAACGATCACGGGGTGCGGGTGCGTTACCTGCACTCCGACATCGATACCGTGGAGCGGATGGAGATCATCCGCGACCTGCGCCTGGGTCAGTTCGACGTGTTGGTGGGCATCAACCTGCTGCGCGAAGGGCTGGACATGCCGGAGGTCTCGCTGGTGGCCATTCTGGACGCGGACAAGGAAGGCTTCCTGCGCTCCGAACGGTCGCTTATCCAGACCATAGGGCGCGCGGCGCGCAACCTGCGCGGCAAGGCCATCCTCTATGCGGACCGCATCACCCGCTCCATGGCTGCTGCCATCGGCGAGACCGAACGCCGCCGTGAATTGCAGCAGCGCTTCAACGAGGAGCACGGCATCGTGCCCAAGGGGCTTAACAAGCGTATTACCGATGTGATGGATCTGGACGGTACCAAGCGGATCGGCTCCAAGCGCGCCAAGGAGAAGACCCCGGCGCATCTGCCCACCGCCAAGGAACTGGCGACCCAGATTGCCGAGCTGGAAAAGAGCATGTTGGATCACGCCAGAAATCTGGAGTTCGAGCAGGCGGCCGCGGTGCGTGATCGCATCCACCTGCTGCGGGAGCAGCTGATTCGCAGCTGATAAAAACTTGGCTGGCATGGACTGCCAGCCAGGCCGAATTCCGATCTGTTCCCACCACTATTTCCAGCCCGGTCACGGTCACAACCCTGGCCGTTATTTCCGCTACCAAATAACTGATCCTAATTTTCCTATAACCACTGCCGTAACCACCTCGACAGCAGTGGGTATTATCTATTTGGTATTATTTATTTAGTTATTGCCTGTTTCTTTAGATGAATAACATGAAACCTAGTAAGTCTTAATTATTGTTTTTGTATTATGTGATTAAGTATTAATGCTTTGGTTGTGTTTTGGATTAAATCGTTGGGTTTGGTGTTTAAATATATATATATAATTATAAAGAATAGTTTTTTTGTATTTTCATTTTAATCTGGTACGGCCAGTATGTTTTATTATACGCGTCTAGCACTTTTCTATTGCTATCTCTCACAATGCAACTAAATTTGATACTTGCGTGGTAAGTGCCGCGCGGGTCTCTTATGGCAGCACGGAATTATCATCATCCTATGAACAGGAATAAAAATTAAAGAGATGGAGGGGAGTCCAACTATTAATGGCTGTTTGTGTAGTAAAAAAATATAACTACGGGAAAATACAAGGATAAACACATGACACAAGCCACGATTGTCGCCAAATCCAGCGGTGCTACGGCGGCAGCTCCGCTGGATAACGTTATTTTAGGTTCGCCGAGCATCGTCAAGCTCCCCATTAGCAGGGGACAGGTAACAGCGTTGAGACAAAGTGGGCGGGATCTGGTAGTCACCCTGATGTCAGGGGAAGTGATTACCATCGCCAACTTTTTTGTTGTTGAAGGCGAACTACAAAGTGAACTGGTTCTTGAAGACGAAGGGGCCCTCTGGTGGTGGCAAGGTGCTGCCACGGGAGAGCTTTCCTTTGTTCCGTTGGACTCTCTCGATAGCCTTTTGATGCTGACCCAGTCGCAAGGCGCTATTCCCGGCTGGTTATACGCCGGATTAGGCATATTGGGTCTGGGCATTATTGCCTTGTCTGGTGGTTCTAGCAGCTCAGATAGTGATGATACCGATGCGGACGCCGATGCTGACGCAGACGCCGATGCCGATGCCGACGCGGATGCCGACGCGGATGCTGATGCGGACGCCGATGCAGATGCGGATGCTGACGCCGATGCTGATGCGGACGCGGACGCCGATGCAGATGCGGACGCGGATGCAGATGCGGACGCGGATGCGGATGCTGACGCCGATGCTGATGCGGACGCGGATGCCGATGCAGACGCTGATGCGGATGCCGACGCTGATGCGGATGCGGATGCGGATGCCGACGCTGATGCCGATGCCGACGCTGATGCCGATGCCGATGCTGACGCTGATGCCGATGCGGACGCTGATGCCGATGCGGACGCAGACGCCGATGCGGATGCTGACGCCGATGCAGATGCCGATACAGATCCCCTCGATGCGCCGACCAATGTTGCGATTAGTGAAGATGGCGCCATCGTCACTGGTAAGGGCGAACCGGGTTCCCCTGCTATCGTGAGAGGCCCTAAAGGTGATGTGATCGGTAAAGGTGTGGTGGGTAACGACGGTAATTTCAGAGTCGAACTGAGCGCACCGCAGGTCGATGGCGAAGAGCTGGAAGTTACCCAGGCCGACGAGGCCGGCAATGAGTCCGGGCCCGCCCTGGTTACCGCCCCGGATCTGACCGCGCCGGATGTGCCCGTAGCCGAGATCAATGATGACGGCACCGTTGTCAGTGGGACGGGTGAGCCGGGCACCAGCGTAACTGTGAAGGATCCCGAAGGGAACGTGATCGGCGAAGGAGAGGTGGACGAAGACGGCAACTTCGACGTCGAACTAAGCACGCCGCAGGTCGATGGCGAAGAGCTGGAAGTGACCCTGACCGACGAGGCCGGCAATGAGTCCGAGCCTGTCCTGGTTACCGCCCCGGATCTGACCGCGCCGGATGCTCCGACCGATGTTGAGGTTAGTGAGGACGGTACCACCGTCACCGGTAAAGGCGAACCGGGCACCAGCGTGACCGTGAAGGATCCCGAAGGGAACGTGATCGGTGAAGGCGAGGTGGACGAAGACGGCAACTTCGACGTCGAGCTGAGCACGCCGCAGGTCGATGGCGAAGAACTGGAAGTTACCCTGACCGACGAGGCCGGCAATGAATCCGGGCCTGCCCTGGTTACCGCCCCGGATCTGACCGCGCCGGATGCGCCCGTAGCCGAGATCAATGACGACGGCACCGTTGTCAGTGGGACGGGCGAGCCGGGCACCAGCGTGACCGTGAAGGATCCCGAAGGGAACGTGATCGGCGAAGGCGAGGTGGACGAAGACGGCAACTTCGACGTCGAACTGAGCACGCCGCAGGTTGATGGCGAAGAACTGGAAGTGACCCTGACCGACGAGGCCGGCAATGAATCCGAGCCCGCCCTGGTCACCGCCCCGGATCTGACCGCGCCGGATGTGCCCGTAGCCGAGATCAATGACGACGGCACCGTTGTCAGTGGGACGGGTGAGCCGGGCACCAGCGTGACCGTGAAGGATCCCGAAGGGAACGTGATCGGTGAAGGCGAGGTGGACGAAGACGGCAACTTTGAAGTTGAGCTGAGCACGCCGCAGGTCGATGGCGAAGAGCTGGAAGTTACCCTGACCGACGAGGCCGGCAATGAATCCGAGCCTGTCCTGGTTACCGCCCCGGATCTGACCGCGCCGGATGCTCCGACCGATGTTGAGGTCAGTGAGGACGGTACCACCGTCACCGGTAAAGGCGAACCGGGCACCAGCGTGACCGTGAAGGATCCCGAAGGGAACGTGATCGGCGAAGGCGAGGTGGACGAAGACGGCAACTTCGACGTCGAACTGAGCACGCCGCAGGTCGATGGCGAAGAGCTGGAAGTGACCCTGACCGACGAAGCCGGCAATGAATCCGAGCCCGCCCTGGTTACCGCTCCGGATCTGACCGCGCCGGATGCTCCGACCGATGTTGAGGTCAGTGAGGACGGTACCACCGTCACCGGTAAAGGCGAACCGGGCACCAGCGTGACCGTGAAGGATCCCGAAGGGAACGTGATCGGTGAAGGCGAGGTGGACGAAGACGGCAACTTCGACGTCGAACTAAGCACGCCGCAGGTCGATGGCGAAGAACTGGAAGTTACCCTGACCGACGAAGCCGGCAATGAGTCCGAGCCTACTGTGGTCGTTGCCCCTGTGATTGATGATACAGACGCCGATGCGGACGCTGACGCTGACGCCGATGCGGATGCAGACGCTGATGCCGATGCGGATGCTGATGCCGATGCCGATGCCGATGCGGACGCCGACGCTGATGCGGACGCCGACGCTGATGCCGATGCTGATGCCGATGCGGATGCCGATGCGGATGCAGACGCCGATGCCGACGCAGACGCCGATGCGGATGCCGACGCCGATGCCGATGCGGATGCGGATGCCGATGCTGATGCCGATGCCGATGCGGATGCAGATGCCGATGCGGACGCCGATGCCGATGCCGACGCAGACGCCGATGCAGATGCTGATGCGGACGCCGATGCGGATGCCGATGCAGATGCCGATGCCGACGCAGACGCCGATGCCGACGCTGATGCGGATGCGGATGCCGACGCCGATGCCGATGCTGATGCCGATGCGGATGCCGACGCAGATGCGGATGCCGACGCTGATGCGGATGCAGATGCAGATGCGGATGCGGATGCTGATGCCGATGCGGATGCTGACGCCGATGCAGACGCCGATGCCGACGCCGATGCTGACGCCGATGCAGATGCCGATGCAGACGCCGATGCCGATGCCGATGCCGACGCCGATGCGGATGCCGATGCGGATGCCGATGCTGATGCCGACGCGGACGCCGATGCCGATGCCGACGCCGACGCGGATGCTGACGCCGATGCCGATGCGGATGCCGATGCGGATGCCGATGCTGATGCAGACGCCGATGCGGATGCAGACGCGGACGCCGACGCAGATGCCGATGCGGATGCGGATGCCGATGCCGATGCCGACGCCGATGCCGACGCCGATGCGGATGCCGATGCTGATGCGGATGCAGACGCCGATGCTGATGCAGACGCCGATGCGGATGCAGACGCGGACGCCGACGCAGATGCTGATGCGGATGCGGATGCGGACGCCGATGCGGATGCGGATGCCGATGCCGATGCGGATGCAGACGCCGATGCGGATGCCGATGCCGATGCAGATGCGGATGCCGACGCTGATGCCGACGCCGACGCCGATGCGGATGCTGATGCCGATGCCGATGCCGATGCCGATGCGGACGCCGATGCGGACGCGGACGCCGATGCTGATGCCGACGCGGACGCCGATGCCGATGCCGACGCCGACGCGGATGCTGACGCCGATGCGGATGCCGATGCGGATGCCGATGCGGATGCCGATGCGGATGCGGACGCCGATGCCGACGCCGATGCGGATGCCGATGCTGATGCCGACGCCGACGCCGACGCCGATGCCGATGCCGACGCCGATGCCGACGCCGATGCGGATGCCGATGCTGATGCGGATGCAGACGCCGATGCTGATGCAGACGCCGATGCGGATGCAGACGCGGACGCCGACGCAGATGCTGATGCGGATGCGGATGCGGACGCCGATGCGGATGCGGATGCCGATGCCGATGCGGATGCAGACGCCGATGCGGATGCCGATGCCGATGCAGATGCGGATGCCGACGCTGATGCCGACGCCGACGCCGATGCGGATGCTGATGCCGATGCCGATGCCGATGCCGATGCGGACGCCGATGCGGACGCGGACGCCGATGCTGATGCCGACGCGGACGCCGATGCCGATGCCGACGCCGACGCGGATGCTGACGCCGATGCGGATGCCGATGCGGATGCCGATGCGGATGCCGATGCGGATGCGGACGCCGATGCCGACGCCGATGCGGATGCCGATGCTGATGCCGACGCCGACGCCGACGCCGATGCCGATGCCGACGCCGATGCCGACGCCGATGCGGATGCCGATGCTGATGCGGATGCAGACGCCGATGCTGATGCAGACGCCGATGCGGATGCAGACGCGGACGCCGACGCAGATGCTGATGCGGATGCGGATGCGGACGCCGATGCGGATGCGGATGCCGATGCCGATGCGGATGCAGACGCCGATGCGGATGCCGATGCCGATGCAGATGCGGATGCCGACGCTGATGCCGACGCCGACGCCGATGCGGATGCTGATGCCGATGCCGATGCCGATGCCGATGCGGACGCCGATGCGGACGCGGACGCCGATGCTGATGCCGACGCGGACGCCGATGCCGATGCCGACGCCGACGCGGATGCTGACGCCGATGCGGATGCCGATGCGGATGCCGATGCGGATGCCGATGCGGATGCGGACGCCGATGCCGACGCCGATGCGGATGCCGATGCTGATGCCGACGCCGACGCCGACGCCGATGCCGATGCCGACGCCGATGCCGACGCCGATGCGGATGCCGATGCTGATGCGGATGCAGACGCCGATGCTGATGCAGACGCCGATGCGGATGCAGACGCGGACGCCGACGCAGATGCTGATGCGGATGCGGATGCGGACGCCGATGCGGATGCGGATGCCGATGCCGATGCGGATGCAGACGCCGATGCGGATGCCGATGCCGATGCAGATGCGGATGCCGACGCTGATGCCGACGCCGACGCCGATGCGGATGCTGATGCCGATGCCGATGCCGATGCCGATGCGGACGCCGATGCGGACGCGGACGCCGATGCTGATGCCGACGCGGACGCCGATGCCGATGCCGACGCCGACGCGGATGCTGACGCCGATGCGGATGCCGATGCGGATGCCGATGCGGATGCCGATGCGGATGCGGACGCCGATGCCGACGCCGATGCGGATGCCGATGCTGATGCCGACGCCGACGCCGACGCCGATGCCGATGCCGACGCCGATGCCGACGCCGATGCGGATGCCGATGCTGATGCGGATGCAGACGCCGATGCTGATGCAGACGCCGATGCGGATGCAGACGCGGACGCCGACGCAGATGCTGATGCGGATGCGGATGCGGACGCCGATGCGGATGCGGATGCCGATGCCGATGCGGATGCAGACGCCGATGCGGATGCCGATGCCGATGCAGATGCGGATGCCGACGCTGATGCCGACGCCGACGCCGATGCGGATGCTGATGCCGATGCCGATGCCGATGCGGACGCCGATGCGGACGCGGATGCCGATGCGGATGCCGACGCTGATGCGGACGCTGATGCGGACGCCGACGCGGATGCCGACGCGGATGCGGATGCCGACGCCGATGCGGATGCCGACGCTGATGCGGACGCCGATGCGGATGCGGACGCCGATGCGGATGCGGATGCAGACGCCGATGCCGACGCGGATGCGGATGCAGACGCCGATGCGGATGCAGATGCGGATGCCGATGCAGACGCCGATGCGGATGCCGACGCCGATGCGGATGCGGATGCCGACGCCGATGCCGATGCCGACGCTGATGCGGATGCCGACGCCGATGCGGATGCAGATGCTGATGCCGATGCGGATGCAGACGCCGATGCTGATGCGGATGCCGACGCCGATGCGGATGCCGATGCGGATGCCGACGCCGATGCGGACGCCGACGCGGATGCTGATGCGGATGCCGATGCCGATGCCGACGCAGACGCTGATGCGGACGCCGATGCCGATGCAGATGCCGACGCCGATGCGGATGCCGACGCTGATGCGGATGCCGACGCCGATGCCGATGCTGATGCCGATGCGGATGCCGACGCTGATGCTGATGCGGACGCCGACGCCGACGCCGACGCGGATGCGGATGCGGATGCCGACGCAGACGCCGATGCTGATGCGGATGCGGACGCCGATGCGGATGCCGATGCCGATGCCGATGCGGATGCCGATGCCGATGCCGATGCCGACGCCGATGCGGATGCCGATGCCGACGCAGACGCCGACGCAGATGCCGACGCCGATGCCGATGCGGATGCAGACGCCGATGCGGATGCCGATGCGGATGCCGACGCCGATGCCGATGCCGACGCAGACGCCGACGCAGATGCCGACGCCGACGCCGATGCGGATGCGGATGCAGACGCCGATGCTGATGCAGACGCCGATGCAGACGCCGATGCGGATGCCGACGCCGATGCAGATGCGGATGCCGACGCGGATGCCGACGCCGATGCGGATGCCGATGCCGATGCCGACGCCGATGCGGATGCCGACGCAGACGCCGATGCGGATGCAGACGCCGATGCGGATGCTGATGCGGACGCCGATGCGGACGCCGATGCGGATGCAGACGCCGATGCGGATGCTGATGCGGACGCCGATGCGGATGCTGACGCGGATGCCGATGCGGATGCCGATGCCGATGCAGACGCCGATGCCGATGCCGATGCCGATGCGGATGCGGACGCCGATGCGGACGCGGACGCCGACCTTGATGCTCCCCTGCTGAGTATCGATGCGGCAGCCGATGGCTATATCAATGCGGAAGAACTGTCTGCCGGTGTAATGGCCGAGGTTAACTTCGAGGCCAGTGTCGATGCACTGTCCGAAGGCGACACCATCACGCTAACCGTTATTGGTGAAGGCGGCGCTGAAACCGTTGTCGAGTACGAACTGACCGCCGACGATATTTCCAACGGTAGTGTCAGTATCCTGCTGGATATGGAGGGCATACCGGAAGGCAATGTCAGTGTTACCGCAACCATCAGCAATGAGTCTGGCGAAAGCGAACCCTCCGCAGTTGTTGAGTTCGAGCTGGATACCATCGCACCGGAGATGCCGAGCGAACTGGTGTTCAATGACGACGGCAGCCTGAGCGGGGTGGCCGAAGCCGGTACCACCGTTACCGTATTCGATGACGAGGGCAACGAACTGGGCAGTGCCGAGGTGGATGGCGAAGGCAACTTCACCGTCGAATTTGGAGCACCGCTGGCCGAAGGTCTGGTCGTTACCGTGGTCGCGGTGGACACGGCTGGCAACAGCAGCGAAGCGGCCGACATCGAGGTGCCGATTGTGGTTGAGCTGGAAGCCTTCGACAACCTGGCAACCGCTGAAGTGGGCATTGTGCCGGTCAGCACCGACAGGGATCCGGAATCCGGTTCCGATACCTTGTTGCTGACGCTGTTCGGCTCTTCCTCTACCTATGAGTTTACGGTGGAAGAAGGCAATGTATCCGATCTGGCCTTTACGGCCGATGTCGGCTCGTTGGTGGGGCTGTTCGACGGCACCTTTATCGATCTGCAGGTGTTCGAAAACGGAGAGTGGGTATCCTTCGCGAATTCATCCGGCGGTGGCCTGCTTGACGTATTGGGCATCTTCGGCGAAGCGGCGCTCGTCGAAGCCAGTGGCCTGGAAGCCGGTGAGTACCGGGTAGTGTACGGCAGTACCGATGTGCTCAGTGCTGGAACCACCGTTAGCTGGACCGCGGAGATCACCGACATCAGCCTGACCGATTACCTGCCCGGCGAGCTTATCGCTGCATCCGGCAACGTGATCACCGATGCGGATCAGGACGGCAATACCGATGTGGTTACCGATACCACCACTGTGGTGGCGGTGAATGGCGAAGCCGTGCCGCAGGATGGTTCGTCGCTGGTGCTGGTGGGCAGCCACGGTACCCTGGAAATCTTCCAGGACGGCAGCTACACCTACACACCAAACGCGGATCTGGAGGCAATCGGCCAGGTCGACAGCTTCGAGTACACCCTGCGTGACTCGGCTACCGGCCAGGAAGCCACCGCCACCCTGCATGTTCGTGTCGACAGCCAGGATGCCGACCTTATCTGGGACGACGAGGATCTGTCCGCGCCCGCCACTACCGTGGAGGCAACCGACGATCTGGCCACGGCCCAGATAGAAGTGGCGAACCTGGTGACCACCGAGGTCGAAGAAGACGCTATCAGCTACAGCTGGCTTATCGGCCTGCTTGGTGCCGTTATCGGAGATACTTCGGGGAATACCAGCTTCTCGTTGGCAGAGGATACCTCCACCGACCTGACCATCAATATCGATGTGGGTAGCCTGGCCTCGCTGCTGGACTCTGTTGACTTCCAACTGTTCAAGCTGGAAGAAGATGGCACCGAAACCCTGGTTATGGATATGGCACAGGCTAGTCTGCTCGATTTGATCAGCCTGTTCCCCACTAGTGTGGAAGTGACGGTAGAAGGGATGGAACCCGGTGACTACCGGCTGGATGTTTCTAACGGTAGTGCAGTAAGCCTGCCCGGTTCGGTCACGGTGGATCTGACCTACGAGACCACGCATCTTAAGGACTTTGTCTCCGGAGAGGCGCATGAGGTATCGGGCAATGTTATCGACGACAGCGCGGATCACACCGGCACACCGGAAACCACACTCAGTGTGCTGAAGGATGGCGGCTTTGTGATACCGGGTGTTGGCGGTGTCGTGGTTGAAGGACAGTACGGTACCCTTACCATTATGTCCGACGGCTCCTACACCTATGTGCCCAATGCCGATCTTGACAACATCGGTCAGGTTGAAACCTTCACCTACAAGCTCACCCATCCGAACGGTGATGAAGATACGGCGACGCTGTTCATCCGTATCGATACTCCGGATATAGCGCTGAACTGGGATGATGATAATCCTGGCGACGCCGTCGGTTATGTACTAAACGACGGCGATGGTATGCTGCAGGGCTCCGATGGTAACGACACCCTCGATGGCAGGGCCGGTGGTGATCTTACCTTCAACGCGGGCGATGGCGACGACCTGATCGTTCTGTACGATACGGCGTTTAACTCCATTGACGGTGGTGAAGGTTTCGACACCCTTTACTGGAACGGTGATGCTACCTCGATCATGCTCAGCGATATTGCTGGAAAAATCGACAATATCGAAGCCATTGACCTCAACGATAGTAGTGCGGTTGGGCTGACCGTCACATTGCAGGATCTGCTGGATGTGACCGACGAGGCGACCAACACGCTGTTTATCCGGGGAGATGGTGACGACACCGTCGAGCTGGTCGGTAACTGGTCCGCGCCTGTGGGCGACACCTTGAACGGTATTGATTATGTTGTTTATACCAACGAGGATGATCCCACTAGCCAGCTGTGGATTCAGAGCGGCATTAGCGTAATGTAACGCGCCTGCAATACTATGCCGGGCCTCAGGGCCCGGCATATTTAAATCCATTCTTTTATTAACCAGGTATTTAATCAGGTAGCCTTTCTCGTCTTCTATTTGTTTTTATATATCTCTCCTTAATACTTATTGATTAATACATTCTTCCATAAAATAACGCTTGCCCACTGCTCCTTGCAGTATCTATGCTATGACTACGTTAAATTGAAAAAATCGCAAAACCCTTTTCTTTTCATGAGGTTTTTTTGCGCACATAACAAAAAACACAAGTACGGGAGTTTTACTGTGAAACCATGTTTGCCAGTAAAGATACTAGGGATGGCTTCTCTTTTCTCTATAACAACATGGTCTGCCTCAGCTGTCTGGGCCAGTGACCAAAGACAAAGTCAAGAGGCTATAGGGATAATAAACCCGCATACATTGCAGTCCGGTTTCTCCGCGTTTCCCGAGGAAAATTATTATTCTCCCCTGGGCAGTGGGGTTGAAACCGATCTGTCCGGTGTGGTGAAGCGAGCGGTAAATTGGCACCCCAGTATAGCGGGAGCCATTGGTCGGCTGTACCAGCAAAACGAGCAGGTGACTGTTGCCAGGGCGGGCTACTACCCACAGGTTAGTGCCGGCCTCAGTGCGGGGTACGATTCCTCACTGAATGGCAGCAAGAACAGCCAGTCGGTAAGCCTGTCCGCTTCGCAGATGCTGTACGATTTTGGCAAGGTATCCAGTTCGGTGGATGCTGCCTCGGCCGGCGTAAATAAAAACCGCGCCACCGTGTTGCTGGCTATCGATACGGTGGCGCGCGACACCGCCCAAGCCGCCATCGAGGTACAGCGCTATCAGTCGTTGCTGGATATTGCCAGGGAACAGATAAAGGGCGTGTCCGCCATTGCGGCCCTGGCACAGCAGCGCAGTGCGATGGGGGCCAGCTCGCGCTCCGACGTGCTGCAGGCCCAGTCCCGTATCGAAGCCGCACAGGCCACCGAACTGCAGCTGAGCGCCCAGCTCAACCGCTGGCAGGGCGTGCTGCTTAGCCTGGTGGGCAGCCGTACGCCGGTTAGCCTAGGGAAGACATTTCCGGTGGCGCTGAGCGATGCCTGCCTGAATGCCTCGCTGGATTTGTCGATGGTGCCGGAGATGCTGGTGGCCGAGGCGGAGCGGGTTGAAGCGCAGGCTCTGATGGAGCAAGCCAGGGCCGAGGGGTTGCCGACCCTGTCGCTGGATCCCAGCCTGCGGCGTTACCTTGATGATCGCGTCAGCGATAAAACGGAATTCAGGGTGGCACTGAATGTGTCGATGCCGGTTTATCAGGGCGGCTCTATTACGGCGCGGCAAAACGCGGCCCAGTTTGCCCTGCAAACGGCGGAAGCGGCAAGAAATGCCGCCCAATTGACGGTCAGCCAGGGGCTGCTGGAGGCGCGGGAACAAACCAACAGCCTGGGCCAGCGCCTGGTCAGCCTGGGGCTGCGCGAGCAGAGCATTTCCGAAACCCGGGATCTCTACCGCCAGCAATACCTTTCCCTCGGAACCCGGAGCCTGCTCGATTTGTTGAATGCGGAGCAGGAAATCCATCAAGCTGGCTTCGATCGGGTGAATACCCGCCATGATTTGCATCGTCTGCAGATCGACTGCTTGTATAACACCGGTGCCTTGCGAACCGCTTTCCAGTTGGAAAACAGCAAGATACAAGGTGTGGAGGTTCGCTCATGAGTGATGTACTGCATTTAAGAACCCATGAGGAAGAGGGCGAGCCAGCAGAGCGCGCGACCAAGGTAGATTATCGTCCCTGGCTGGATGCGATTCTTACTGTGGCGCGGCATTACCGCCTGGAGTATTCGGTAGAAAACGTGCGAATGGCGGCCCAATGGGAGTTGGATGAACCATTCGAACAGGTGCTGAGGCAGATGGCGAGGCAGGCCGGGCTGACGGTCAAGTTTGCCTCTTTCGATGAAACGTTGCTGACTTCCTGGCGGTTGCCCCTGGCGGTGCAATTCAATGATGGCCAGGTGGCGGTGATCGATTCTATCGACAGCAACGGCCGGGCAGGCCTGGTCTACAGCGGTGATCAGGGGCTGCAAACCAGCATCGACAGGGAAGAGCTGGCCGGCAACCTGGTGCGGATGGTGATTTTGCGTCCGGCCCGAGCGGTGGCCGATGCCCGGGTGGACGATTATATCAAGCCCTATGAGCGCAACTGGTTCAGAGAAATCATTCTGCGCGACATCAAGCCCTATGGGCACGTACTGTTGGCCACCATGGTGGCCAACATACTGGCGCTGGCCGGCATCCTGTTTTCGCGACAAGTGTACGACCGTGTTATTCCCGCCGAGTCCATGCCCACCCTTTATGTCCTGTTCGGCGGGGTGATGCTGGCCATTGTGTTCGACTTCATTATGCGCCTGATGCGGGTGAGAATTACCGATTTAATGGGCAAGCGCGCCGATATCCGCATCTCCGATCGGGTGTTCGGTCACGCCGTTCGCTTGCGCAACAGTGCCAAGCCGAAGTCGACCGGTACCTTTATTTCCCAGATCCGGGAACTGGAGCAGGTGCGGGAGCTTATCACCTCCACCACCGCAACGGCCCTGGTAGACTTGCCTTTCTTCCTGCTGTTCCTGTTCGTGTTCTGGTATATCGCCGGTCCTCTGGCGCTGGTGCCGGCCGTGGCGCTGCTGCTGCTGCTGCTGCCCGGCCTGCTTGCCCAGGGCAAACTGAAGGAGTTGTCCAGGGAGTCGATGCGCGAGTCGTCTTTGCGTAACGCCATGCTGGTGGAAACCATCCAGGGCCACGAGGATATCAAACTCCTGCAGGCGGAACAGCGGTTCCAGCATGAGTGGAATCACTACAACGCGGTAACCGCGGATGTAAACCTCAGGTTGCGCTTCCTGACCAATATGCTGACGGTATGGGCGCATAATGTGCAGACCTCGGTCTTTGCCGTGGTGGTGCTGTTCGGTGCCCCCATGGTGATGAACGGAGATCTTACCACGGGTTCTCTGGTGGCGGCGTCCATCTTGGCGTCGCGCATGATGGCGCCGATGGCGCAGCTGACCCAGGTCATGAGCCGGTGGCAGCATGCCAAGGTGGCGCTGGAAAGCCTGAACAACCTGATGCAGCTGCCGGTGGATCACCCGGAAGGCAGCAAGCGGGTGCACAAGCCGGTGATACAGGGTGACTACGACTTCAGTCGTGCGGTGTTGCAATACGGCGAAGATGCACCCGCCCCGGCGCTGACGGTGGCGGAGCTGTCGATCCGGGCTGGCGAGCGCATCGCGGTGCTCGGCAAGAATGGTGCCGGCAAGTCGACTCTGTTGCAGGCGCTGGCCGGGGTACTGGAGCCGGTCAGCGGTCAGGTCAACCTGGACGACGTCCGTATGTCTCATATCGACCCGGCCGATATTCGGCGGGACGTGGGCCTGCTGACTCAGAACGCCAAGCTCTTTCACGGCACCGTGCGCGAAAACCTGACCATGGGGGCGCCGAACGTGTCCGATCAGGAAATCATCTCCGCTCTGTCGATGACCGGGGCCTTCGACTTTATACAAAAGCTGCCGGACGGCATGGATCACATGATCCTGGAAGGCGGCGCAGGGTTGTCCGGCGGCCAGCGGCAATCACTGCTGCTGTCGCGGCTGATGATCCGCCAGCCGCATATCGTGTTGCTGGACGAGCCGACGGCCTCGCTGGACGAAGCGACCGAGCGCCGGTTTATCGAGCAGCTCGGCCAATGGGGCAAGGGCAAAACCCTGGTGGTGGCGACCCACCGCATGAGCATGCTGAGCCTGGTCGAGCGGATTATCGTGGTCGATAACGGCAGGGTGGTGCTTGACGATACCAAAGAGAACGCCATCGCCAAACTCTCCGGCCCGAAGAAAGGCCAGAAGTCACGCTAATGAGTGGTGAGAGCAACAAGGGTTTACTAGGGGTAAAAGACATGACGATTCAAACCGGACGGGAGCTGGTTGTTAAGACACCAGGAGAAGGAAGGAACATCGCCATACTGGATGGCGGATATGACCAACGCTATCAGCATTACAACGACGATGTGGACGAGGCTACCGTGATCCGGTCCACCCGGGTGGTATGGGTGTTCTTTCTGCTGCTGGCGGTGTTGGGAACCTGGTCCTATTTTGCCGAGGTGGATGAGGTTTCAACCGGGAGCGGCAAGGTGGTGCCCACCTCGCGGGAGCAGGTGGTGCAGTCGCTCGAAGGCGGCATTCTGGCGATGTTGAGCGTCAGGGAAGGGGATATTGTGGAACAGGGACAGATCCTGGCTCAGCTTGATCCCACCAAGACGGAATCCAACGTGGAAGAAAGCGCGGCCAGGTATCGGGCCGCGCTGGCCAGCGTGGGACGATTGACCGCGGAAGTAAACGGCACCGCGCTTGCTTTTTCGGAAGAGCTTGCCGGCTACCCCGCGTTGGTGGCGGAAGAAACGGAGCTCTACCACACGCGCCAGCACAGCCTGAATGAGTCGCTGAAGGGGATCAACGAGTCATTGAAGTTGCTCAACAGTGAGCTGGCTATTACCGAAGCGCTGGCGAAGGCCGGCGCGGCAAGCAATGTGGAAGTATTGCGCCTGCGCCGGCAAAAAGCCGAAATGGAGCTGAAAGCGGTGGACTTGCGCTCCCAGTATCATGTGCGTGCGCGGGAAGAGCTGGCCAAGGTCAATGCCGAGGTTGACGCGTTGTCGTCGGTGATCAAGGGGCGGGCCGATGCACTGACCCGGCTGACGCACCGTTCTCCGGTACGGGGCATTGTCAAAGACATTGAAGTTACCACCATCGGTGGTGTGATCCCGCCCAACGGACGGCTGATGGAGATTGTGCCCCTGGATGAACAATTGCTGATTGAGGCCCGCGTTTCTCCGCGTGATATTGCCTTCATCCATCCGGGGCAGGAAGGCAAGGTAAAGATCACCGCTTACGACTACAATATCTACGGTAGCCTGGATGGCAAGGTGGTCACCATTTCACCCGATACCATCCAGGATGAAGTGAAACCGGAAGTATTTTACTACCGAGTGTTTATTCTTACCGAATCCGACTCTCTTGAAAATAAAATAGGGACCCAATTCCCGATAGTCCCAGGTATGATTGCCACGGTTGACATTAAAACCGGTAGCAAGACCGTTTTTGATTACCTGGTAAAACCGTTCAACCAGGCGAAGGAAGCGTTGAGGGAACGGTAGTTTTTGCTAACCTTCGTTACCGCGATTGTATGCTTGTAACATCCCGGGAACAATGTTGATTGCCCCGGCATAGTTTTTACTGGCTAATCTACGTTCGAATTCATATAGGCGAGTTGCCCATTGTACTTGCCATGGAGATATATCAAGCATCTCCGGTCGATGGAGTGCTGCTTTTTTCAACGCAATTTCAAGCTGGTTTTCTATGTCAGGGCTTAAGGTCCAACTGGAGCCTACTGGTTCCCAGCGCCACTGGCTCCAGTCACATATCAGTACATCATCGCTACCCGTTTTGCTCATCAGACGCTCACCCAGTCCCGGTAGTACCAGTTGGCGTGGCAGTGTGGCGAGCTGTTCAAGTATAACGGACCAGCAAGACTGTATATCAATACAAGCCCGTTCATTTTTTTGGTTTTCCGAAATCGAGACAAGCAAGGGCCAGGGAATGTTTTTTAATCTCTCTAATAGATGAGGGTGAGAGCGGTCATAACGCTCGATTAATTCTTTCGGTAGATCACAACCCATTAATTTCGTGCGTAAATCGGGTAATGTTTTACTCCGTTCTACAGAATTAATCCAGTTTTCAGTGGGCTCGACTCGGAGCAGTATACATTGAAACTGCTCTACCTTTTGATGTTCAATGATAATTGGTGCAGGCCAGTAATTTTTCGCTACTTTTAAGATGTCAACTTCATGTTCTGCACTGGTTTCATATGAATGATTATGGATCTTTAAAATAAATGAAGAAGTATTTGTGAGCTGTGTATTTTTAACGTTAACTTTCAGGTAGGCGATATTTCCAGCATTGGCCAGACGACAACTAATTTCCAAAGGGAGTTTTGTCGGTTGATCGTGTTTTGAGAGTATTTCTTGGATCCATCTCGCTCTGGTTGAAAAGTCAAGAAGATGGTGAAAGCTTTGTTCTATATGTATTGCTGGTTGCCATGATGAGTTATGTAGAAAAAGTGAACGTGCGCGGGGGAGTTGTCGATTAACCATATATAATCGATGCAAAATTTGAGTGGATTGCAGTAATCCTTGTCTTACTAAAATAAGAGAAATAAAAAGGATAAGTAATGAGGGCATTCTTTCTTGCCAATAATCCCATGCTACCCAAGAAAGTACACAAATGAAACCTATATGCCACCAAAGTTTATAGAGTAAAGGGAGCAACTTTTCCACTCGTTGCTGTCTAGATGGGAAAGGTTTGATAAGGGAAATCCACACTCCGGTCCAAAATATCCCATAGATCATTATAACAATAAGTAGGTTGGGATAAAAAAAGTAAAGCCATCCTGTGACGATCAAGCAAAATACAGCCGATGCTTGCGCTTGTAGCAGGTGGCTGTATAGCTGATAAGCATGGACTTTGTGATTGTTAAATAAACCGGTCTTTTGGTGATTTTCAAGAAGACTGTTAGCTCCTTTTTTACATACCCAGCTGGCACTTAGCTCACAGAAAAGATGAAAAATAAGACTGAGTAAAATTGCCATGCCTAGTATTGTTACCTGTATCTTTAATTCAAAACGAGCGAGTGATGATGGCAGTCCTTCTGGGAGAGTACCACTGTACAGAAGCATTAATAATTTCCAGGGGAGAAGTAATGTAGTCAATAATGCCAGCTGGGATAAAACGCATAATAATATAACAGTCATCATACTTATAGGGGTTGTTTTTATTATGGATCCATAAATAGAGTGGAAGAGTGACAGTTTTTTTGGAATGGCTGTTGATACAAGTGTTGACATGCTACCACCTTTCTACTTCTATTTATTATTAGTCAACGGAAAAATGCTGGGATGCTACACTACTATTTCCATAGTATTTCAATACCGATAAAATTATAGCGCACAGCTTTTCTTTATGATACACATTATTGTAGTTTGGTCTAGAATTATACTAATGATTTTATAGTGCGCTAGACTATGTAGCAACTTAAATGTATGCAATTTAATATTGGAGACGTCGCTGTGTATCTCATGATGGGAAATAAATTAATACAGCTGGTCTTGATGTTGATTGTGGCTATTTTTAATCACTCTGCGTCTGCTGAGTATTCTGCTTCAAAGTGCAAGTCTTTATCAAATAAAAAACTTTATGAACTGGATAAGGTATATATTAGGGATGAGTTCAGAATATACTATTCTTCAGCCGAATTTTATCCATCCCCCACAGACTTTTCTAGAGATACAGTCCCAGATAAAGTTATAAACATCTCAAAGCAATTAGTTGCTGGACGCCGAATTTTTTCCGAGGTCATGGGAATGACGCATCCGTTGAGTCAACCTAGATATCATCAGGCAAAATACATTGATGTTAATTTGTTATCCTTGTCGAAAGGAAACGGTTTGGCATATGATGAAGTGTTTGGCTATCTAAGACATGATGCTGTCAATAATGATGAATGTGTACTGAGAATAGATATAAACAGTAAAATATCTCTAGGGAATCTCACACCGGCACATGAGCTTTTTCATCTTTATCAGTATGGGTATACTATGTTTAAATCACCTTGGCTTTTGGAAGGAACTGCCCGGTGGGCTGAGTTTGCATTCAAATCGTATCGTTATTCCAAGCAGGACTTGCCAAAAAATGAGAAGGAGCTAGAGGAATATTTATTTCATAAAACGTACGATGCACAGGAATTTTGGCTCAGAATTGCAGGGATCGTTGACCCAGTAGGAAAAACTATTGTTCCACAGGAATTAAGAAACTTTTACTATCTTGGTGGTCAAAGGTTAAATGTTGAGGAACGAATACATGGTGCTGATTTTATAAGGGAGCTTTTTGAAGAGTTGGGTATGGAAGACAAGAAGGTTGCTCGTGCTAATGGTTGGTCCGAAATATTATGGAAAGAGTCAGACCAACGTAATGAAATCCATAACACAAGTATTCTTAACGTGCTGCATAAAGTTCTTGAAAATCATATTAATGAGGAACATAAGCATGGAGAGTTAAATGACTTTTTATCAATTGAGATAAGTGGTAATTGATAAAGAGAGTATTAGTTTAATTCTTCAGTATTTAAATCATGGGCTAATAGGTGGATTATTTAGTTAGTGAGTGGGGTTATTGATATATTCGAAATGTTGTCGATGCAACACTGTTTGTGACGATTTTTGGTGAACGGTTTAAAATAAAACCCAGCCACCTATAAATATCCTGATGCTGGTGGCTGAGTATTATCTTAAATGTTAACTTATAGCGCGAATTTCTTTTATTATTTTGTGGAGTCCTACCCCGTTGGATGATTTAAAAAGGACAGTGTCTCCATCATTTAATAATTCGAACAAATCTTTTTTAAGAGATAATGCATCCTTGAAAACGGTGCACTGTATGTTTTTATCAGAAATCTCTTGGCTAATATTCGTCATATGATCACCTACAAGTAATACATGATCAGCTTTTGTCTCAGATATATAGGGAACTAACTCTTTATGCAAACAGTCCGACTCATCTCCCAACTCAAGCATATCCCCAAGAACGAGGATTTTTCTTCCTGAACTATTTATTAGAGGTAGATCACGAATTAAACTCATTGCTGCCTTCATAGATGCCGGATTAGCGTTGTAAGCGTCGTCAATAACACGTAATGCTTTACCATTCAGTGACAGATGAAACATTTCCCCTCTACCAGGTACAGGCTTGAAAAGGGGAAGCATAGCAATGGCTGGTTCAATATCTAGCTGTAAAGCTATAATTGTGGCTAGGCACGCTAGGCTGTTCATCGCCATATGGATGCCTGGTGAACCAAGTCTGAATTTTATTTTATTCTTATTGTCATGTGTTATATGAACATGTTGTGATTTAGGATCATATTTAACCAGTCTGATATTACTTTCAGGATGCTGGCCAAAAGTGATGAGGCTTAATCCATTTTGTTTGGCTTCTGCTTCTATAATTGGCCACTCTTTGATGTCTCTGTTCGCAATGGCAATTCCGTCAGCCGGCATTTTAGAAAATATTTTTGATTTTTTCTTGGCTATTTCTTCTGTCGAGTGATGATACTTAAGGTGTGCGGCATTGATATTGGTAATAATGGCGATATGTGGTTGAACAAGAGATGAGTTCTGTGGCATGTTCCCTATTGCCATTTCCATGACAATATGTGGAGCGCCCCAAGGAATTGAGGCCAGATTCCACGCGATACCTACCGGGAGATTGGCGTTATGTTCAGTTTTCCCAACTTCTCCCCAAGGGCGAAGTACATGATGTAGCATGGCCACGGTTGTTGTCTTGCCTGAACTTCCTGTGACACCAATAACCTTTCCTTTCATCTGAGATCGTGAATAGTGGCCTATGTTTATAATCGCTTTTCTAGAATCTGAAACTTTTAATACCGGTATATCTCCCTCAACAGGGAAATCATCGTCACTAATGATCAAGGCTTGTGGTGAGAATGGTAGTAGCTTGGCCGCTGCTGGGGTAACATAATGTGCTTTATCCTTCGGGCGTATAACCACCATTTGCCCGGGTTGCATAGTCGGTGGATGTATACATAATCCCGAGGCACGCCAAGACGGAGAGGATGGGGGAATAATCCATTTCCCATTAGTGGCTTCTGATAGACGATTGGTGTCCCAGTTGGCACCACCAGTAAAGGAAGTCGATTTTTCTCCTATTTTATCACCTTTATTTTCGTTATCTATTTTCATTTCCAATGCTCTCATTATATATACTTAGATAAGGAGGATAATTACAAAGCTTTTTCTTTCAAATGCTGTTCTTATCCGTAGTATAACTGCCTTTAACTAATTAATAGAATGCTTACTGTATCGACTGTAAGGTTCAGCTTCTACTTATGATTTCCTGACGATTCAGCAGCTATAGTCGTTATGTTTTTCTCCATACAGTGAAATGTATTATCATCTTTTAAAGATAAAAATTAATTTGCAATTTTAAATGGCGAAGTATTTTTAATCCGGCTACATACCTCAACTTCCACAAGGTGCTGGTACCGTGATGAAGAATCCTACCGGAGGTCGTTGCCAGAAGAGCTGGTGTAAAATGACTAGCCATGAAAGGCGTTATAACCGGTAGATAGTGGCACCTATATAACAGATAAATGTTATTAAGAAGATTCTTGCTCATAGGTGTAATCTTCATTCTCATATGTGTTGTGATTTACCAAAAATTCTTTATATGCTACGAAACCAGAGAGATAGTGCTCGACATCATCAATACGAATTCGAAATGCATGATGTCGGATGAAAAAACTTCCCACTATTTTTTGTGGGTTTTTGAAGAACATGGCATATTCCGGCCAAAAGTGGCCGTTTAATAAGTAATGTGCTCGATGTTCAAGGGCCTGATAGAATTTTTCAATATCGACCTGATTCAATAGATGGGTGTACTTATTTTCTCTCTGAATACGAGAGATCATTTTTTCTGCAGCCATCATTAACTCAAGCAGTGTGGGAAAAGTCGTAATTCTTTCCACTACAAAATCCAGATAGTCAGCTATATTCTGAATTCCAAATTGGTAATAACGCTCTTCTGGCCGGTACAGGGTTAATTCGTTAACGCAGTAGCTCAGCCAGTGATCGTGTGCTTTCCAATGATTGGCTACGATATAATAATCAAAGGCTTTTTCGACGACGTTGAGCCAGCGAGGATCTTTTGTTAATCCATACAATCGTATCAAACCGAATGCAGCTTCTCCGTCGTAGTAGATGATTCTGAAAGGCTCTTTTACTGTGAGGTCTGGATAATGAAGTACATGTGTAAATTTTCCGCAACTTGGATCTTGCATAAATTTCATGCCCAATGCCAAGCGTTCCAGCAATGCAAGATATTTCTGACTGCCAGTTAACTCGCTATATTTAACTAGTGCCAATAAACAGACTGCATTACCACCAAGCTTTATTTCATTACCGCCATCGATAAGGAAAGAGGCGTTTTCGCCCGTATTTAACACCGTATCCTGGATTAATTTTTGAGTGAGAAAATCTAATGCTAATTCGATGGATTCCTTGAGTGCTACTTCCTGTGTAACCTCCCAAGCTTCAAGCATCGCGTAGGTTGTGCTAGCATGACGCAACGAATTATAGGTGTTGATTTCACGATCAAAGCATGGATGAGAACCATAAAAAAACTGTCCGCTTTCTTTCACCTGACTTTTAAGATATTGACTCCCTCTATCTATCAGATGGTAAACGTCAGATATATTCAAGTTCTTGATTATACGTCTTCCTGCATGCCGTCCAGCGCCATATAATAAAACTGGTTTATCTGAACTGTCACAAAAGACCCCTTGGGTTGATAAGACGTAAACAGGATGGTCATCGTCAAAATCAAGATTGACATGCTTTCCATAACGGTTCTGTGCATAAATCCTGAAGTTATTCTCGTTAAGGACCGCATGATTGAACTGATTACCACCATACAGCATCGCATTCGCATTGAGCTCCTGCTCTAGGAAAGCAATCCGACACTCCGAATCCAATGAAAGTCCAAACCGGAAATAGTTACGCTTGGTTGCCCTGAACTTCCTTTTCAGATCTCGCCATGTTGTTTCTTTGGTCGAGTATACCCAGTCCACTCTTAACCAGCAGATGCTTATCCCTAATTTCTGAGATAACAGTTGGGCTTGATGTGATCCCATCTGCCATGCTGTTTCCCAGTCCTCGGCTGAGGCATGAACGACGCGAGCTCGTTGTTTACCATCACAAATCGAAAAAAATAATGTATATGGAGGGAGAAGAGCAGACACACGCTGTTCGACGGTGGGGCGGGTATTTTTTAATAGTTCGGATAGTGACATAGCAGTGCTTTCCCTAGGCCCATGCCTTACATTGGATTAGTTCCCTATATTTTTATCATGTGACTCACTTGGGGACAATCATTCATAGTCCTATTTAGGGTAAATTATTAACGTTTGACATACTCTGCCTACAAATATCTGTAGATACGGATGTTGCTTGAGCCTAGTACATTGAAAGTGATTAATAAAGGGATTAATTATAAATGACAGTTCCTAATACTGCCGTACAGATGCTCACGGAAACCGTCGTTATCGTTGCATTGTGAGTTGCCGCTGGGGTGATAACGACGGTGTCCGGTGCTCAAACTCCTTGGGGTGAAGGACCTGCTATATTTGCTCACTGTCTTGAGTGAACTACCATCCAGAGCTGCTGTTTAGCTCCAAATACCGGCCTTAGGTTCGTCTCCAGGACAGGTTCTACTGTTCAGATGGCCAGTGTATGTGTGCGGTTGAGTCATACGCCTGCGTATCCCACAGCGGTACCGTCGACAGGGAGTGTTTGAAGCTGCCTTCGGTTTCCTTGGTGCTGTAGGCTACATACAGCAGGCTCTGGCTGGACTCGTCGTAGATGCGGCGGATTTTCAGGCTTTTCAGGAAGATGCTTTTCGACTTCTTGAAGACCAGCTCGCCGCTTTTGGACTTGTCCACCGCCGCTATCATCTCGGGGGTGATCTCCCCGGTCTGGCGGCAACTGATCGACATGTCGGAGGGATCCGCCAGGCTCAGATCCGCCACCACGTTGGAGATATGGCAGGTAACGCCGGTGACCACCGGATCGGTCAGCACTTCTATCTTGATGTCCTTGGTAGTGAACACCCCAAGCGACACCTTGCCCACCTCCTTGCTGTCGCAACCGTTCAGGGCAAAGGCAAGCAGCAGAAGGCCCATCGTCGTTTTTGTCATTGTTTTTCTCCCAAACTTGTTCCTGTTCATCACAGTGGCCAGAGCAGGCCACAGGCGGCTTTTTTTGTAAAGTGGTATCTGGCTTGTGTTTTCGTGCTGCAAGCCTGATCCAGATCAGGGAAAAGAGGGATCCCTGAAACGACATATTCCAATATATGGTGTTTGAGTCTAGCATTTAGACACAACATATAGTGTTTGGTGCCAATTGATGCTCAATGCCTTCGAACCCAGGGTGGTGCTGCAGGAAGTGCCCGGCGAGGTCAGCCTGGCCTGGCTGGTGACCGGTTGCCCCCTGGCTTGCCCGGGCTGCCACAGCCGCGACAGCTGGGACCCGCAAGCGGGCAGCCCGCTCACCGGCGCGCGGTTGCAGGGCTGGCTTGAACGCTATCGGGGTCTGTTGACCTGTGTGTTGTTTTTCGGTGGAGAATGGGACCGGGAGGCGCTGCTGACGCTGCTGCGCCAAGTGCGGCGGCAGGGGCTCAAGACCTGCCTTTATACCGGGCGGGAGCGGGTGGGCCGGGCGCTGCTGGCCGAGCTCGACTACCTCAAGACGGGCCCCTGGCGGGCCGAACTCGGCGGTCTCGACTCCAGGGACACTAATCAACGGCTGATTTGCCTGAGCACGGGTGAATCGCTCAATCACATTTTTTGGAGAAGGTCATGATACGTCTGCACCCGGAGCAGTTGAGTGCCAAGGTAGACAGCTTTAATGCTTATATGAAGGCGCCTAATGCGGCTGATGGCTCCAAGATGGATCCCAATGCCAACGTGACCCAGAAAAACATTGCTACCGCCGAGGCGGAGCTGATGAAGGATTTTTTCGTGCAGGTCAACCGCGGGCTGGTGAAGAACAAGATTGCCGAACTGTTCGGCACCGATCTTGCGACGGAATACGAGCGGCAAATCGAGCAGCATGAGATCTATGTGCACGATGAAACCAGCCTCAAGCCCTATTGCGTGTCCATTACCATGTACCCCTTCCTGCTCGATGGTCTGACCCGGCTCGGCGGTGAGAGCAAGGCGCCCCGTCACCTGGAGTCGTTTTGCGGCGCCTTCGTCAACCTGGTGTTTGCCATCAGCTCTCAGTTTGCCGGTGCCGTGGCCACGGTGGAGTTTTTGACCTACTTCGATTATTTCGCCCGCAAGGACTACGGCGACAATTATCTTACCGAACATGCCCATGCCATCAACAACCATCTGCAGCATGTGATCTATGCCATCAACCAGCCGGCGGCGGCCAGGGGCTACCAGAGCGTGTTCTGGAATATTTCCCTGTTCGATCGCGACTATTTCACCACCATGTTCGAATTTTTCGTCTTCCCCGATGGCAGCCGGCCCCAGGCCGACTCGGTGTTCCGGCTGCAGGCCCACTTCCTCGACTGGTTCAACGAAGAACGGCGCAAGGCGGTGCTGACCTTCCCGGTGGTGACCGCCGCCATGCTGACCCGGAACGGGGCGCCGGCCGACACCGACTTTGCCGGGCTCTGTGCCGAGCAGATGAGCCGTGGCAACAGCTTCTTTATCTATATGTCGGACAGCGCCGATTCCCTGGCCTCCTGCTGCCGGCTGCGTAACGAGGTGAGTGATCATACTTTCTCCTACACCCTGGGAGCAGGCGGGGTCGCTACCGGCTCCATCAACGTGATCACCCTCAACATGAACCGGCTGGAGCAGGACGGTCGCGATCTGCTTAGCGAAATCTACAAGATCCAGCGGTACCAGGTGGCCTATCGCCGGCTGATGGAAGACTTCCTGGCCAATGGCATCCTCACTGTCTACGACGCCGGCTTTATCAGCCTGGACAAGCAGTTTCTCACCATCGGCATCAACGGCATGGTGGAGGCCGCGGAATACAGGGGCATCAAGGTCGGCAACAATCCAGGTTACCAGGCCTTTGTCAGAGAACGGTTGAAAATCATCTACGATGCCAACCGCATGGCGCGGCAGGAATACGGCTACTTGTTCAACACCGAGTTCGTGCCGGCGGAGAACCTGGGCGTGAAAAATGCCAAGTGGGACAGGGCCGACGGCTACCGGGTGTCGCGGGACTGTTACAACTCCTACTTCTATGTGGTGGAGGACGAGGAGGAAACCCAGGTGCTCGACAAGTTCGTGCTGCACGGCAAAGACCTGGTGCAGTACCTGGACGGCGGCTCGGCACTGCACCTCAACCTGGACGAACATCTGAGCGAGGCCGGTTACCTGCAGCTGTATCGTATCGCCGCCAGCAGCGGCTGCCATTACTTTACCGTGAACGTGCGTAGCACCCTCTGCAACGACTGCGGCCATATCAGCAAGCACACCGACTGGAGCTGTACGAGTTGTGGCAGCGAAAATATTGACCATGCCACTCGGGTGATAGGTTACCTGAAGCGGGTGTCGGCCTTCAGCGCCGGTCGTCGGGACGAGCACGGCCGACGCTTCTACCACCGGTAATATCGGGGGGCGGGACTGGGGACTCGGGTGCCGGGTTTCCAGTCCCGAATCACCAATCCCGGCCCTTACAGCCAGCCCTTGCGCTTGAAGAAGTAGTAGGTGCCGCAGGCGGACATCAGCATCATCACCAGCGACATGATATAGCCGTAGTCGAAGCCCAGCTCCGGCATGATCTCGAAGTTCATGCCGTAGATACTGGCGATCAGGGTCGGCGGCAGGAACACCACCGCGGCGACCGAGAAGATTTTGATCACCTTACTCTGCTCCAGGCTGGTAAAGCCCATGGCGGCTTCCAGCTGGAAGTTGATCTTGTCGAACAGGAACTGGGTGTGGGGCAGCAGGGATTCGATGTCGTAGAGCATCTCGTCGATCCATTTACGCTGCTCGTCGCTGGCGCTCTGGCGCAGCGAGCGTTTCAAAAAACGCAGGGCGCGCCGGGTATCATACAGTGCCAGCCGGATGTGACCGTTGCCGTCCTCCTGCATCATCAGATCCGACATGGTCTTGTGCAGATCGTCCACCTGTAGCACTTCCTTGGCGGTGTCTTCCAGGGTCTTGTAACCGTCTTCGATCAGGTCGGAAATGTACTCGATCTTGAGCTGGAAAATCTCCAGCAGCAGGTCGGGAGCATCTTCCACCTCCAGCCGGTCCTGGCGCATGTAGTGACGTAGCAGCCGCATCAACCCCAGATCGTCTTCCCGCAGGCTGATCACCATGTTGTTGCGCAGGGTAAAGAGCACGTTGATACCGTCGATTTCCTTGCCCAGCCGCTGGGGGAACAGGGAATGGATATGCAGGCCGTCCTTGTCCCGGTAGAAGCGGGCCGATGCCTCGATATCGTCCAGTTCGTCCAGCTCCGGTGCTTCCTCGACGAACAGTTGTTTCATCCACTGCTGTTCGAGCTCGTCGGGTTTGAAAATATCCAGCCACAGGGTATCGACGGGTAGCGAGTCCTCGGTGGTAAGCGGCTGAATATCGAGGGACTTTCCGTTCAGTGTATAGGCTGTGATCATACAGCTCTCCAACCAATAAACAGTTAGGGGCACTATATAGAGGCAGGCGGCGGATGTCAGGCAATCTGTGACGTTGCTGGTGGTTTTAACGTTAATTTTCGCCCCGGCAGCTGTAGACTCAAATGACTTGACACCCCTACGGGCCTATAATGATGCTGAACCTTGTTATAAGGACTGTCCACCGGGAGAGTTGCCGTGATGCGAGTATATTGTGCCCTGATGTTGCTGCTGGCGATGCCTGCCGCCGCCGAGATGACGCTGAAAGCCCGGCAGACGGTGGATGTGTACGGTTCGAGCGCACTGGAGCCGAACCTGGCGGATGTGGATTACAGTCTGTCCTGGCAACTGTCGGGACAAGAGGGCGAGCAGGGCTGCCTGCCGGCCCAGGTGTTGGTCTCCCTCACCGCCACCGTGACCGAGCCCCTGGAATGGCCACAAACACCGGACTGGCAGAACTACCGGCTGGCCCTCACCGGCTATGAGCGGCTGGTGCGGGAGCGGGCCCTGCTGGCGGCGGAATGGCTGGAGCGTTCCCTGTTCGAGATCGCTCCGCAGCCGAGTTGTGATCAGTTGCGCCGGATCGCGGACAACGTGGGCTACCATCAGTTGGAGATCGCCCAGACCCTACTGCGGGACTTCCAGCAGCAAAACGACTATGGTCGCAACCTGGGGCTTATTCGCCCGCAGTAGTTCCCTCCACCGCCTTTCCCTTTTGCAACTTGCGCAGCCAGTGCCGGTTGGGATTGAGCGCAGCCAACAGTTCCCGCGCCAGGGGGTAGGGCTCGTCCAGCAACTGGGCGGCCAGAAGCTCTGCCAGCAGCGGCGCCGAGCACATGCCCCTGGAACCCAGCCCCGACAACACATAGAGCCCCGGACAGTCCGCCGCCAGCGGTAGGGCCTGGCCGGGCTTCTGGTGCATGCCGGTGTATTGCTCCAGTTGGGTTTGCTTGTCCGGGGCGGCCCCGGCCAGGGGCAGGTGATCCCGGCAGGCGGCACGGATGCCCACCCGGCCGGCGCCGGCTGCGGCGGTCAGTCCCTGCAGGCTGGGCAGGGTGCGCACCAGCTTGTCCAGGTTGTCCTGCTCGTCCCCGGGCCGGTAGTCCAGGCTGGTCTGCTGACGGCCGTAGCTGGCGCCGACGCAGTGCTGCCCCTGCCAGGCCGGGGTGAGGTAGCCTTCGTAGCAGACCACGGTCTTAAGCGGCGCCAGTTGCGGCGCCGTGGGTTGGTGGTTGACCTGGCCCCGTACCGGATACAGCGCCAGTCCCTCGGCCTGGGGCAGGGTGGTCAGCTCGTGGCCGTTGGCCAGCACCACATTGTCGGCATGAACGTCGCCGCCGCTGGTGTTGAGGTGCCAGTGCCGGCCGTCATGGCTCAGCGCGGTAACCCGGGTATCGAAATGGCAGTCGAGCAGGCCGCTTTGTCCTGCCTCTGCCAGCAAGGCCCGGGTCAGTTCGAAGGGGCAGACCCAGCCGCCCAGCGGGTAGGCGACCCCGGGCTGGTTGGCCTCGATGCCGATGGCGGTATTGACCTGCTCAGCCGTCAGGGGCTGTACCAGTTCGAGCGGAAAGTGGCCAGCGAGCAGCTTGTCGATTTTGGAGCTGCTTTTTTCATCGTGGGCCAGTTGCACCACAGAGCACCAGTCGTGGGCAAAGAGCTGGCGCCTCGCCAGGGCCGGCAAGGCCCTGCGCCCGTACAGGAAGGCTTGCAGATAAAACCGGCTGAGGCCGTCGTGCTCGCCGTTCAGCAGCGGATAGATGGCACCCTGACGGTTGCCCGAGGCGCCGGCGGCGGGCCCGGCGGCCTGTTCCAGCAGGGTAACCCGGTGGCCGCGGCGGGTCAGGGCCTGGGCCAGGGCGGCGCCGGCCACGCCGGCACCGACGATGGCGGTATGACCACCCCGGCCGGGACGGCGCCAGTACCAAGGCGTGGGGTAGGGCGTGCGGGCCTCCGGGCGGCGATGCCCGGCCAGCATTTCCCGCTTGCGACCGAAACCTTTGATCCGGGCGACCTCGAAACCGGCTTCCTGCAGGCCGCGACGCACGAAGCCGGCGGCGGTAAAGGTAGCCAGCGTGGCGCCGAACCTGGCCAGGCGGGCCAGCTCACCGAACAGGGCCGGGGTCCACATCTCGGGGTTCTTGCCGGGAGCGAAGCCGTCCAGGTACCAGGCATCCACCTTGCCCGCCAGCCCGGCTTCCATCTGGGGCAGCAGCTCGGCCACGTCGCCCAGCCACAGATCCAGGCACAGATCCTCCGCCAGCCACAGCCGGTGACAGCCGCTCACGGCCAGCGGATATTCAGCTAACAAACGTTCGCTTAAAGTGCTAAGCTCTGGCCACTGGCTCAGGGCCTGCCGCAGGTCGGCATGGGAAAGCGGATATTTTTCCACGCTGATAAAGTGCAGGCGCCGGGTGTTACCTTGCGGATATTGCCGACGATAGTCGATAAAGGCCTGCCAGGTGGCCAGAAAGTTCAAGCCGGTACCGAAGCCGGTTTCGGCCACCACGAACAGGGCGCGGTCATGCTCGATGAAGCGTTGCGGCAGGCCGTTCTGGCCCAGAAACACATAGCGGGTTTCGGCCAGGCCGTTGTCGTTGGAAAAATAGACATCGTCGAACGCGGCGGCGACCGGCGTGCCTTGGTCATTCCAGTCCAGGCGTGCGGTTGTAATGAAGTGGGGTGACACTGAACCTCCGGGGCCGTAAAAGCGGCCATTTTATGTGAAAGCAGACCAGTTTGACCATGTTTTGTGGTTAGAATTGGCGCCAAATCAAGACAGTAGGAAAGATAGATGAGAAGAGCAGTCATTACCGGTATCGGTGTGGTGTCCAGCATTGGCAACAATCAGGAAGAGGTTCTGGCCTCCCTCAAGGCGGGCCGCTCCGGTATTAGCTTCTCCCAGCAGTTTGCTGACTATAATCTGCGCAGCCAGGTATGGGGGAACATCAAACTGAACCCGGCCGAGCACATCGACCGCAAGGTCATGCGTTTTATGGGCGATGCCGCCGCCTTTGCCTATCTTTCCATGGAGCAGGCCATCGCCGACGCCGGACTGGATGAGTCCATGGTGTCCAATGAGCGTACCGGTCTGGTGGTGGGTTCCGGCGGCGCTTCTTCCAAGAATCAGATTGAAGCCTGCGATACCCTGCGGGAAAAAGGCGTGCGCCGGGTCGGCCCCTACATGGTGCCGCGCACCATGTCCTCCACCACTTCCGCCTGCCTGGCCACTCCCTTCAAGATCAAGGGCATCAACTACTCCATCAGCTCCGCCTGCGCCACCTCGGCCCACTGCATCGGCCACGCCCTGGAACAGATCCAGATGGGCAAGCAGGACATCGTATTTGCCGGCGGCGGTGAAGAGGTGGACTGGACCCTGGCGCTGCAATTCGACGCCATGGGTGCCCTGTCCAGCAAGTACAACGAGAGCCCCGAGCTGGCCTCCCGCACCTACGACGCCGGCCGTGACGGCTTCGTCATTTCCGGTGGTGGCGGCATCGTGGTGGTGGAAGAGCTGGAGCACGCCTTGAAACGCGGCGCCAAGATCTACGCCGAGATCACCGGTTACGGTGCCACCTCCGACGGTTACGACATGGTCGCTCCCTCCGGCGAGGGCGCGGTACGCTGCATGAAGCAGGCCATGGCCACGGCGCCGGCGCCGGTGCAGTACGTCAACACCCACGGGACCTCTACCCCGGTGGGCGATGTCAAGGAGCTGGAAGCCATCCACAGCCTGTTCGGTACCGAGGCGCCCTATATCTCCGCCACCAAGGCGATGACCGGCCATGCCCTGGGTGCCGCCGGTGTGCACGAGGCGGTGTATTCGCTGCTGATGCTGGAACACGGCTTTATCGCTCCCAGCATCAACATCACCGAGCTGGACGAGAAGGCCAAGGGCCTGCCCATCGTCACCGAATACAAGGAAGCCGAGCTGGATACCGTGATGTCCAACAGCTTCGGTTTCGGCGGCACCAACGCCAGCCTGGTGTTCAGCAAGTACAAGGGCTGATAGAACCACCAAGGTTGGTATGGAAAGGGCGCTTCAGCGCCCTTTTGGTTATTACCGCTTCCCGCTTCCCACTTCCAGCTTCCGTCTGTCCCAGCGGATAAAGCCCCAGGCACCGAGGGCGCCGAACAAAAAGCCCAGCAGACTGCTGGCCAGGATATCGGCGGGCCAGTGCAGGCCCAGCAAAAGACGGGAGTAGCATACCGCCACCGCCCAGCCGGCGAGGGCACCGACCAGCCAGGGCGAGGCCCGGCGGTAACCCAGCAGCAGGCAGAAGAACCCGGCGATGGTCATGGCGGCAATAGAGTGGCCGGAAGGGAAGGAGTAATTCACCTCTTCCTGCCAGTGCAGCTTGAGCCAGCCGGGGATCTGCTGTTCCGATACCCGGCTCAGGCCTTCGGCCAGCCATTGTTCGCGTACCGACTCCCGTTGGGCATAGAAGCGGTCGCTGTCGATCTTGCCCTGCTCTTCCAGCCAGAGCACATAGGGCCTGGGCTCCTTGAAATACAGCTTGGCCAGGGTCTTGGTAACGAAGGCCCCGCCCAGGGCCGTCATCAGGCAGAGAAAAAACACCAGCAATTGCCCGGGGCGTCGCCGCCAGCGATGCAGGGTGAGGGCGCTCAACAGCGCGAGCGCGATAGCGATACCGGCCTTGCCAACCGACAGGGTGAGGCCATAGGCCAGCAGTGCCGGCGGTTCATCCAGGTCGAGCAAGGGAAACCAGTGCCAGTGCCAGTGGTAACCCAGGCTGGCGAGCGCCACCGGTACGACCAGTATGGCCAGGACACCAAACAGTAACCGTAATGTCATCAGAGAGAACCGGTAAGAGAAAGCGGCGAGTCTAGCAAAATGAAGAGGGCGATTACAGCTGAAGCCCGGGGCAACTCGGGGTACAATGCTCCGCCGTTCGAGGAGGTGACTGATGAAATTGCTGGCCGATGAAAACATGCCGTTTGTGCAGGAATTGTTTGGTGACTGGGCCGAGGTCGAAACCTGCCCCGGCCGGCACATCACTCCGGAGCAGTTGCAGGATGTGGATGTGCTGCTGGTCCGTTCCATTACCCGGGTGGATGAAGCGCTGCTGGCCAAGGCCGGGCGCTTGTCCTTCGTGGGCACCGCCACCATCGGCTGTGACCACATCGATACCGCCCTGCTTGAGCGCAAGGGCATCGGCTTTGCCAGTGCGCCGGGCTGCAACAAGGTCGCGGTAGGCGACTATCTGCTGGCGGCTCTGTTGCGGGTGGCGGCGCACAAGGGCTGGCAGCTCGAGGACCGGACGCTGGGCATTATCGGTGCCGGCAATACCGGCAGCGAAGTCGCCGGACGAGCCCGGTCGCTGGGGATGAAGGTACTGTTGTGCGACCCTCCCAGGGCCGCACGGGATCCGGCGGATTTTGTCAGTTTTGAACAAGCCTTGAGCGCCGATATCGTCAGTTTCCATGTCCCGCTGAGTCATAACGGCGGCCATCCCAGCTGGCACCTGCTGGATCGCCGAGCGATCGACGGGCTGTCGTCCGAGCAGGTGCTGATCAACGCCTGCCGGGGGGAAGTGTGGGATAACCAGGCCCTGCTGCAGCGGCAGTTGGGGCCAGCGCCGCTGACGCTGGTGATGGATGTGTGGGAGCACGAGCCGGAGGTGCTGGCCGCCCTGGTCCCCCATGTGTTGCTCGCGACACCGCATATCGCCGGTTACAGCCTGGAAGGCAAAGTCCGGGGTACCTTCGCCCTGTATCGGGCCTTGTGTGAGCAGCAGGGCAAAGAGGTGGCCATGACCCCGGAGCAGCTGTTTCCGGCGCCGCCGGTCAGTTCGGTGGCCCTGGCGCAGCGGCCGGATCAGGTGTTGCTCGAGCGCCTGGTCCGCCTGGTTTATGATATCGAACAGGACGACGACGCCTTTCGCCAGGCGCTGGGGCAGCCCGGCTTTTTCGACCGGTTGCGCAAGGACTATCTGCAGCGGCGTGAGCTGGGTTCGCTGCAGCTCCGTGCAGCCGGCACGACGTTCGCGTCATTGGGGTTTAAAGCCTGAGCTGCTCCGGCCGATAGAGCAGGTATCGATAAAGCGGATAGATAAGTTCCTATTGGCACTGTTTTTTTCTACACTTGTGCCATGGCGAGCCAAGACTGCCGGATGCTCCGGTGAAGAGTCAGGAAAAGGATACAACATACACAATGAGACGACTCAGACCCCTCCTTTGTTCCGGTCTGGCCTTGTGGCTGGCCTGCTCCGCACCTTCCTTGGCGCAGGGCGAGTTTTATATCGAACTGAGAGGCCCCGAAGCTTCCGCGCCGGCGCAGAGCCCGCCGCCGGCTGCGTCCTCCCCCGTGAACCAGCCCGTTCCGGTGTCGCCGCCAGCCGGACGTTATGGCCCCATTCGCAACACGGATACCCTGTGGTCCATCGCCGCCCGTCATACCCGGGCACCCGTTACCGTCCAGCAGACCATGGTGGCGCTTTATCACCTCAATCCCAGCGCCTTCGTACGGGGCAATATCAACTACCTGCAGCGTGGCGCCAGCCTGCGCCTGCCCACCCAATCCCAGGCCCGGCAGCGCTCTCCCCGCGAAGCCGAGGCGGAATTCCGGCGCCTGAGCCAGCAGGGCAACCGTTCCGCGACCCGGGCGGCCACGGCACCGCGCCAAGACGCAGCGACCAGGCCAACGGCGGCCTCCGCGCCCAGGCCGGCCGCCCAGCCGCAGCCTGTCAGCCCCACGCCGGCGGTGCCGGCCCAGGCCGCCGCCACGACCGTGCTGAGCGAACCGAAACCGGCCTCGGCCCCGGCACCTGTGGTAGCGGCAGCACCGGTTACGACCACGGCTGCAGCTCCGGGTGAAACTGAGACTATGGCTGCCGCAGCGCCGGGATCCCCCTCGCCGTCGGCGCCGGATCAGGCCGAGGAACTGGCCTTGGCCCGGCTACAGGCCCGGCTGATGGATGAACTGCGCGAGCAGGTGGCGATGTCCAACGAACAGCTGGCGGCGCTGGCCGACAACAACCAGGTATTGCGTCAGCACCTGAGCCGGTTAACGGCGGAAGTGAACGAGCTCAAGGTGGCGCGTGAAGGGGAAAGCCCTGCTGCCGCCTCTGCTCCCGGCATCGGCCGTTGGCTCGATGAGCTGCTGAGCAATCCGCTCAACCTGGCCCTGGTGCTGACCCTGCCGGCGTTGCTGCTGCTGGCGCTCTTTACCCTGTGGTGGCGCAACCGGGTCAAGCGGGAACTGGCCGAACAGGAGCAGGAACTGGCCGAGACGGCCATGATCGACGATGAACGCAATGAATTCGATGAGCTGTTCGCATCGGATCCCGAGCCGGTGGCTGTCCCGCCCGAGCCGGCCTCCGACGCCGAACGGCCCGCCGCCGATCGGGATATTGATGAAGATGCCTTCGCCCGTTTCCTGGAAGAACAGCAGTTGCAGGAAGAGCAGGAGGCCCTGCGCCAGCAGCCCTCGGCGCCGGAGGTGGTACCGGAACCTTTGGAACCCGGAGAAGATGCCTCGCAGATGCTGTTTGATGATGAAACAGCAGGGGCGGCGGACACCAGGAACAAGGTCTCAGACGATGATATTGATGATCTGCTGTTTGCCGCCAATCCGGTCGACGCCGGCGAGCCGGAAGACACCGAGTCGCCAAAACCTGAGCTGGCCGAGGAGCCTTATGTTTCCGTCGAACAACTGATGGAAGAGGCGGAGCTCAGCGAAGGCCCTGAGCGCGACTACGACCGCAAACTGGATTTGGAGCTGGATGAGTACGCCGATGTCCTCGGTCAGGGACGGAATATCGATATCGATCTGGATGAGGGCGGCATGGGCGCCAAGCTGGATCTGGCCCGGGCCTATATCGAAATCGAGGATATCGACAGCGCTCGGGACCTGCTTAACGAAGCGCTGGAGCAGGGGAACGACGAACAGCGGGCCGACGCCCGCAAACTGTTGCAGCGGCTGGCCAAACGATAATCCTGCCCGCACCGGCTTTGCTCCGGGGCCGGTTCTTCAATTTGCTGTCGTAACAGGTATAATTGCCGTCCTTTTTGACCTTGGAACTGATTATGCGCATTGCCCTTGGCATCGAGTATGACGGCAGCCGTTATTATGGCTGGCAACGGCAACGGGAAGTTTCCAGCATCCAGGAAGAGGTGGAAAAAGCCCTTTCAAAAATCGCCGATCACCCGGTAGAGGTGCAGTGTGCCGGACGCACCGATGCAGGCGTGCACGGCACCGGCCAGGTGGTGCATTTCGACACCCAGGCCGAGCGCCAACCCGGGGCCTGGACCCTGGGAATGAATGCCAACCTGCCACCGGATATCGCGGTACGCTGGGTCAAGCCGGTGAATGATGACTTCCATGCCCGTTTCAGCGCCACCGCCCGACGCTACCGCTATATTATTTTCAACCATAATATGCGGCCGGCCATTCATGGCCGTGGCGTCAGTCACTATGCCGGCCCGATCGACGCCGAAAAAATGCATGAGGCGGGCCAGTGTCTGCTGGGCGAACGGGATTTCAGTGCCTTTCGGGCGGTACAGTGCCAGTCGCGCAGCCCGTATCGCAACATCATGCACCTGAACGTCAAGCGCTACGGGAATTATGTGGTGCTCGACATCAAGGCCAATGCCTTTCTGCATCATATGGTGCGCAACATCACCGGCACCCTGCTGGCGGTGGGGATGGGCCAGGCCGAGGCCGGTTGGGTGGAGGAAATACTGGAAGGACGGGATCGCAACCTGGCCGGAGTCACCGCCAAGGCGGGTGGACTCTATCTGGTGGAAGTGGATTATCCCACCCATTTCGGCTTGCCGAGCCCGGTTCCCGGCCCCTTGTGGTTGCCCGATCAACTGATTGAATAGCGGTAAGACCAATATCGGTGGTACCAGTTTTTTATCAACCTGCATGCAGTTATATGGTTTAATGCCAGCCAGAAATGCGGCCGCCTGTTCCGGTAGGCAGCGGTCGGCAATCAGGGCTGTCAGGGGCCGGTCAAGGGTGTCGCCAGGCGGCGCAGGCCGATTGACAGTACCGGTTCAACCTGATCAAACTGCGTGATAACTATGCATTAACGCTAAGGATTTCCATGAGTTGGCTTGAGAAAATTCTCCCCAAGAATAAGAACATCGGTGTTCGTCGTCATAATATTCCGGAAGGGGTCTGGACCAAGTGCTCCAATTGCGAACAGGTACTGTATCGTGCCGAGCTGGATCGCAATCTGGAAGTCTGCCCCAAGTGCGATCATCATATGCGCATCGGTGCCCGTATGCGCTTGGACAAGTTCCTGGATCAGGACGGCCGGGAAGAGCTGGGCGCCGAGCTGGAGCCCCAGGACGTGCTGAAATTCAAGGACTCCAAAAAGTACAAGGACCGGATCAGCGCCGCTCAGAAATCCAGTAATGAAAAAGATGCCATGGTGGTAATGAAGGGCACCCTGAGAGGACTGCCGGTGGTGGCCTGTGCCTTTGAATTTTCCTTTATGGGCGGCTCTATGGCCTCGGTGGTGGGGGCGCGTTTCGTCAAGGCGGTGGAAGCCTGCCTGGCGGAAAACCGGGCCCTGGTGTGTTTCTCTGCCTCCGGCGGTGCCCGTATGCAGGAAGCCCTGTTCTCCCTGATGCAGATGGCCAAGACCAGTGCCGCCCTCAATCGCCTGTCCCAAGCCGGGTTGCCCTTTATTTCGGTATTGACCGATCCGACCATGGGTGGAGTGTCCGCCAGCCTGGCCATGCTGGGTGACGTCAACGTGGGGGAACCCAAGGCCCTGATCGGTTTTGCCGGACCTCGGGTGATCGAGCAGACGGTGCGCGAGAAACTGCCAGAAGGCTTCCAGCGCAGCGAGTTCCTGCTGGAGCACGGTGCCATCGATATGATCATCGATCGTCGCGAAATGCGCGATCGCCTGGCAGGCCTGATCGGCAAGCTGATGAACCAGGAGCCGGCAGAGTTCTGATGAGCGCCGTGCGTGATCCCGTCTCAAACCGGTCTTTTACGGACTGGCTGGCCTGGCTGGAAGGCCTGAACATCGCCCACATCGAACTGGGACTCGAGCGGATGACACTGGTGGCCGGGCGGCTTGGTCTGCTCCGTCTGCCCAGTCATGTCATTACCGTGGGCGGCACCAACGGCAAGGGCACCACCTGTGCGCTGCTGGAGTCCATGCTGGCGGCCGGCGGCTACAGTGTCGGGGTCTATTCATCCCCGCATTTGCTCGACTATCGCGAGCGGGTACGGATCCGGGGGACCAGCCCGGAGCCGGCCGACTTCTGCGCCGCCTTCGCCGCGGTCGAAGCGGCCCGGGACGGGATCGCCCTGACCTATTTCGAGTTCACGACCCTGGCCGCCCTCTGGCTGTTCCGGGAGGCCGCTCCCGACGTGGTCTTGCTGGAAGTCGGCCTGGGCGGGCGGCTGGATGCCACCAATGCGGTGGCGTCGGACCAAACCGTGGTTACCACCGTTTCCCTGGATCACACCGACTGGCTGGGCTCGGATCGGGAAGCCATCGGCTATGAAAAAGCCGGTATTTTCCGTAACGGCAAGCCGGCGGTATGTGGCGATCCGGTGCCGCCTGCCCGTCTGCTCGATTATGCGCAGCGGCTGGGTACGCCGCTGGCTTGTACCGGACGGGATTATCACTGGCAGCAGCAGGGCGGGCTCTGGTCCTTCCAGGGGCTGGGGTGGCGGCTCGATGACCTGCCGGTGCCGAGCCTGCCGTTGATGAACGCGGCCACCGCGCTGGCGACCCTGGCCTTGTCCCCCTTTAAACCGGATGCCGCGGCGGTGGCATACGGTTTGCGCCAGGCTCGGCTTAACGGACGCATGCAGCAGCTGGAGCCCCGGCTGTGGGTGGACGTGGCTCACAACCCCGAGTCGGCGGCCTATCTTGCCAGCCGCCTGGCGGCGCTGCCGGTGTCCGGCCGGCGTTTGGCGGTGGTCGGTATGCTCAAGGACAAGGACATCGATGCCAGCCTGGCGCCGTTGCGCCCCCTGGTCGATGTCTGGTACCTGGCCGGCCTGGGAGGGCCCCGGGGCGCGAGCGCCGATGAACTGGCCCTGCAACAACCGGGCGGACACTGCTTCAAGTCGGTCGATGCGGCGCTGCAGGCGGCACAAACAGAGTGTGGTGAACAGGATATCGTTATTGCCTTCGGTTCGTTTTACACTGTAGCCGAGGTATTGGCGAGCAAGACACAACAACCGGCAAGCGCATAAGAGGCTTCTTTGGCAACACAATTTCAGCATCGATTGGTAGGCACCGTGATCCTGGTGGCCCTGGGTGTTATTTTTCTGCCCGACTTGTTGGATGGAAAACAGCAGGGGGCGCCAGAGGAGGCGGTGAGTATCCCGCTGCGGCCCGAGCTTGAGCCGGCCCAGCCCGTGGTGATGGCTCCGCCGGCTACCGAACTGGCCGCGCAGCCGGAGGCAGCGGCCGCGAAGCCAGAAGTCTGGACGCTGGAAGAGGCGAAGGAGGCGCCGCCGGTGGCACCCAAGCCCCAGGCCGCACCCGCCCGCCCGGAGCCGGCGCCGAAACCTGTTGTCCAGCCGGCGCCGCAACCGGCCCCCCAGGTAGCCGCCCAGCCGACGCCCAGACCGGCGCCGGTCATCAAGCCTGCCCCTATTATTCAGCCTGCTCCGGTACCCCAGCCTGCGCCCGTGACCCAGCAGATCCAGCCCCAGGGTGGCAATTATATCGTTCAGTTGGGCGCTTTCCGCAACGCGGACAACGTCAATGCTCTGGTCTCTAAGCTGCGCGCCGCCGGCTACCGGGCCCAGACCACCCCGTCGGTGCCGCGCCAGGGAGAACTGAACCGGGTCTGGGTAGGTCCCGACAGTAAAGCCAGTCTGGAACAACAGCTGGCGGCGCTGGAGCGGCTGACCGGTTTGAAAGGCTCGGTGCGACCTCAGTAAACGCCGGACATCAGGGCCCCGTTTGTTCATTCAGGCGGGGCCTTGTTGTTTTTGGACGGAACAATACCGATAGCATGACCAGAAAAGGAATCAGTATGCAGGCAGATATCATGGTGATCGGGGCGGGTTCGGTGGGCCTGGCCGCGGGCTATCAACTGGCCAGGCGCGGGGCGCGAGTGGTGCTGCTCGACGAGGGAGCACCGCCCCATGCCCTGGGCTCGCACCATGGCAGCACCCGCCTTGTCCGTTACGCCTATGGTGAGGGTGCCCGCTATGTGCCCCTGCTGCTGCGCGCCCGCCGGCTTTGGCAGGATCTGGAAGCCGAGAGTGGCGAGTCGCTGTTGCTGCCCTGCGGCGTGTTGAACCTGGGCCGAGCCGACAGCCTCTTTATTCAACAGGTGGCGGCCAGCGCCCGGGAATATGGTCTGGCGCTGGAGCAGCTGGAGGGCGATGCCATCGGCCGGCGCTGGCCCGCCTGGTGCCTGCCGGAGGGGCAGGGCGGTGCCTTCGAGCCTCAGGCGGGGGTGCTCTATTGCGAGCGGGTGCTGCTGGCCTATCGTCGTCTTGCCGAACGCGCGGGCGCCCGACTGCTCGAATACAGCGCCGTGCGGACCTTGCGTATCGACGGCGAGGGCGGGGTAAGGGCCAGCACCGCCCGGGGGGAAGTCCATGCGGGCAAGGTGCTGATCTGCGCCGGCCAGCATAGCGCCCGCCTGCTCGCCGGGCTGGGCCTGAGCCTGCCGCTGACCCGGGTGCGCAAGACCTTTGCCTGGTACCGGGCCGACGAGCAGGCCATGGGTCCGGGGTGTTTTCCCGGTTTTTCCGCCGACATGGCGCAAGGTATCTACTACGGTTTCCCGACCCTGGACGGTGCCGGTTTCAAGGTCGGCCGCCACGACGGTGGCCAGCTTCTGGCTCCGGGAGAGCCGTTGACGCCTTTTGGTGCCCTGGCGGAAGACCGGGTGGAGCTGGACGCCTTCGTGCACCGCTACCTGCCCGGAGTGGGGGAGCTTATCGAGGGCAAGGCCTGCCACTATATCCGCACCCCGGACGAAGACTTTATCCTGGATCGGCACCCGGAGCATGAGCAGGTATTTTTCGCCAGCGCCTGCTCGGGCCACGGCTTCAAGTTCGCCAGCGTGCTGGGCGAGCTGTTCGCCCACTGGATGCTGGACGGCGATCCCGGCTTCGATCTGGCGCCTTTCCGCCTGGCCCGGTTCGGGTAAGGGCCCACGACGGGCCCTGTAGGGTCGAATTTATTCGACCGCACGCCGGCGTTGTGCGGGATGGGATCCGTTGAAACGGACCCTACGGCAAACCACGGCGCCGCTGGTGGGGTAGCCCATTGAAATGGACCCTTGCCGTTTCACCCTATCGGCCAATCCCCAATCCCCAATCCCCAATCCCCAATCCCCAATCCCCGGGCTTTATACCGCCGGGATCTGCTGGGTGATGCAGTGGATATTGCCGCCGCCGAGCAGGATCTCCCGTGCCGGCACACCCACCACTTCCAGCTCCGGGAAGATGGTCTCCAGCAGCCGTTGGGCACCGCCGTCGGTGCGCTCGTCCAGCAGCGGGAACACCAGCCGCCGGTTGCTGATCAGGAAGTTCACATAGGAGCCCGCCAGCCGTTCACCGGCCACCCGGGGCACGGCGGCGCCGCTGGCCACCCCGGCCGCTTCCTCTTCGGTCACATAAAGCGGGCCGGGCTGGGGCAGCTTCCACACCTTGAGTTCGCGGCCCCTGGCGTCCACCGCCTGTTCCAGCACTTCCAGCGCCGCCCGGCTGCGGGCGTACTGGGGATCGCTTTCATCGTCGCACCAGTGCAGCAGCACCTCGCCGGGGCGGGCGAAACAGGCCATGTTGTCGATATGGCCGTCGGTCTCGTCCATGTAGACCCCTTCCGGCAACCAGATAAAGTGGCTGACCCCCAGGGTCTCCTTCAGGTGCTGCTCTATCTGTGTCTGGCTCAGGTGCGGGTTGCGGTTGGGGTTCAGCAGGCATTCGGCGGTGGTGAGCAGGGTGCCTTCACCGTCCACATGGATGGACCCGCCTTCCAGTACCAGCGGGCTTTCCAATGCCGGCAGTCCGTGCTCCGCCAGCATGGCCTGGGCCATGGCCTGGTCTCGCTCCCAGGGATGGTAGAGGCCGCCGTTATGGCCACCCCAGGCGTTGAAGCGCCAGTCGATGCCGACAGCCTCGCCCTGGCCGTTCACCACCACGGTGGGGCCGGTATCCCGGGCCCAGGCATCGTCGCTCGCTATGGCCACCAGTTTGACCTCGGGCGGCATCACCGCCCGGGCTTTGTCCATCTGGGCTTTCGGCACCGCCATATAGACCGGGGTGGCGGCGGCGATGGCCTCGGCCACCCGGGCGAAGGTGGCCTGAGCCGGAGCGCCCTGGTCGCGCCAGTTGTCGGGCCGGTGCGGCCAGATCATCCACACCGCCTGCTGGGGCGCCCATTCGGCGGGCATATGAAAGCCTTTCAGCTGTTCCATCAGCGACCTCCCGGGGTCTTGCCGTCGGACGTCATCAGCGCCTGGTACATGGCCGGGCGGCGGTCGCGGAACAGGCCCCAGTTGATGCGGGTTTTGGCGACTTCCTCCAGGTCGAAGCGGTGCACCAGCACGCACTCGGAGGTCTTGTCCGCCTGCTTGACCAGTTCGCCGAACTGATCGGCGATAAAGGAAGAGCCGTAGAAGGTCATCTCCAGGCCGTCAATATACTTGCTCTGCTCGGTGCCGATGCGATTGGAGGCGATCACCGGCACCAGGTTGGCGGCGGCGTGGCCCTGCTGGGTGCGGGTCCAGTGGGGCTGGCTGTCGATCTCCGGGTAGGCCGGCTCGGAACCGATGGCGGTGGGGAAGAAGATCAGCTCGGCGCCCAGCAGCGCCAGGCTGCGGGCGGTTTCCGGGAACCACTGATCCCAGCAGATGCCCACGCCGATTTTGGCGTAGCGGGTCTGCCACACCTTGAAGCCGGTGTCGCCGGGGGTAAAGAACTGCTTCTCCTGGTAGGCCGGGCCGTTGGGGATGTGGGTCTTGCGATACACATCCAGCAGGCTGCCGTCGGCGTCGATCACCACCAGGGAGTTGTAATGGGCGTAGCCGGCGCGCTCGAAGAAGCTGAGCGGCAGCACCACTGCCAGCTCCTTGGCCAGGGCCTGGAAGTGGCGGATCAGCGGGCTGTTATCCACTTCCTGGGCCAGGGCGAAGTGCTCGGGGCTCTGGTCGATGCAGAAATAGGGAGTTTCAAACAGCTCCTGGATAAGGATGATCTGGGCGCCCTGGGCGGCGGCCTGGCGCACCAGCTGCTCGGCGCGGGCGGTGTTTTCTTCTTTGTTCCAGCTGCAGGCCATCTGGGTGGCGGCCACGGTAACCATTGCCATGGTGAACTCCTTAACAGTGTGGGACTGATCATGTCATCGTGTGGGAGATATTGAGACTGCGCCGTGGTTCCGGAGGAAGCCAAAGGGGGGAGGACCGTCGACCGTTGGCGCCAGGGATGGGTTCACGGCGAGTCGGCGGGGCTGCTTCCTTTGGTTGAGTGCTCCGTTTTTCCGGCAGACATCAACAACCCGAATCTTCAGGCTTCAGTGTGACCCTTGCATTACCATCCATCAAATGAATAGTATTAATCAGTTTATTCATATGGTGAATATTGATGAAGCTGCACCAGCTCGACCTCAACCTGCTGCTCGCCTTCGACGCCCTCATGACCCAGCGCAACGTCACCCGGGCGGCGGAGCAGTGTTTTATCAGCCAGCCGGCCATGAGCCATGCCCTCAACCGGCTGCGTCAGTTCTTCGAAGATCCGCTGCTGGTGCGCAGCGCCACCGGCATGGTGCCCACGGCGCGGGCCGAGGAGCTGCAGCACACGGTGCGCCGGGCGCTGGCTCTGCTGGAGCAGGAACTGGGGCGGGAGGAACGCTTCGATCCCGCCACCTCCGGCCGGCGCTTCGTGCTCAGCACCACCGACTATGTGGAATGCGTGCTGGTGCCGCCGCTCATCCGCCGGCTGAAGACAGAAGCGCCCGGGGTACGTATCGAAATTGAGATTCTGCGAGACCGTCTGCCCGAGCAGGCCCTGGCCAACGGCGAGGTGGATCTGGTGCTGGGCTTCGATGAATACATGCAGGTACCGGCCTCGCTGCGAACCCAAACCTGGCTGACCGAGCCCCTGGCGGGGGTGGTCAGCCGGGATCATCCCACGGTGGGGGAGCGGCTCAGCCTGGATGAACTCACCCGGCTTCCCCATGTGTTCCATTCGCCGCTCGGCACCCGGGAGTCCATCGTCGATCGCTGGCTGGCGGGGCAGGGATTGAAGCGCACCATCTCGGTCAACAGCCAGAGCTACATGTCGGCGGCGGCCATCGTCGGGCAGAGCGACCACCTGCTGGTGCTGCCCAAAAAGGTGGCGGTGATGCTGGCCGACGCCTGGCCGCTGAAGCTGGTCCTACTGCCCGCCGACCTACCCGCCTACCATCTCAACTGCGTCTGGCATCCGTTGCATGACCGTCAGCCGGCGCTGCAGTGGCTGCGCAATCTGCTCCGCTCTCTGATTTAGCAGGCGGTGTCTGGCGCAGGTAGATCAGCCAGTAACAGAGCCCCACCAGCACCCCGCCGCCGATGATATTGCCGAGAGTAACCGGCAGCAGGTTGTGTAGCAGAAAGTTGGCCAGGGTCAGGTCGGCGAAATCGGCGGGCAGGGCGCCGGTCAGGGTCCAGAATTCGGGGCCGGCGAACTGCTGAATGGCGATGGCCAGGGGCACGATAAAGAGGTTGGCGATGCTGTGCTCGAAACCGCTGGCCACAAACATCGAGATCGGCAGCAGCATGACCAGCACCTTGTCGGTATTGCTGCGGCAGGAAAATGTCATCCACACCGCCAGGCAGACCATCATGTTGCACAGTATCCCTAAGGCCACGGCCTGTATAAAGCCGTGGTGCAGTTTGTGCCGGGCGATATTCAGGGTATTGAGGCCCCAGGCGCCGTCGGCGGCCAGATGCTGGCCGGCCAGCCAGATCAGCAGCACGAACAGCAGGGCGCCGCCCAGGTTGCCGAGGTAGACGATGATCCAGTTGCGCGCCAGTTGGCCCCAGCCGATGCGTCGGCTGGCCCGGGCGACGGTGGTGAGTACGCTGGAAGTAAACAATTCACCGCCGCAGATCACCACCAGAATGAGCCCTAGACTGAAGGCCAGGCCGCCGCCGAGGCGCGCCATGCCCCAGGGCAGACTGCCCGCGCCAGTGGTGACCGTGATGTAGAACACGAAGGCGATGGAGATAAAGACACCGGCGGTTACCGCCAATATGAAAGATTGTGACAGGGGGCGGCTGGCCTTGTATGCCCCCACGTCTTCGGCTTTTTTCGCCATTTCCGGCGGCAGCAGGGCATCAAAAATCGGGTCGTTCGGTTTCATGGTGGGAACCCCGGAGCTAAAAATGTAGTTTTATTCTAACAGTTCCGGGGTGACGAACAGCTTGACCTGGATCAGGTGAAAACCGGGTCGGCAAGGAGCGCTACCCTTGCCCCTTTGTTCAGAGCACCATGGCGGCCAGCCAGCCGAAGGCGATCAGCGGCAGGTTGTAGTGCAGGAAGGTGGGTACGACGGAATCCCAGATATGATCGTGCTGGCCGTCCGCGTTCAGGCCCGAGGTGGGGCCCAGGGTGGAGTCGGAGGCCGGCGAGCCCGCATCACCCAGGGCGCCGGCGGTGCCGATGATGGCCAGGGTGGCCAGGGGGGAAAAGCCCAGGGCGATGCACAGGGGCACATAGATGGGCGCAATGATGGGGATGGTGGAAAAGGATGAACCGATGCCCATGGTGATCAGCAATCCCACCACCAGCATCACCAGGGCGGCGAGGGCCCTGTTGTCGCCGATCAGGGCATCCACCGCCTGCACCAGGCTGCCGATACCGTCGGTGGCCTTGATCACGGCGGCGAAGCCGGCGGCGGCAATCATGATAAAGCCGATCAGCGACATCATCTTTACCCCCTGGGTGAAGGCATCCTGACTTTCCCTGAATTTGATGACGCCGCCCAGGGTGAAGATGACGAAGCCGACCATGGCGCCGAGGATGATGGAGTCGCTGTAGAGTTGCAGGCCCAGGGCGGTGAGGATGGCGAGCACGGCAATGGCAATATGGGAAGCGTTGATGCTGACATGCTCGGGCTCGATGGCCAGTATCCTGCCTTCGTCATAGTCCCGGGGCCGACGGTAGCTGATGAACACCGCCACCAACAGGCCGAGCAGCATGCCGCCGACGGGGATGGCCATGGCGGTGGGCAGCATGGTCTTGTCGGCCGCCACTCCGTTCTCGACCAGGTTGGCGAGCAGGATGTTGTTGAGGAAGATGCCGCCGAAGCCGACCGGCAGCAGCATGTAGGTGGCGGTGAGGCCGAAGGTGAGCACGCAGGCCACGGCACGCCGGTCCAGCCGTAGCTTGGCCATCACGTGCAGCAGCGGCGGGATCAGGATAGGGATAAAGGCGATATGCACCGGGATTAGGTTCTGGGAGGAAATGGCCACCAGCAGTATGGTGCACAGCAACAACGCCTTGATCCACAGTATACGGCCGGCGGTGGCGTCCTGGCCCAGGGCGCGGATCACCTTATGGGCGAGTAGGTCGGTGATGCCGGAGCGGGCGATGGCCACGGCAAAGGCGCCCAGCATGGCGTAACTCAGGGCGATGGTGGCACCGCCGCCGAGGCCGCCGGCGAAGGTATTGACCGCCTCGGTCAGCGGCATGCCGGCGACCATGCCGCCTGCGAGGGCACTGAGGGTAAGGGCGACCACCACGTTGATGCGCAGCAGGCTCAGGGCCAGCATCAGGCAGACGGCAACGACAACAGGATTCATGGGCTATCCTTACGGGATTTGGGTGAACGGGGAAGCGAAGGGGGCTAGTTTGCAAATTCAGCCGGGAATGTCGAGCATTATTTGGTTCGGCATCGTCTTCTATTGCCGATCCTGCTACCAGGGGGCGTTTGTACAGGGTATTGGCATCATGTCCGCCCGCCGGTGGCCGTGGTCACCGCCGGAACTTTACGCAACCGGCCGGCCTGCCCTTGGGTTTGGCGGCAGGCGCCCATATACTGTGTAGTCGAACGGCGTGGTTTCCTGGAAACCCCATATTGTAAACACCAAGGAGATATACATGAGCGTACTGGTAGGCCGCCCGGCCCCCGACTTTACCGCTGCTGCTGTACTGGGTAATGGCGAAATCGTTGATAACTTCAACCTGAAAGAGTTCACCGAGGGCAAAGCCGCCGTGGTGTTCTTCTACCCGCTGGACTTCACCTTCGTTTGCCCGTCCGAGCTGATTGCCTTCGATCACCGTTTTGAAGAATTCAAGAGCCGCGGCGTGGAAGTGATCGGCGTGTCCATCGATTCCCAGTTCAGCCACAATGCCTGGCGCAACACCCCGGTAGACAAGGGCGGTATCGGCCAGGTGAAATACCCGCTGGTCGCCGACGTCAAGCACGAGATCTGCAAGGCCTATGACGTAGAGCATCCGGAAGCCGGTGTGGCCTTCCGCGGCTCTTTCCTGATCGACGTCAACGGCGTGGTTCGTCACCAGGTGGTGAACGATCTGCCGCTGGGCCGCAACATCGACGAAATGCTGCGCATGGTCGACGCCCTGCAGTTCCACGAAACCAACGGCGAAGTGTGCCCGGCCCAGTGGGAAAAGGGCAAGCAAGGCATGCAGGCCTCTCCGGATGGCGTGGCCAGGTACCTGGCGGAGAACGCCGAGGGCCTGTAATACTCCCTCTGCGCTTATCGCATCAAAATGCCGGCACTCGTTGCCGGCATTTTTTATGGTTTATCCACGGCGCTGCGGGTTTGCATGCGAGGGGGGTCTTCCGCCGGTGGCGAGGCGAAACTCGGTTTGTCGTCGAACAGGCTCCAGAGCATCATCAATCCGGCCACCGCCATGGCGGCCAGCAGGAAGGACATGGGCTGGCGGATATAATAGGGGGCATTCGCCAGGTCTTCCCGCAATGCCTGGCAGTGGGGACATCGTCGGCGGTGAGCATAAAAGGGGCGACCACAGTGTCCACAGTGGGTGATGGTCATCTCCCGTCTCCATTTATTGTTATGCTCCAACCCTTAAAAATAATGCCGGCGGGCTGAAAATCCAGCCGGTGAGGTAACAAGGGGAGCCGTCCTGCGGGTACTCAGGGCCGCATCTGCCGCCCTGGCAGGAGTGTGATTCAGGCGGGGGTGGGTTCGCGCAACAGACGCAGCATGGCTTGGGCGTGTTCGCTGGCTTCCCGGCCCAGTTCGGTCAGGTAGCCGCCGTCACTCAGGGTGATCAGTCCCTTGTCGTGCAGCCGTACGGCTGCCGTGATCACCGCCGGGTCCGCATCATGATGTACCTTGATCCCCTGCTGGGTGGTATCGAGATCGAAATGCAGCAACAGATTCAGTTCATCCATCAGGGCCTGGTTATAACGCATAAAAGCTCCTCAGCGGAGGGTGGGTGACATGCAGACGTTAGCCTGTTCTGGCGCGCCGGGTTGAGGGCTGGCTCACAAATCCGGATCCAGGGTATCAATTTTGTCTCTTGCATCCCGCGGCCGGGTTATTGATGATGTCTTTTTGCCGATTAATCGAGAAGGATCAAGGCCGTATGTCCGCCATCAGTATCAGGGATGCCCAGTTTTCCATCAGCGAACACCATCGACTGACCATCGGAGGGCTCGAGCTCGAGGAGGGGCAGTGCTGGGGCTTTGTCGGTGCCAACGGCAGCGGAAAAACGGCTCTGGCCAGAGCCCTGGCCGGGGAGCTGCCACGGCTGGCCGGCCAGTTCAGCAATGGCTTTAGGCGTATCGAGTGGGTCTCCTTTGAGCAGTTGCAGTGGTTGGCCGACCGGGAGCGGGAGGAGGATGAAAGCGATCTGCTCGATTACGAGGATCAGGGCCACAGCGCCCGGCAGATCATCCTGGAGGGCGGGGGCGAGGCGGCGGCTCTGGAGGAACTGGCCGGACGCTTCGGCATTGCGGGGCTGCTGGATCGCGGTTTCAAGTATCTCTCTACCGGAGAAACCCGCAAGGTGTTGTTGTGCCGAGCCCTGCTACAAGCGCCGGAACTGTTGATTCTGGACGAACCCTTCGACGGCCTGGACGTGCATGCGCATGCAGGCCTGATGTTGCTGCTGCAAGAGCTGGCGGCGGCGGGGCAGACGCTGGTCTTGATCCTCAACCGATTTGAGGAAATACCCGATTTTGCCGACCGGCTCGGCATACTGACCGAGTGTGAGCTGACCACCGCTGGGCCCCGCGCCGAGGTGACGGCATCGGCCGAGCTGGTGCAACTGACCCATCTGGCGGCGATGGAGCAGGCGAGCCGGGCGCTGCCGCCGGCGGATCCGGACGCGGTGCGGCGTACCCTCGACCCCGGCACCCCGCGCATCATCATGCGCGATATCAGGGTCAGCTACGGTGGTCACAATATCCTCGATGGCTTGAGCTGGCAGGTAGATCCGGGTGAGCACTGGCAGATAATCGGCCCCAATGGGTCCGGCAAGTCGACCCTGCTCAGCCTGGTCACCGGCGACCATCCGCAGGGCTACAGTAACGATCTCACCCTGTTCGGCCGTCGTCGGGGCAGCGGTGAAAGCATCTGGGATATCAAACAGCATATCGGCTATGTCAGCACCACCATGCAGCAGGACTACCGGGTCACCGCCACGCCGCGCTCGGTGATCCTGTCCGGCTTCTTCGATTCCGTCGGTGTTTATCAGCAGCCCGGATCCAGCCAGTTGGCCCTGGCCGAGCAATGGCTGGCGCTGCTCGGCCTGCAGGGCCAGGCCAACGTGCCGTTCCGGAGCCTGTCCTACGGCCAGCAGCGGTTGCTGCTGATCGCCCGGGCCATGGTCAAACACCCCCCCATTCTGATCCTGGACGAACCCTTGCAGGGGCTGGATACCTTCAACCGCCACTGGGTCAAACGCTGGATCGATCTGCTGGTGGCCGAAGGCGGTACCCAGTTGCTGTTTGTGTCGCACCATCAGGAGGATGCGCCGGCCTGTATCAGCCACCGCCTGAGCTTCGTCAACGCAGGCACTGGCTACATTTATCGCTGCGAGGCACTGAAAGGGGCTTGACCGCAAACCAAGGCGGGGCGAGGATGGGATCCCCTTTGTCTGTCGGGACATTAACCGATGCTGAATATGGACTTTTCTCAACGACTGACCCTTCCCTATGATGCTTCCCGCTGGCAGCCTGCACCGGCTGCCGGCGTGTGGCGCTATCCGCTGGAGCGGGAGCAGGCGGAAAGCGGTCATGTCACCAGCCTGGTTCGGTTTGAACCGCACGCCCGCTTTCCCGAGCATCAGCACCCCCAGGGTGAGGAATTCTGGGTGCTGGAAGGCACCTTTTCCGATGAGCGGGGCGATTACCCCGCCGGTAGCTATGTACGTCATCCCCCCCAGAGCCGGCACGGCTCCTTCAGTGACGAAGGTTGTGTGATCTTCGTCAAGCTCAACCAGTTTGCCGGGGGGGATAGCGAGCTATTGCATCTCCGGCCCGAGCAAGGCCTGTGGATCACCGGCGAACACGGCTATCGGCGTTTGCCGCTGCACAAGCATGCCGGGGTGAGCACCAGCCTGTTGGACTTTCCCGCCGGTGGCCGCTTTCCGTCCTGCTGTTACAAGCATGGCCTGGAGATCCTGGTGCTGGAGGGGCATCTGAACGAGGGCGCGCTCCGCTATCCGGCCCTGAGCTGGCTGCGTTTCCCGCCCGGCACCGTGCCCGGGCTGGAAGCGGACGGTCGCACCCGGCTGTGGGTCAGAACCGGGCACCTCCAACCCGCCATCGGGAGCGAATAACGATCAGGAAGTAAGGAACGCCGGCTCACCAGGGTGAGCCGGCCGGTGCGCGGGTTCCCTTTCCGTGTTGCCATTCGGCCGCTCTGAAGTATTTGTCTTCGTCCCGCGATTGGCCGAATAATCCGCGTCCAGCCATGCCGCTTGATCCACGTCAAACAAAAAAACGACCTGGCCCAAGTATTGCCTTCAGCCAGGCGCGACGATGCCGATAAACTGGTCATTCTTGGCGGTATCACGAGGCATTGCATGACGTCACTCAAGCTCACCCACAAACTCGGCTTACTGGTATTGTTGCCCCTGGCGGCACTGTTTCTGTTTGCCACCCTCTATGCAATGGCGAGTTATCGCAACATGGTCAATGCCGCGGACATGCTGCCCATTACCCGGCTGGCGGCGCACGCCGGTCAGCTGGCGCACCAGTTACAGGCGGAACGCGGTTTGTCGGCCAGCAGTATCAATGACAGTCGTGGCGACTTTGTCTCCCGGTTGACCGAGCAGCGAGCCCGAACCGAGCAGGCCCTGCGTCAGTTGGAACAGGGCCGCCGCCAGCAGTCGACGAGTGCTGATGTCGCCAGTCGCTACCAGGCCCTGCAGCAGGCGTTGGGCCGGCTCGAGGGACTGCGCCGGCAGGTGGATGGCAAGCAACTGACGGTGCCCCAGGTGGTCGACGACTACAGCCAGGTGATCGCCGCCTTGCTGGCGGTGATCGACGGCGCCGTGCCGCTGGCGGCGGATGCGCCCCAGGCTGCCTCCCTGAGCGCCTACAGCGCCTTTCTCCAGGCCAAGGACAGGTTGGGGTTGCTCAGGGCCAGCCTGAGTTCGGCCCGGGTGGCGGGGCAGTTCAGCCCGGAAATGTACCGTCGGTTCACGGCTCTGGAGGCTCAGTACCAGGCCTATATGGAACGCTTTATGGTGCTGGCCGACCCCTTATGGCGTGATCGGTTTACGGCGGTGCAGGGGACAACGGCAGCACGGGAAGTGCAGGATGCCATCAACCAGGCTCACCGGCAGCACGGCCACAGTGCGCTGAGTGGTGATGCCAGCGCCTGGTTTACCTTGGCCACGGGGTATATCGATGCCATCAAGGGGGTCGAGGATCAGTTTGCCTTCAGCCTGGCCCACACCGGTGAGCAGGGCTATCTGGCTGCACGCAACAGCTTTGTGTTTTCACTGGTGCTGAGTCTGGCGGTGGCCCTGCTGACCCTGGCGATATGCGGTCTGATACTGCGCCAACTGCGACGTGGCTTCGCGGCGCTGCAACAGGGCATCATGCGCATTGCCCATCGCCAGGATTTCAGCCAGCCGGTGACGGTGGCGAGCCAGGATGAACTGGGCGAGCTGGCCGGCGCCATCAATCGCATGCAGCATCAGTTGTCCACCCTGCTCGGTCAGATGCGGGATACCTGTGAACACCTGACGGCACACAGCGGCCATACCCGTCAGACCCTGCAGGTGATCCAGCAGGATCTGGACCGGGGGCTGGGGCAGGTGGACCTGGTGGTGTCTGCCGCCACCGAAATGTCGGCCACCGTGGCCGAGATTGCCCGCCATGCCTCGGAAACCTTTTCTGCCGCCAACCACACCATTGCCAGGGCGTCAGACGGCGACCACAAGGTGGACGGCACCATTGCCGCTATCGAGCAGGTCGCGGCCTCGCTGGAACACGGCGAGGCCAAGGTGGTTGAAGTGGCGGGGTACAGTCGGGACGTGAGCAATTTCCTTGAAGTGATCAAGCAGATTTCCGACCGGACCAATTTGCTGGCGCTGAATGCGGCTATCGAAGCGGCCCGGGCCGGCGAGTCGGGGCGGGGCTTTGCGGTGGTGGCCGAAGAGGTGCGGGCCCTGGCGATGCAGACCCAAAGCACGGCCGACCAGATTGAGGAAATGCTGACCCGGCTGCGCCAGGGCAGTGAGCAGGCGGTCGAGGCAATGGGACAGGGACGCAGCCGCAGCCTGGCTTGCGTGAGCGAGGCCAAAACTGCGGGTGCCCAGTTGTCCGCCATCGTTGAGGAAATCAGCCAGGTGAACGCCATGACCGAGCAGGTGGCGACGGCAACCGAAGAGCAAAGAACTGTGACCGATGATATCCAGCACAACATAGTGGTGATGAAGCAGGGATACGACAGTACCCAAGGCTGTGCCGGCGAACTGGTGCGCGGCAGTGAAATGATGGAGCAGATGGTGATCGAGCTGGATGGCCGGCTCAAGGCCTTTACCCTGGGGAGTGGCGCCTGGCGGCGTGATGACATACAGGTGCCGCCGTTGAACGGGAGCCCGGCGACAGGGCGAGGCTAACGAGAAACCCGGTGCCGGCCATCCTGGCCGGCCCGAGCTGCTTATTCCTGTGGTGCCGGTTCGTCGAAGGTCGGTGTTTCCATTTGCCCGAGCGGCCAGCCGCCCAGTTCTTTCCAGCGATTGACGATAAGGCAGAACAGCTCGGCGGTTTTGCGGGTATCGTAGAGGGCGCTGTGCGCCTCTTTGTTATCGAAACTCATGCCCGCCGTTTTGCAGGCCTTGGCCAATACGGTTTGTCCAAGCGCCAGACCGGCGAGGGTGGCGGTATCGAAGGTGGCAAAAGGGTGGAATGGGTTGCGCTTGATGCCCGAACGCTCGGCTGCGGCCATCACAAAACCATGATCGAAGGTGGCATTGTGCGCTACCACGATGGCGCGCTGACACTGGTTGGCCTTGAGGCCCTTGCGTATTCCCTTGAAGATTTGCTCCAGGGCCTCGTGTTCGCTCACCGCCCCGCGCAGGGCACTGTAGGGATCGATGCCGGTAAACGCCAGGGCGGCCGGTTCCAGGTTGGCGCCCTCGAAAGGTGACACATGAAAATGATAGGTCTGATCCGGACTCAGCCAACCGTTCCTGTCCATTTTCAGGGTAATGGCGGCAATTTCCAGCAAGGCATCGGTCCTGGCATTGAAACCGCCGGTTTCCACGTCGATCACCACCGGATAGTAGCCCCGAAAGCGCTCGTGGAGCTGAGTAGATGCTGCTGTCACCGTCATTATCGTCCTAACTTTACCTTAAAAACCGGGCGCTTATTATGCCAGAGTCACTCGGTATCGTCGCCTGCAATGGCTCCCCGGGAGCGGTAGCCAGGCCGTCTGGCGCAATATTGCGCAAACGCGTCGGAATGGTGAGAAAAAGATTGCACCCATGCCGTGTCTTTCCTACTATACGCCCCGCTGAAAGGGCAAGGCCCTTCTATGTTCGGCAAGCCGGTGAAGGTAACACCGATGACAAAAAACACCACAACAATTTGGTGAGGTGTCCGAGTGGCTGAAGGAGCACGCCTGGAAAGTGTGTATACGGCAACGTATCGAGGGTTCGAATCCCTCCCTCACCGCCACATTGAAAAGCCCGCAGCAATGCGGGCTTTTTGCTGTCTGTCCCGCACGAGGCGACGGCCGCATGGCCAGAGCCGATCCTTGTCGTTTGAAAGCTGATATTGTGAATACCATCAATTACCTAGCCATCATGATGCTGGTGCTTTCGGCAGTTTTTGTAATACTGTTGTTAATCTAGCCCCGCAGACACAAGGATAGTTATGAGCACACATACCGATAAGCTGCCTCTGGAAATGCTCTACTACTGGGCCGAACACAAGCCTGACGATATCTACCTGCGTCAGCCCAAAGACGGTCACTGGCACCAGTACAGCTGGGCCCAGGTACTGGAGCAGGCAGCCCGGCTGGTGGCCGGCCTGCGGGCCCTGGGACTCGAGCCGGGTGATAAAGTGGCCCTGTTGTCCAAAAACTGTGCCGAATGGTTTATCTGCGACTTTGCCTTGCAGATGGGGGGCTTTGTCAATGTGCCCATCTATCCCACCGCCGGGGCCGAGACCGTGCGCTACGTGCTGGAGCACAGCGAGGGCAAGGCCATCTTCACCGGCAAGCTGGACGACCCCGGGGTGCAGGAGCCGGGCATTCCCGATGGTATTATGCGCATCAGCATGCCTTATCCGTCCACCATGCAGACCCAGCATCGCTGGGAAAGCCTGCTCGCTCAGGAACCGATCACCGAGCGTCCGGTACCGGAACGGGACAGCCTGATGAGCCTGGTGTATACCTCCGGCAGCACCGGTGACCCCAAGGGTGTGATGATCGGCTTCGGCGCCTACGCCGCCGCCTGCCAGGGCATACTGCAGACCACCGGTCTCAGCAGTGAGGACAGGGCCTTTTCCTACCTGCCGTTGTCGCATATTACCGAGCGGGTCTACATCCTCGGTGCCAGCCTCTACGGCGGGGTTCCGGTGGGATTCGCCCAAAGCCTGGACACCTTTATCGAAGACGTGAAAACCATCTCGCCCACGGTGTTTGTTTCGGTGCCCCGGTTATGGACCAACTTCCGTAGCCGCATCCTGGAAAAACTGCCCCAGAAAAAACTGGATCTGCTGCTTAAGATCCCCTTCATCTCCGGCCTGGTAAAGAAGAAAATCCGTGCCGGCCTGGGCTTGAGTGCCGCCCGTATCCTCGGTTGCGGCTCGGCGCCGGTGTCGCCCTCACTGCTGCGCTGGTATGAAAGGCTGGACATGCCCATCACCGAAGCCTGGGGCATGACCGAGAACCTGGCCTACTCCACCCTCAACTATCCCTATCGTTCCGACAAGGTCGGTACCGTGGGCAAGCCCGGGGTCCAGGTGGAAATCCGCATTGCGGACAATGGCGAGGTGCTGTGTCGTTGCCCGGGAATGATGAGCGGTTATTACAAGCAGGAGTCCGCCACCCGCGACACCTTGCAGGACGGTTGGCTGCATACCGGCGATCAGGGCAAGCTGGATGCGGAGGGCTACCTCACCATCACCGGGCGGATGAAAGACGCGTTTAAAACCGCCAAGGGCAAATATGTGCTGCCGGTGCCGATAGAAGCTCTGTTGATCGAGAATGAGCTGATCGAGCAGGTGTGTGTCATTGGCAGCGGCCAGGCTCAGCCCATCGCCCTGGTGCAGCTGGCGGAAGGGGTCGATCAGCGCCATAAGGGACCCATTGCCGAGCAGTTGGCGATGACCCTGGGCCAGGTTAACCAGAAGCTGGAGAGTCACCAGCGGCTGGGCGGCATCCTGGTGATGAAGGCGTCCTGGACGGTGGAAAATGACATCATGACGCCCACACTCAAGATCAAGCGGCATCTGCTGGAGCAGAGATACGCCGATCTTGACCAGCGCTGGCCAGGCGGGCAAGTGGTACTGTGGGAGCAGGATTTACCGGGGGGAAGTTGATTGTTGCAAAAATGGAATAATGACTTTTTTCGTTTTACAGAATAACTGCTAATTCATCCGGGAGAGCTATGTTACCTTTTTGTTCAAGCTTACTTACATTTATCTTTTGTTAGTGGAATCGGGCAGACGGAAGCTGCCCATTTTTTTTCCGCATTTTATTCCTCTTCGCTTTTATCCTGCCAGTTTCTTACCCAGGTCGATGCCAGCCGCTCGCGCATGTGTTTGTCGATAAACTCGATAAAGGTATTCAGCCGCACCGGTGCCAGTTCCCTGTTGTGATAGACCATATGAAAGGGGCGCTTCCCGCCCAGCCAGGATGACAATATCGGGCGCAGCAGCCCGGCATCTACATGATGGGCCACATAATGTTTGGGCACGTTGACGATCCCCAGGCCCTGAATGGCGGCCTTGACCGCCGACTGCATCTGGTTGACCGACAGCCGGGCCACCGGCTTCAGGTGAAAGCGGCGCCCGTCTTCATGGGTCAGCAGCCAGTTGCGATGTGGCCAGCACTGGATGATATGGTGCTGATCCAGCTCTTCCGGCAACATCGGCATGCCCTGCTGTTCTACGTAGTGGGGAGAGGCGAACAGGCCGTAGTGCACCTCGCCCAGGCGACGGGCCCGCAGGCTCGAATCGGGCAGCTCGCCACTGAAGAACACCACGTCCAGATCCGTATCCAGCAGGCTGGTGTAGTCGTTGCTTTGCAGCAGCTCGATGCGGATCGCGGGATAACGCAGGCAAAATTCGGTGATGCCGTCGATCAGAAAGGTATTGGAAATGGCAATGGGTGCGGCCACCTTGATAAGGCCGCTCATGCGCTGGCTCTGGCCCTGGATATCACCGGTCACCTGTTCCATTTCCGTGAGCAGCGGGTGCAGTCGTTCGAAATAACGCCGGCCTTCCTCGGTCAGCTGCAGCTTGCGGGTGGTGCGGCTCAGCAGCTTGCAGCCGAGCGATTGCTCCAGGGCCGAAATGCGCCGGCTGAGGGTGGCGGTCGGCATGCCCAACTGGGCGGCGGCATGGGAAAAGCCGCCTTGTTGCACGACTTTGACGAATAAATAAAAGGCATCCAGGTTTTTCATACAGCTTGTCGTATTCCGTTGGTGCTCATGTCGGGTACAACCGTCGGGTCGAATCTATTCGACCCGGGCGGTGAAATCCACCGAAATAAACAGGCCAAGATCAATTTTGTACGGCCATCATGATGATGGCTGCAGATAACGACGCATCAGCGCCACAAAGGCGGGAGGGTCCCGATCCAGGTTGGACTCGTGTACCAGCAGATCGTAGCCATAGAGTTCGCGCAGATGGGTCATGCGGTGGCCGAGCATGGCAGGCAGGCCGTCATAATGCCGGCCGTTGGCCGAACGGTAATGATTGTCCTCCACCAGCCAGTCCTGCAGCCGGCTGCGACTGACGGCGCCGTGGCGCAGGGCCATGGCCAACAGGGGACGTTGATCGGTCAGCAGATGCACCGTCAGGCGCGGCGTCATCAACGGCAGAAATTCGTCGTAGTCACGGATTTTGATGCCGACATAAGGCAGTTCCACCAGATCCAGCCCGGAGTGAAGCCGGGGCTGGTCGACCCGGACGATGTTGCTCCAGTGCAGGCTCCAGCCGCCAATCTTGTGATGAAAATGCAGGTTGTCGGCACTCAGGGAAAAGCTGTATACCGGTTCGCGCAGCTTGAGAATACCGAGAATCGTCATGACCAGGCCGGCCAGGAACAGAAAAATCACCACCAGATGACCTCGTCCGCCGAGCCAGTACAGTACCAGTGCCAGCACCAGCATCACGGCCATGCCGGCCAGAGTGAGGGCCAGCCCATGGCGACGTGACATCGGCTCTATATGTTGGGTTTCCCGCACCGTCTCTCCCATTCGGAGCATGATTCCATTAATGTGATGATACACAAAGACCAACAGCAAGAGGTAAAAATGACAACCGCCATCGAGGTGATGCATCGTCACAGATCCATCCGCAAGTTTACCGAGCAACCGCTGGCTCCCGAACACCTGGAGGCTATTATGGCCTCAGCCCAGGCTGCCCCCAGCTCCAGCTTCCTGCAGGCTTCGGCGGTGATCCGGGTGACCGATCCCGAACTCAGAGCCCGGCTGCTGCCCCTGTGCGGCAATCAGGCCTACGTGGTCGGGGCCGCCGAGTTCTGGGTATTCTGTGCCGATTTTCATCGCCACCTGCAGTGGGTGCCCGAAGCCAGGACCGGCTTTGCCGAACAATTGCTTATCGGCGCCATCGACACCGCCCTGATGGGGCAGAATGCGCTGACGGCGGCGGAGTCACTGGGGCTGGGCGGTGTCTTTATCGGGGCAGTACGCAACCACCCGCATGAGCTCAGCGAGCTGCTGGCGCTGCCCAAGGGGGTGATCCCCCTGTTCGGGCTCTGTCTCGGCCACCCTGCCCAGGATCCCGAGCCCAAGCCCCGGCTGCCTACCGCCCTGATGTTTTTTGAAAACGGCTACCCGGCGTACCAGGATGAGGCCCTGATGCGGGACTATGACGAACGGGTGCGCCACTACTATCACACCCGTACCGGCGGCAACAAGGACATGAGTTGGACCGGGCAGATAGGGGAGACCCTGGCCAGGGAGGCGCGTCCCTTCATGCTGGAGTTTCTGCACCGCCAGGGATTTTGCCTGCGTTAGCTTATGCCTGTTTGGGAGCGCGGATTTTTGTCTTCCGCCTGAGATCCAAGGAAGGGAATACCCGACCGGGCGGCTAGTCCTCACCCTTGTCAGACAACTTGACCACCAGCAGGTCGCAGTTGCTGATATCGAGAAAACCCACGGTGTGGGAGAAAAGATGGCCGAGGAAATGATGCTCGAGCTGGTGGCCGCAGATCAGCAGGTCGGCGTTTTTTTCCTTCACCGCCAGGCGCACCGCCTGGCGGACATCGCCGCTCGGCAGAGAGAGACTGGCCACCTGATGCTGAGCGTCCTTGAGCATCTGCATGATCACATGACCGCTTTCCAGCCGCAGTTTCATCTTGAGCTGGCGCAGATCCATGTTCAGGCTGCCCACGTAGATGCCGCTTACGTCCGGCTCCACATGGACGATGTGTAGCCCGGCCTGATAGCACTCCGCCAGTTCCACCGCCCGCTTCAGCAAGGGTTTTTCCCTGTGGTTCAGCTCCAGGGCCACCAGAATATTACGATAGGGCATCTCCGCCTCCTTTGGACCGGCGGCGCTGTGCTCGCCGGTGACTACAGCCAGGATGTCGCCATATGGGTCACTATCAGCCCGTTGACCACTAAATGCAAGAACAGGATGGCGGCCAGCGCCAGCGGCTTCCAGCCTACCGACCTGAGCCCGCCGAGTTGGGTTCCCAGTCCCAACGCCGCCATCGCCATGGTCAGGGCCCAGGTATCAAGATGCTTGATGGCGGTAACCCAGATCGGCGGCAGGCTCAGCAGAGAATTGCATACCACCACGGCGATAAAACCGAAGGCAAACCAGGGGAGGGGAGCGCGTACCACCTGGGTGCCGCTTTGACGACAGAGCCAACTGCCGAGCACCAGTAGCAAGGGGGCCAGCATCATCACCCGGGTCAGCTTGGTGATCACCGCCGTTTGCGCCACATCATCGCCCATGGCGGTGCCGGCGGCAACCACTTGCGCTACTTCATGTACGGTAGCGCCGGTATAGATGCCCATGGCCTGGGGGGAAAGCCCAAGCCAGGGATATAGCATGGGATAGACAAACATGGCCAGGGTACCGAACAGGACTACAGTGCCCACGGCAACCGTGGTTTGCTGGGGTTTGGCGCGGATCACCGGCTCGGTGGCGAGGATGGCGGCGGCGCCGCAGATGGCCGATCCCGAGCCCACCAGCAGGCTGGTAGTAGCATCCAGGCCCAGCCAGCGCCGGCCCAGCCAGTAGGCCAGAGCCAGGGTGGACAGCAGCATCACCGCATCGACCACCAGGGCGCCGGTGCCGACCTCGGCCATTTGCTGCAGGGTGATGTTGATGCCGTAAAAGGCAACCCCGATGCGCAGCAGCCTTTTCTTGCAGAACTCCAGGCCGGGTTGCCACCCTTGCCGGGCCAGGTTCGGCAAGGTATTTCCCAAGACCAGGCCAATCAGGATGGCGAGAATCAAGGGGCTGATGGCGGTGTCGAATGGTTGGGTCAGCACCATGCTGACCGCCGCCAACAGTGCGGCGAGGCCTACCCCCCGGATAACGATAAGCATGACGGCTCCTCCTTTCTTAACTAATGGGGGCCAGTGTAGGAGGATGATTTAATTAATAAAAATTGAAGTTTTTTAGTGTATTTATCAATTTAATTGATGTTTGTTTTGTGTACATCTTTAATGTGTTTTGTACACTGAATGACAAGGTGAATCGGGTTGTGCTAATCTTGCGCCATTGGGAGGGCTGTACATGATCCTTATTCTTAGCTTGATGGCACCCCTGTTTGGGGGGCTGTTTTACATCGCTGCACTGCAATGTGCCTTACCGCCGCGGCGTTGGGCCCTGCTCGGTTGCCTGTTCGGTCCGGCAGCATTTCCCCTGTTCATGGCCAAGCGGCGTTGGTCGCTGGTGTGCGCCCGTGGCATGGGGTATGCCCTGCTTCGGGCCTGATTTGATCTTGCGCAAGGCCTGATCGGTCTCTTCTGCTAGACTGCCCCCATCGGGATCTGCTTGGAGCATGTTATGAGTGCACTGGAAAAATTAATCTGGAATGTCTTGGGTTATACCGCTATGCCACTGATTTTCTTGACCGGTTTTATCGGCGTATCGGTAGTGACCTGCCTTATCCTGATGTGGATGGATAAGCGCAAAGACTGAGTGTGCCTTTAGTTGATTAAGATCAAACCGGTGAACAGGCAGAGCGCTTATGCTCACACCCGTTGGCGCCACGTCAACAAGCTGATGATCACCTGGGTGATCTCAGGTTCTGGTTTCTGTTCACTCGTTAGTATGTAATCTTTTCGACTGGCCTTCCGGCCAGTTTTTTTTGCTCGTTTTTCACCAAAATGTCATCAACACTGGGCACACTCTGATACCGCCGGAGCTTGGCCGACCTGCCTGACTGTGCTCTCGTCCGAAAAAGCGAATGATTTTCGGTAGAGTTGTGTTCTTTATGTTATAGCTAAGATAAGAACGAAAAAAGAGTTCCTGCCACTTGGTTAAATGGTGAGCTGGATCCTTGAGCACAACGAGACGCAGGGGTATGATGCCCGCCGTTTATAAAGGCGGGGTTCGCCTGAAAGTGAGGTGGAGATGAATATCTTTATCATGCGCCACGGCCAGGCGGCACCGGAAGCATCCAGTGATGCTTTACGGCCTTTGACCGGACAGGGAAGGGATGAGACCTGTTTGATGGCGCAATGGCTGGCACGGCAAGTGCCGGTATTTGATCGTGTGCTGGTCAGTCCTTATCTGCGAGCCAGGCAAACCTGGCAGCAGGTATCCAAGCATATAACCGGAACCCAGGTGGAGTGTTGCGAAGAGCTCACTCCCAATGCCGACGCGGACATCGCCGCCAGCCTGCTGCTGGCCTATGGCGACCTGCACCGGCAGGATAATCTGCTGGTGGTCAGTCACATGCCGCTGGTTGGTTTTCTGGTCGAGAGTCTGTGCCCGGCAACAATGGCACCGATTTTCGTGACCTCGGGTATTGCCAAAATAATCCTCGAGCAAGGTCAGACTCCCGTGTTCAACTGGCTGGAAGGACCGCACAACGTCCGTCCCCACTATGAACAGCCTTGTCACCTTCTCGGGTCTTTAGGGTAAGTGATAATAAGGAAAATAAGCAGAGGTGAATCATGCGTATTTTTAATAAGTATCAGCCTTTGTTGATTGCCAAGTATGTAAAAACTTTTTTCAGTGGACGTTTATACATTCGTGGCAGAGGTGCTTTCCTGTATGCCAAGGGAGTGCTGGTGATGCCGGCTCATGCCGATGAGCGCCACCGGGTAACGGTACAGGAAATCAATAGTCTGATTGGTCGTCTGCAGGAACCGCAAACCGCCTGATGGCCGCGGGCCGCCCAACCCTGTTCAAAGGCTGGATATGTTTCGGCCTTTGTCATTTCTGATGCTCTGCCACAGGATCTGAGTAGGGCCCTGCAGGGCCTGACTATCCAACCCCGGTGCCCGGTTTGGTCGAGCCTGGGGGCGCCTTTATGGCAGGGGTATTGGTCGAATTCAAATGTCGGTCTTGAGCAGTACCAGTAGGGCGGCGTCACCGCCCCATTCCCGGGTGGCCTGATGAAAGGCCAGCACTTGAGGATGCTGGGCCAGCCACATCGGCAGCCGTTGCTTCAGGATATGTTTGCCGTGACCGTGCATGATTGACACGCACCTGGTGTGCTGGCGGCGGGCAGCCAACAGCAGGGCCGATAACTCTTCCTTGGCCTGATCCTGGGTCAGGCCGTGCAAATCCAGAAACAAATCCGGTACATAGTCGCCTCGCCGCAGTTTTTTCAGCTCATAGGCGGAGGTGTCCGGCTGCCGGAAACGGGTGGGGCCGTCCTGATCCAGATAAGGCTCGTAGATATCGGAAAACGGATGGGCTTCGGCACTGTCTTTACGCACAATTTGCCGCTGCGCTTTCACCTTGACCGGCGCCCGGTGCGGACTTATGGTATCCTGCTTCAATTTGCGGACACCCTGCACCGCCTCCTTAAAGAGCGCTTTTTCGTCGTCTTTGGGGGTGGTGGTGGTCATGTCTGCGTCCGATTATTCAAAAACAGCCATTTTATCGAGGCGGAGGGGTTTTGGACACGCTTTTTAATGATGAGGCGCTCACCGAGTTGCACACCATCGGCGACTGGTTGCGCTTTGCCGTCAGCCGTTTTCAGCAGGCAGGCCTGTTTTACGGCCATGGTACCGACAACGCCTGGGATGAAGCGGTACAACTGGTGCTGCCATTGCTGCACCTGCCGCAGGACTGCCCGCCCCAGGTGCGCGATGCCCGCTTGCTGCCGAGCGAACGCAAGCAACTGCTGGATGCCTTGCAACGGCGGGTGGAGCAGCGTATTCCCACCCCCTATCTCACCCACACCGCCTGGTTTGCCGGTTACGAGTTTTACGTGGACGAGCGGGTCTTGATCCCGCGCTCGCCCATCGCCGAACTGATCGACACCCGTTTCGCGCCCTGGCTGGCCCACGACCCCCTGCGCATCATGGACTTGTGCACCGGCTCCGGCTGCATTGCCATCGCCCTGGCTCATGCCTTCCCCGACGCCGAGGTGGACGCCCTGGATATTTCCCGGGAAGCGCTGGACGTGGCGGAGATCAATATCCAGAATCATGGCCTCGAACAGCAGGTGATCCCCATCGAGTCCGACCTGTTTGCGGCCCTGCCGGCAGGCGACAAGTATGACCTGATTGTGGCCAATCCACCCTACGTGGACGACGAGGACATGAGCGACCTGCCTGAGGAGTTCCGCCATGAGCCCGAATTGGCACTGGCGTCCGGCAGCGACGGCCTGGACTTCACCCGCCGCCTGCTGGCCCAGGCCTGCGATTTTCTTACCGACGACGGCGTGCTGGTGGTGGAAGTGGGCAACAGCCAGATCCACCTGGAAGACGCCTACCCCGAACTGCCCCTGTCCTGGGTCGAGTTTGAAAAGGGTGGCCACGGTGTTTTCGTGATCAGCCGGCGTGATCTTTTGCCCTTTCGGGAACAGTTTTAATTTCAATAAAGGAAATCAATCAATGGCAGGGAACAGTATCGGAACCCTCTTTCGTGTCTCCACCTTTGGCGAGAGTCACGGCCTGGCCCTGGGCGCCGTGGTGGACGGCGTGCCGCCGGGCGTGGCGCTTTGTGAAGCGGATTTGCAGCAGGATCTGGACAGGCGCAAGCCCGGCACTTCCCGCTTTACCACCCAGCGACGGGAGGCGGACCAGGTCAAGATCCTGAGCGGCGTGTTCGAAGGCAAGACCACCGGCACCTCCATCGGCCTGTTGATCGAGAATACCGATCAGCGCTCCCAGGATTATTCCGCCATCAAGGATCTGTTTCGCCCGGGTCATGCGGATTATACCTACCATCAGAAATACGGTTTCCGTGACTATCGCGGCGGCGGCCGCTCCTCGGCGCGGGAAACCGCCATGCGTGTGGCGGCCGGCGCCATCGCCAAGAAGGTGCTGGCCCAGTTCGGTGTGTCCATCTATGCCCACCTGACCCAGCTTGGCCCGATTAAGGCGGAAGCCTTCGATCAGAGCATCATCGAGAGCAACCCCTTCTTCTTTGCCGATGCGGGCAAGCTGGAGCAACTCGATGAATACATGCGCGAGCTGAAAAAAGAGGGCAACTCCATCGGCGCCAAGATCCAGGTGGTGGCCAAGGGCGTGCCCGTGGGCCTGGGCGAGCCGGTGTTCGACCGCCTGGACGCGGACATCGCCCATGCCTTGATGAGTATCAATGCGGTCAAGGGGGTGGAGATCGGCGACGGCTTTGCGGTGGTCGAGCAGAAGGGCTCCGAGCACCGGGACGAGATGACTCCCGAAGGCTTTACCAGCAACCATGCGGGTGGGGTATTGGGGGGCATTTCCAGTGGCCAGGATATCGTCGCCAGCATTGCACTTAAGCCGACGTCCAGCATCATGGTTCCGGGCAAGACCATCGACGTTGAAGGCAACCCCACCGAGATGGTGACCCGCGGCCGCCACGACCCTTGTGTCGGCATTCGCGCCGTGCCCATCGCCGAGGCGATGCTGGCCATAGTGCTGCTCGACCACCTGCTGCTGAACCGGGCACAGAACGCCGGGGTCGAGACCAGCACACCCAAGCTGTAGGGTCGAATTTATCCGACCATGCCGTGGTGCCGGCGGCGCAATGGCCCATGGCTATGGGCCCTGGGGCCCGTTATCTCCGCGAAGGCGGGAATCCAGTCGAGCCGGCGGCGGTCCCCGGTGTCGCAGCTCTTGTGTACCCCTCGCGAGCGAGTAAAATAGCGGCCCTTAACAGAGGGCCGTTTTTATTATGTCATTTTGTTACCGGGATCTGATTTTCCTGTTTAACCAATGCTTCGCCGACACGTACAATACCTGCCTCGAGCTGGGGAATGACGAGCCCATTTACCTGCCGGCAGACGCCGAAGTGAGTCATCATCGCATTATTTTTGCTCATGGTTTCTTCGCCAGCGCCCTGCATGAAGTAGCTCATTGGTTGTTGGCGGGGGAGGCCAGACGTACCCAGGTGGACTACGGCTATTGGTACCATCCCGATGGCCGTGACGCGCTGGCCCAGCAGCAGTTCGAGGCGGTGGAAGTCAAACCCCAGGCCATCGAATGGGCGTTGTCGCTCAGTTGCGGCTTTCCCTTTAACGTCAGTTGCGACAACCTCAACGGCAACGTGGAGCCGGATCGCCACGCCTTCAAGGCCCGGGTGCGGCAGCAGGCCTTGTGCTATCTGGATGAGGGGTTTCCCCCCCGGGCGCGGGCCTTTATGGCGGCATTGCAGCGCCACTACCGGCAACCCGTGCTGAAGGCGGCGGATTTTGGCTGAGAGCAGAGGGCAGAGATGTTTAAGATTGGCTTGATTATCAATCCGTTGGCAGGCCTGGGCGGCAGCGTGGCACTGAAGGGCAGCGACGGCCTGGCCGAACAGGCCCGGGCCCTGGGTGCCGAGCCCCGCGCCCTGCAGCGAAGCACCTTGGCCCTGGCGGAGCTGGCGGAACTGAAAGAGCACTTCATGATTTATACCGTGGCCGGCGAAATGGGCGAAACGGTGTGCCGTGCCCTGGAGCTGCCGTTCGAGGTCTGCTACCAGGCCGCCAGCCCCAGCACCGCCGAGGATACCCACCGGGCGGTGCCGCTGTTGCTGGAGCAAGGTATCGATCTGCTGCTGTTCGCCGGTGGCGACGGCACCGCCCGGGACATCTGCGCCGAGGTGCCGGAGCGGCTCTGCGTACTCGGCATTCCCGCCGGGGTGAAAATCCACTCCGGCGTGTACGGGGTGACGCCGGCCGGCACCGGTCGGCTGCTGGCCAGGCTGGTGCGCGGCGAGCCGGTGAGCCTGGTGGAAGCGGACGTGATGGATATCGACGAGGCCGCCTTCCGCGAGGGGCGGGTACGGGCTCGCCGTTATGGCGAAATGCTGATTCCCGGCGAGCTCAACTATGTGCAGGCGGTGAAAGTCGCCGGCAAGGAGTCCGCCGAGCTGGTGTTGACCGATATTGCCGACGACATCATCGAGCGGATGGAGGACGACACTTATTACCTCATGGGATCGGGCACCACCGTGGCGGCGGTGATGGAGCGGCTCGGCCTGGAGAATACCCTGTTGGGCGTGGATCTGGTGTACCGGAAGCGCCTGATTGCCTCGGATCTGGACGCCAGAGGCCTGTATGAACGGATCAAGGATAAGAAGTGCAAGCTGGTGATCACCCTGATCGGGGGCCAGGGCCATATTTTCGGCCGTGGTAATCAGCAGCTCAGTCCCCAGGTGATCAGAGCCGTGGGGCGCGACAATATCTGGCTACTGGCGACCAAATCAAAGCTTAACTCGCTTCATGGGCGCCCGTTGCGAGTGGACACCAATGATCCCATGCTTGACCGTGAATTGGGCGGTCTGATCCGGGTGATCACTGGCTATCATGATGAAGTTCTGGTTCGGGTGGCAAACCCGGAATACGAGGCTCAATGAATGAATATTTTTGAATTTGAACGGCTGCTGCTGGCAGAAATCGATGCTCAGGTGGCCGAGGCCAGCGACGATCAGCTGTTTGCCGGCGGCTACCTGCGCGGGCACATCACCCTGGCGGTGGCCCAGAGCGAGTTGTCTGGCCGCAACCATATCCGGGATGTGAAAGCCCGGGTCAAAACCAGCCTCAACCAGGCCATTCTGAGTGGCGAGCTGAACGACGACGACCAGAAACTGGTGCTGGGCTTTTGGCTCAAACTGGTTGACAAGGTGGAGCGGCAGGCGGCATCCGCCGAATAAGGCGGGGCAAAGGGATAAAAAGAAAGGGCCGGTGCCATGTTGGCACCGGCCCTTTTTGCAGATACAGCGACGTGACCTGAGGTGGTCCGCCTACAGCCGCAGCCTTGGCCGAGGACCGTCACTCAGCGGGCGGTCTTCCCCTTTAATCCAGGATAATGCCCCGGCGCTTGAGGGCCTCGATGATTTCATCGGCGGCGGCTTCGGCGCTGAGGGTGGTGGTATCCAGGCGGATTTCCGGGTTCTCCGGCTGCTCGTAGGCGGAGTCGATACCGGTGAAGTTCTTCAGCTCGCCGCGGCGGGCCTTTTTGTACAGTCCCTTCACGTCGCGCTCCTCCGCCACCGCCAGCGGGGTGTCCACATGCACCTCGATGAACTCGCCCTCGGCCAGCAGCTCGCGTGCCATCCGGCGCTCGGAGCGGAACGGCGAGATAAAGGCGGTGAGCACGATAAGGCCGGCATCCACCATCAGCCTGGACACTTCCGCCACCCGGCGGATGTTCTCCACCCGGTCGGCGTCGGTAAAGCCCAAGTCCTTGTTCAGGCCGTGGCGCACGTTATCGCCGTCCAGCAGGTAGGTGTGGCGGCCCTGGGCGTGCAGCTTCTTCTCCACCAGGTTGGCGATGGTCGACTTGCCGGCGCCGGACAGGCCGGTAAACCACAGCACCGCCGGCTTCTGGCCCTTGGTGAGGGCTCGGGCTTCCTTGTCCACGTCCACGTGCTGGATATGGATGTTCTGGCTGCGGCGCAGGGAGAAGTGCAGCATGCCGGCGGCGACCGTGTTGTTGGTCAGCCGGTCGGTCAGGATAAAGCCGCCGGTATCTTTGTTGCTCTGGTAGTCGTCGAAGGCGATGGCCCGGTCCAGGCTGATATTGCAGATGCCGATGGCGTTGAGTTCCAGTTTCTTGGCGGCGGTGTGCTCCAGAGTGTTGACGTTCACCTGGTACTTGATGTCGGTGATGGTGGCGGTGACCGTCTTGGTGCCGATCTTCAGCAGGTAGGGCCGGCCCGGCAGCATGGCGTCTTCGTGCATCCACACCAGGGTGGTTTCGAACTGGTCGGCGGTTTGCGCCGGCTCCTCGGCGGTGGAGATGACGTCGCCGCGGGAGATGTCGATCTCGTCGGTCAGGGTCAGGGTCACCGACTGGCCGGCCACCGCCTGGGGCAGGTCGCCGCCGTGCACCACGATGCGGGCCACATGGCTCTCTTTGCCGGAAGGCTGCACCCGGATGCGGTCGCCGGGCTTGATGATGCCGCTGGCCACGGTGCCGGCGAAGCCGCGGAAGTCCAGGTTGGGGCGGTTGACCCACTGCACCGGCAGGCGGAAGGGAGCCCGCTGCATGCGGGTGTCGTCCACTTCCACGGTTTCCAGGTAGCCCATCAGGGTAGTGCCGTGGTACCAGGGCATGTTGTCGCTGTGGGTGATGATGTTGTCACCCTTGAACGCCGACATGGGGATATAGGTGATGTGTTTGAGCCCCAGTTGCTCGGCGAACTGGCTGTACTCTTCCACTATGGTGCGGAAGGTCTTCTCGGAATAGCCCACCAGGTCCATCTTGTTGATGGCCACCACGATATGGCGGATGCCGAGCAGCGACATCAGGTAGCTGTGGCGGCGGGTCTGGGTGAGGATGCCCTTGCGCGCGTCCACCATCAGGATGGCCGCATCGGCGGTGGACGCCCCGGTCACCATATTGCGGGTGTACTGTTCGTGTCCGGGGGTATCGGCCACGATGAACTTGCGCTTGTCGGTGGAGAAGAAGCGATAGGCCACGTCGATGGTGATGCCTTGCTCGCGTTCGGCGGCCAGGCCGTCCACCAGCAGGGCGAAGTCGATGTCGTCCCCCTGGGTGCCCCACTTCTTGGAGTCGGCCTCAATGGCAGCCAGTTGATCTTCGAACAGCATCTTGGACTCGAACAACAGGCGACCGATCAGGGTGCTTTTGCCGTCGTCCACGCTGCCGCAGGTGATGAAGCGCAGCAGACTCTTGTGCTCGTGGGCCTTGAGGTATTGCTCGATGTCGGTGGCAATGAGATCGGATACGTGCGCCATTAGAAGTAACCCTCTTGTTTTTTCTTTTCCATGGATGCGGCGGAGTCGTGGTCAATCATCCGGCCCTGGCGCTCGGAAGTATTGGTGAGCAGCATTTCCTGGATGATGGCGGGCAGGGTGTCGGCTTCGGACTCCACGGCGCCGGTAAGCGGATAGCAGCCGAGGGTACGAAAGCGCACCTTCTTCATCATCGGCACTTCGCCTTCTTTCAGCGGCATGCGCTCGTCGTCCACCATGATCAGGGTGCCATCGCGCTCCACCACCGGGCGCTCGGCGGCATAGTACAGGGGCACGATGGGAATGTTTTCCAGGTGGATGTATTGCCAGATGTCGAGCTCGGTCCAGTTGGACAGGGGGAAGACGCGGATGGACTCACCCTTGTGCTTGCGGGCGTTGTACAGCTTCCACAGCTCGGGACGCTGGCTCTTGGGGTCCCAGCGGTGCTGGGCGGTGCGGAAGGAGAAGATGCGCTCCTTGGCACGGGACTTCTCCTCGTCGCGGCGGGCTCCGCCGAAGGCGGCGTCGAAGCCGTACTTGTCGAGCGCCTGCTTGAGGCCCTCGGTCTTGGTGATGTCGGTATGAATGGCGGAGCCGTGGGTGAAGGGGTTGATGTCCTTCTCGATGGCTTCGGGGTTGATGTGCACCAGCAAATCCATGCCCAGCTTCTCGGCCATCTGGTCGCGGAAACTGTACATTTCGCGGAATTTCCAGCGGGTGTCCACATGCAGCAGGGGGAAGGGCGGGATGGAAGGGTAGAAGGCCTTCATCGCCAGATGCAGCATCACGGCGCTGTCTTTACCGATGGAGTAGAGCATGACCGGGTTTTCGGCCTCGGCCACCACTTCCCGCATGATGTGAATACTTTCGGCTTCCAGCCGTTGCAGGTGCGTCAGATTCATAATGATCCTGTTTCAACAATGGATTATGCTAATAACTAAATGTTATAGATATTCAGTATGTCCAGTTTATTTGATATATGATTACAATGATAGCCCTGCTTAAAGAGCGAGTGGTTATATATGTCAGCCTATTTGGTATTAGCATCAATCGGAGCCCTGCTGGCGCTGCTGATACAAGGACGTTTCTCACCGGCGGTGCTGTTTACCTCCTGGGCGGTGGGCTATGTCCTGCTCGGTGTGGTGGAGCAGCAGGCGCTGCTGAACAGCTTTTCCAACCCGGCGCTGATCACCCTGCTGGTGCTGATGCTGGTGTCTCTGGCACTGGAGCGCTCACCCCTGCTCGATCGCTTTTCCCATGCCCTGCTGAAGGGCAGGGAGTCGATGGCCAGCCTGCGGCTGATGGGGGTAACCGCCACCCTGTCCGCCTTCCTCAATAATACCGCCGTGGTGGGGTCATTGCTCGGGGTGATTTCACGCCAGCGCTATATTCCCGCCTCCCGGCTGCTGATCCCGCTCTCCTATGCCTCCATCTTCGGCGGCGTGACCACTCTGATCGGCACCTCCACCAACCTGGTGGTCAATTCCTTCGTGGTGAACGCCGGCCTGCCCGCGCTCGGCATGTTCCAGTTTGCGGTGGTCGGGGTACCGGTGGCGCTGCTGTGCCTGCTGGGGCTGTTGTTCAGTGCCCGACTGCTGCCGAAACATCGCATGCAGGACAGGGAAACGGCCCAGGCCTACTTTCTCGAAGCCCAGGTGATGCAGGGCTCGCCGTTAATTGGCCAGAGTATCGAAGCCAACCAGTTGCGCAGCCTGGACGGCCTCTTCCTGCTGGAGCTGGTACGCCAGGAGCGGCTGATAAGCCCGGTGTCGCCGGACGAGATCCTGCTGGAAGGGGACATACTGGTGTTCACCGGTGAAGTGGAGAAGGTACAGGCGCTGCAGCGTTTTCCGGGACTGCAGGTATTCGGTGCCCAGGCCGACGACCTGCTGGCCTCCAACCTGGTGGAAGTGGTGATCTCCAACGAGTCGGAACTGGCCAAGCGTACCCTGCGGGAAGTAGATTTTCGCACCATGTTTAACGCCGGTGTGGTGGGTATCCGCCGTGGCCAGCGTCGGCTGACCGGGCAACTGGGCCAGATACCGCTCAAGGTGGGCGACAGCTTGCTGCTGGCGGTGGGGGCGGACTTTACCCAGCACCGCAATATCGACCGTAACTTCCATATATTGAACGGTACCCCGCTCAGGCCCAAGCTCAGCAACCGCCAGAGCCTGCTGGCGTTCAGCGGCTTCGGTACCGTCATCGCCCTGGCCGCCCTGGGCCTGGTGCCGTTGCTGAACGGCCTGCTGGTACTGCTGGCGGCCCTGCTGCTGACCCGCATCCTCACCCTGAGCGAGTTGCGCCGGCGTTTTCCGTTCGAACTGATGCTGATCATCGGTTCGGCCCTGACCGTGGCCAAGGGGCTGGAAAGCTCGGGCGGGGCCGCCCTGGTGGCCGACACCATGCGCTCTTTGTTCGACGGTTACGGAGTATACGGCGCTTTTGTCGGAGTCTTTCTGATCACCCTGGTGCTGACCGAAACCGTCACCAACAACGCCGCCGCCGCCCTGGCCTTTCCCATCGGGCTTTCCACCGCCCAGGCCTTCGGCGCCGATCCCATGCCCTTTATCATGGCGGTCGCCTTCGGTGCCAGCGCCTGCTTTATGGTGCCCTTCGGCTACCAGACCCACCTGATGGTCTATTCCCCCGGGCGCTATCGCATGCTGGACTACCTCAAGGCGGGGCTGCCGATAAGCCTGCTCTACTCGGCGGGCGTTATCGCCCTGGTGCCGGTGATGTTTCCGTTCTGAGGCGGATAAGCGCATAATAAAACAGCAGTCAGACTCGGGTCGGTTGCATTCAGGGGGAATTTTGCTAGACTGGCCGCTCTTCGATGGTGGCCCCGTTGGTCCTCTCGCATCGGAACCTTGTCTACCTGGTCAGGCCCGGAAGGGAGCAGCCACGGCAGGGATCTTCGAGTGCCGGGATGTGGCTGGCGGGCGCCACCTCCAATCCTTTCTTTTTATCGCTTTCACCATAAACTGACATAATTTGCGGCATAAGCTGACATGGTCTCTTTTACGGCATGACCTTGCTGCTGGTGGCAGACCCGCATCTATTCCATAACGGGCAACCTCAGCTGCTTCAGCGTGACTCGGGCTTTTAAGTCCATCACCCCGCGACATCTCCTGCTCACCATCAGTCCCTCCTTGCCTGATGCCGTTTTTCCCGTTGCTACCACGGCTTTACGCTTGGGAACGGTGCTTGCCCGATGCCCGGCCAACCACGGCGAGAATAACGCCGAATCCGGCCCCGCGATACCACATACCGGAAGCCGGCTGGTGGAACGAACTGACCCTGGCCGATCCTGAACCGTGTTTCGCGCTATGGTGGCAAGGGATCGGATCCGGTCGGGTTACACCGCCCCGGGCCATGGGCGGGGATTTACTTGTTCGGCGCCTGTACCTCCTTGGGCGGATGGCCGAACAGCCGCCTGAATTCACGGCTGAACTGGGAAGGGCTGCCGTAACCGACCTGGTAGCAGGCCTCGCTGGCCTTGGCGCCGCTCAGCAGCAGGGCCCGGGCGCGGTGCAGCCGCAGGTTTTTCACGAACTGCATCGGCGCCAGTGAGGTGACCGCCTTGAAGTGCTCGTGCAGGGAAGATGTGCTCATCTGGGCCACATCGGCGATAACGTCGATATCCAGCGGACGATGAAAATTCTGCTCGATAAAGTGCACCACGGGAGCGATGCGGTTGGCGCCGCGGTGGCTCCTGACACAGTTGCGCAGCAGATCTCCCCGGGGGCCCTTAAGCACTTCATAGAAGATTTCCCGCTTGATGCTGTCGCAGAGGATGTCCCTGTCCATCGGCGCGTCTCCCAATTCGATCAGTCTGGCAAACGCCTGCCGCAGGCGGTCGCTCAGGGGAGTGGCGGCGATGATGTCTTCCGTGCCGACGTTGTGGCGATGATCCTGATACTGGTCCATTTGCAGTATCAGGTTGCCGACCAGTTCCGGATCGATCTCCAGGCTCAGACCCAGATAGTGCTGTTGCGGTGAGCCGCCCGATACCTCCGCCTCTATGGGCAGGGTCAGTGAGTTGATCAGATAGTTGTTCGGATCGTAACGGTAACTTTCCTCACCGAGGAACAGGCGCTTCCGGCCCTGGGCCACCACGCAGATGGACGGCTTGTAGATAACGGGCTGACGGGGGATATCGCCACCACCTCGATACAGCACCAGTCCCGCGACGGCGGTTTCATTGGCCCCCTCCGCGAGGGCGTGGCGGACGATAATGGCGGCCAGATCAGAGCTGAAGGGCACCGGCTTCCTCATGATTGTCTATGATTGCTTTGGATAATTATGCCATCAACTCGCCTGTTCAGGGCAACACAGTGTGGCGGCTTTGTAGTTTTATGCAAGAAACTCGGATGATCTTGATAACCACATCCACCAACCTGATGCACTATTAAAAACTGGCGACGCCTCAACCGGCCGAGACCGGTGAACACCGACAACGACACTGGGAGCGAAACTATGTCCATTACCTTGAACGTCAACGGCACCGACCATGAGGTCGAGGCCATAGCGGGCACCCCCTTGCTGTGGGTGATCCGTGATCAGCTGCAGATGACCGGTACCAAGTTCGGCTGCGGCATGGCCCAGTGCGGTGCCTGTACCGTGCACCTGGACGGCCAGCCGGTCCGTTCCTGCTCTCTTCCGGTAGAGGCGGCCGCTGGCCGGAAGGTCACCACCATCGAAGGGGTCGAGTCGCCGGTGGCCAGGGCCGTGCAGCAGGCCTGGGACGAACTGCAGGTGCCCCAGTGCGGTTATTGCCAGTCGGGGCAAATCATGTCCGCCACCGCGCTGCTGGAGGGCAATCCCAAGCCGAGCGATCAGGACATCGACGCGGCCATGTCGGGCAATATTTGCCGCTGCAACACCTATGTCCGCATCCGCCACGCCATCAAGCGTGCTTCCGAACAACTGGGTTAACCAACACAAGGATAATTCCGATGCGCCGAATCGTTTCCGAACAGCAGCGCGGCATGGCCACCAGCCGCCGTGGTTTTCTCAAGTTGATGGGCGGAGTGGGGGCCGGGCTGACGCTGGCGCTCAAGCTGCCGACGGCCCTGGCCGGCAACGGGGCCGCGTCCGCCCTGAATGCCGCCGGGGAGTTCGAACCCAATGCCTTTGTCCGTATCGGTACCGACAACAAGGTCAGGGTGCTGATCAAGCACCTGGAAATGGGGCAGGGTACCTATACCGGCCTGACCACTCTGGTAGCGGAAGAGCTGGACGCGGACTGGGAGCAGATGCAGCCGGAAGGGGCCCCGGCCGACGCCAGTCGTTACAACAATCTGCACTGGGGGCCGGTGCAGGGCACCGGGGGCAGTTCCGCCATCGCCAACTCCTTCGAGCAGCTGCGCCTGGCCGGCGCCACCGCCAGGGCGATGCTGGTGGCCGCCGCCGCCCGGCAATGGGATGTGCCGGCCGACGAGATCAGGGTGAGCAAGGGGGTGGTCAGCCATGCCGCCGGGCACAGCGCCACCTTCGGCGAGCTGGCCGAGCAGGCCGCCGCCCTGCCGTTGCCCGAGCCCGACGGCATCCGCCTGAAGGATCCCGCCGATTTCGTGCTTATCGGCCAGTCGGTGCCGCGCAAGGATCTGGGCAAAACCGACGGCAGCGCCGTTTTTACCCAGGATATCCAGCTGGACGGCATGCTGACGGCGGTGGTGCTGCATCCGCCGCGCTTCGGCGCCAGGGTAAGGCGCTACGACGACACCAGGGCCAAGGCCTCGCCCGGGGTGGTAGCGGTGGTGCAGATCCCCGCCGGGGTGGCGGTGCTGGCTCAGGATTACTGGAGTGCAAAGCAGGGCCGGGAACAGCTCGAGGTGGAGTGGGACGAAAGCCAGGCCTTCACCGCCAGCTCCACTGACATCATGGCCCGCTACCGCGAGCTGTCCGGGCAGCCCGGACAGCCCGCCCGTAACGAGGGCGACGCGGCCGCCGCGCTGGAGAGCGCCGACACCGTGCTCGAGGCGACCTATGAGTTTCCCTACCTGGCCCATGCCGCGCTGGAGCCGATGAACTGCGTGGCCCTGGTCACCGCCGAGGGCTGCGAAGTCTGGAACGGCGAGCAGTTCCAGACGGTGGACCAGGGGGCCATCGCCGCGGTGCTGGGGATGAAACCGGAGCAGGTGAAGATCAACATGCTGCTGGCCGGTGGCAGTTTCGGCCGGCGCGCCAACCCGGCCTCGGACTACCTGCTGGAAACGGTACATATCGCCAAGGCCCGCCCGGGCACGCCGGTCAAGCTGGTCTGGAGCCGGGAGGACGACATGCGCGCCGGCTACTTCCGCCCCGCCTATGTGCACCGGCTGCGCGGTGGCCTGGACGCCGATGGCAACCTCGTCGGCTGGGAGCAGCATATCGTGGGCCAGTCCATCATGGCGGGCACGCCGTTCGAGGCGATGATGCAGGAGGGGATAGATCCCACCTCGGTGGAAGGCGCCTCCACGCTGCCCTATGCCATCCCCAACCTGAGGGTGGAACTGACCACGGTGGAGCAGGCCGTGCCGGTGCAGTGGTGGCGTTCGGTGGGCCATACCCATACCGCCTATTCCACCGAAACCTTTTTCGACGAACTCGCCGTGCGGGCCGGCAAGGATCCGGTCGCGCTGCGGCTGCAACTGCTGGAAGGCCACCCCCGCTGGCAGGGCGTGCTGCGGCTGGCGGCGGAAAAGGCCGGCTGGGGCAGCCCGCTGCCTGAGGGGCGCGGCCGGGGTGTGGCGGTACACGAGTCGTTCAACAGTTATGTCGCCCAGGTGGCGGAGGTGTCGGTGCAGCCCGATGGCGGCTTCCGGGTGGAACGTGTCGTCTGCGCCGTGGATTGCGGGCTGGCAATCAACCCCGACGTGATCCGGGCCCAGATGGAGGGCGGCATCGGTTTTGGCCTGGCGCCGGCGCTGGTCAGCGCCATCACCCTGGAAAACGGCCGGGTGGTGCAGTCCAACTTCCACGACTACCAGGTGTTGCGCTTCAACCAGATGCCGGAAGTGGAAGTGCATATAGTGCCCTCGGCCGAGCCGCCCACCGGGGTGGGTGAGCCCGGGGTGCCGCCCATCGCTCCGGCGGTGGCCAACGCCCTGGCGGCCGTGACCGGACGGCGCTACTACCAGTTGCCCATTCGTCCTGAGCCCGCCGCCTGAGGCGGACCTCGGCGGGGCCATAACCCCAAGCGGTGAGATTTTATGTCGAATCATTTACTTGCCCTGCTTAGCCAGTGGTATCCGTTACGAGACGATGACGATTGGGTATTGGGCACCGTCTACCAGACCGAGGGGCCGGCCTACCGCAAGGCCGGCGCCATGATGCTGTTCAGTGGTCAGGGCCATCAACTGGGCATGCTGAGTGGTGGTTGCCTGGAGTCCGACATCCATCGCCGGGCCCGCCAGGTGATGGACGCCGGCCAGGCGCTGACCCTGAGCTACGACGGCAGCGACGAGGACGACGTTGCCTTCCGGCTCGGCATCGGCTGCGGCGGCATAGTGCATATCCTGCTGCAGCCGGTGAACCGGGCCAACCGCTACCTGATGCTGGACGAGCTCTACCGGACGCTTGGCCGGCACCAAAGCGGTTGCTACTACCAGCGGCTGCCCGGCAGCGGCGGCGAGGCGGCGGCCCGCTTCCTGGCGGCAGAAGCGGAGGGCTCCCGGGCACCGCGGCCGCAGGCCGCCCTGTTGGAGGAGGGCGGCGAGCGCTGGCTGCGCACGCCGGTGGCGCCGCCGCCCCATTTGCTGATCGTGGGCGGCGGGGTTGACGCCCGTCCGCTGGCGGCCCTGGCGCACCAACTGGGCTGGCGCATCAGCCTGTGGGATCCCCGTCCCGCCAATGGTCGGCCCGAGTATTTTCCCGCCGTCGACCAGCTGTTGGGCGGGGCGGCCGCCACCCTGGGGCCCTACGTGCGGGAGCAGGGCGTGCAGGCGGCGGTACTGATGAGCCACAACATCCGGCTCGATGCCGAGGCGCTGCGGGCCCTGGCGGACTGCCGGCTCGGCTACCTGGCCCTGCTGGGGCCGGAAAACCGCAGGAACCGGGTGCTGGCGGAGGCGGGAGTGACCCCGGAGGCGCTGGCCACTCCCCTGGCTGGGCCCGCCGGGCTCGAACTCGGCGCCGAGCTGCCGGAGGCCATCGCCCTGTCGATCCTGGCCGAGTGCCAGGCCGTGTTGTACCAGGGCTCGGGTCGTTCCCTGAGCGGGGTGCTGGTCGCATGAGCGCCATCGCCGCGCTGATCCTGGCGGCGGGGCAGGGGTCACGCTTCGGCGGCTGCAAGCCGCTGGCGCGGGTGGCCGGGGGCTCGCTGTTGCAGCGCAGCATCGACCAGGCCCGACGGCTGTTGCCGCAGGACGTCTTCGTGGTCAGCGGCGCCTGGCACCAGGCCCTGGATCAGGCCCGGCAACGCGGCGAGCTGAACGGGGCGACCCTGCTCCATCACCCGGGCTGGGTGGACGGCCTGGGCAGCTCCCTGGCCTTCGGTGTGGCGCAGCTGGCGTCCGCTTACCAGGGTATCCTGGTGATGCTGGCGGATCAGGTGGCGGTGACGCACCGGGAGCTGGCCCGGCTACTGGAACCGTTCGACGGCGGCAATATCGTCTGCGGCTGGTATGGCGGGCGGCGCGGGGTACCCGCCCTGTTCGGCGCCAACAGCTTTTCCCGCTTGCAGGCCCTGTCCGGCGACCAGGGCGCCAAGGCGCTGCTGTACGATCCTGGCATGCCGGTGTGCGAGTGCCCCATGCCCGCCGCCGCCATCGATATCGATACCCGGTCGCAACTCGACCGCTGGCGGGAGAATGGGCATTTAATTAATGAGCCGGATTAGCAAGTGCGTGTGGATAATGGCGTCTAATCGAGAGAAATAAAAAAGGTAAACTCTTTTCGTCGGTAAGGCAGTGCCGAATAACGGACTGTTTGAATGATGAATATCCGCCAGGTTGCATGGAGCTGCGCTGCTTTATTTCATTTCCAATCGTTTTTGGAAATGGCCTTTATATCAAAATAACAGCAATGCTCCATTAAACTCACAAGACGATATCACATGCGTAAATCCATTATTTCCGCGCTCATCCTGGCTGCCCTGATTTCCGCCGGTATCGCCCAGGCTGGCACCCTGGCTAAATAACTGTTCTGAATGGTAGATCACTACCGACAGCGACAGGGTTTCGCTAAGCAGACCCTCCGCGCCACAGATGGCGCGGCGGAGCCCCCAGTGATGGGTTCACGGCGTGTCTGCGTGCGGTGCCCGGTCGATGTAGCACTATTAGGATCAGTTATTTAGCAATGGGGATGGTATGGGTGGCATGCTCCCCCGCGGTGATGCGAATAGTGCCTGCGGGCTTGCCCCTGAGTTCACTCAAGGCCATGAGTGCGGACTCGATCTCCTCGAAGCGCGGCGCCCCGCTCCACAGCAGGCGTTCGCCCGCTCGCTGGGATAAACGCTGCGGAGGCCTTTGTTTATTGGCACCCGGGACTTGGACCGGCCAGGCTTGCACCGACGCCATGGTTGAGTTAATGCTGTAGTTACCCAGTTTTTGTTAAGTAAACACGAAACCATGAGATCAAAAATGCCTTTGTCCCAGGTGACCGACTTCGATCTGCGCCTGTTGCGCCTGTTCAAGGTGGTGGCGGAGTGCGGGAGCTTCTCCGCCGCCGAAAGCGCCCTGGGGGTAACCCGTTCGGCGGTGAGCCTGCAGATGAGCGATCTGGAAAAGCGCCTGGGCATGCGCCTGTGCCAGCGTGGCCGGGCGGGATTCGCCCTGACCGACGAGGGCAGGGAAGTGTTGCGGGCGGGGGAGGTGCTGCTGAGCGCGGTGGAGAACTTTCGCGCCGAGATCAACCAGATCAACCGACAGTTGCGGGGCGAGCTCAATATCGGCATCGTCAACAACCTGGTGACTCAACCCCATATGGAAATCACCCGCGCCCTGAAGGCGCTGCGTGAGTGCAGCGACGAAATCCGAGTCAATATCAGCATGAGCACCCCCGGCGAGATAGAGCGGGGGCTGTTCGACGGCCGCCTGCACGTGGGTGCCATTCCCCTGACCACGCCGCTTTCGGGCCTGGACTACCGCTTGCTCTACGAAGAGCGCTCCAGCCTGTATTGCAGTCGCGAGCATCCGTTGTTTCATGCCGGCGCCGAGCCGGACGACGACACTCTGGGCTCGGTCGACGCCGTGGTGCCCGGCTACCGCATGACGGCGGAAGCCATGGGCCTGCATCAGTTGCTGAACTGCACCGCGACCGCCTCCGACCGGGAGGGCATCGCCTTTCTTATCCTCACCGGCAGCTATATCGGCTACCTGCCGGATCACTATGCCACCAACTGGGTGGCCAAGGGACAGATGATGCCCCTGTGTCCGGAGCGGCTGTTTTTTGACTCCAAGCTGGCCGTTGTGACCCGCAAAGGGCGCCGCCCCAATCTGATCCTCGAGAGCTTCCTCGCCTCCCTGCAAGACCCCCGCTGATGGCGGGGTGCCCGTGCCGGCGACACGCCGGCGCCGTTAAAGTTAAGTGCTGGCTTACCTATAGATAAATAGATTTGCATTTAACTTAACCAAGCCGGCTACCAGAATGATTCCTTCATCATCAACGGCAGCAGGGATTGGATCATGTCTAAACAGGATATTCTGCAACGGGCGGGCCTGAGCCCCGCGCAGCTCGACGCCTACTGGATGCCCTACACCGGCAATCGCCAGTTCAAACAGGATCCGCGCATCATCGTCGGCGCCGAGGGGTGTTACTACCGTGATGCGGACGGTCGCCGGATCTTCGACGGTCTGTCCGGGCTCTGGACCTGCGGCGCCGGCCACAACAGGCCCGAGATCGCCGAGGCGGTGGCCAGGCAGCTGCGCGAGTTGGACTATGCCCCGGCCTTCCAGTACGGCCACCCCAAGGCGTTCGAGCTGGCCCATCGCATCCGCGAGCTGACACCCGCCGGCCTCGACTACGTCTTTTTCACCGGCTCCGGCTCCGAGAGCGCGGATACCGCGCTGAAAATCGCCCGGGCCTACTGGCGCAAGAAGGGCAAGGCCGGCAAGACCAAGCTGATCGGCCGGGCCAAGGGCTACCACGGGGTCAACTTCGGTGGCATCAGCCTCGGCGGCATCGGCCCCAACCGGGCCCTGTTCGGCCAGGGGATAGACGCCGATCATCTGCCCCACACCCTGCTGAAGGAAAACGCCTTTACCCGCGGCATGCCGCAGACCGGTGCGGACAAGGCCGAGGATCTGCTGGAGCTGATTGCACTGCACGACGCCTCCAACATTGCCGCCGTCATCGTCGAGCCGCTGGCCGGCTCCGCCGGGGTGATCCCGCCGCCGGTGGGTTACCTGAAGCGGCTGCGCGAAATCTGTGATGCGCACGACATCCTGCTGATCTTCGACGAGGTGATCACCGGCTTCGGCCGCATGGGTTCCATGACCGGCGCCGAGGAGTTCGGCGTGGTGCCGGACATCATGAACCTGGCCAAACAGCTGACCAACGGCGCCGTGCCCATGGGGGCGGTGATCTGCCAGGGCGAGATCTACCACACCTTTATGGAGCAGGGCGGGCCCGACTACATGCTCGAGCTGCCCCACGGCTACACCTACTCCGGCCATCCGGTGGCCTGCGCCGCGGCGCTGGCCTCGCTCGATATCCTCCAGCAGGACCAACTCGTTCCCCGCGTGAAGGAGATGGCGCCGTATTTCGAGAATGCGCTGCACAGCCTCAAGGGCACCCGTTATATCAGCGATATCCGCAACTACGGCCTGGCCGGCGCCCTGCAGATCGAAAGCTACCCCGGCGAGCCGGCGCGCCGCCCCTTCGAGATTGCGATGACGTGCTGGGAGAAGGGTTTTTACGTGCGTTACGGCGGCGACACCATCCAACTGGGCCTGCCCTTTATCGTGGAGCGGGAAGAGATAGACCAGCTGGTTAACGCCCTGGGCGAGGCCATCGGCGAACTGGACTGAGGCCCGGCCACCGCCGCGAAAGACAGCAATTCATATCAAGAGAGGTACATGGATGAAGATTATCGGCCACTTGATCAACGGCACCATCGTGACCGACGGCGCCCGCACCCAGGATGTGTTCAACCCCTCCACCGGCGAGGTCGCCAAACAGGTGGCCCTGGCCGGCAAGGCCACTGTGGAGGAGGCCATCACCGCCGCCCAGGCCGCCTTTCCGGCCTGGCGCAACACGCCGCCGCTGAAGCGGGCGCGGGTCATGTTCCGCTTCAAGGAGCTGCTGGAGCAGAATGCCGAGGAAATCTGTCGGCTGATCGGCGAGGAGCACGGCAAGATAGTGCACGATGCCATGGGCGAACTCACACGCGGCATCGAGAACGTTGAATATGCCTGCGGCGTGCCCGAGCTGCTCAAGGGCGAGCACAGCAAGAATGTGGGCCCGGCCATCGACTCCTGGAGCGAGTTCCAGCCGCTGGGCGTGGTGGCCGGCATCACCCCGTTCAACTTCCCCGCCATGGTGCCGTTGTGGATGTACCCCATGGCCATCGCCTGCGGCAACTGTTTCGTGCTCAAGCCTTCCGAGCGGGACCCGGGCCCGACCCTGTTCATCGCCCAGTTGCTGATGGAGGCGGGCCTGCCGGCAGGCGTGATCAACGTGGTCAATGGCGGCAAGGAAGCGGTCGATACCCTGCTTGAGGATCCCCGGGTGCAGGCGGTGAGCTTCGTCGGCTCCACGCCCGTTGCCGAATACATCTACGGCAAGGCCTGTGCCAACGGCAAGCGCTGCCAGGCCCTGGGCGGGGCCAAAAACCACGCCATCCTGCTGCCCGACGCCGACATGGATAACGCCGTCAGCGCCCTGACCGGCGCGGCCTTCGGCTCTTCCGGCGAGCGTTGCATGGCGCTGTCGGTAGCGGTGGCGGTGGGCGACACGGCCGCCGATGCCTTCATCGAGAAGATGCAGGCGCAGATGCAGGGCCTCAAGGTCGGGGCCTTCAATGACAAGCGCAACGATTTCGGCCCGGTGATCACCCAGGCACATATGGAAAAGGTGGTTGGCTACATCGACAGCGCCGAAGCCCAGGGCGCCGAGATAGTGGTGGACGGCCGCAACCCGAGCGTGCCCGGTTTTGACAACGGCTTTTTCGTGGGCGGCACCCTGATCGACCGGGTTACCCCGGACATGCTCTGCTACCAGGAAGAAATCTTCGGCCCGGTGCTGCTGGTGGTGCGGGTGGCGACCATGCAGCAGGCGATGGAGCTGATCGACGCCCACGAATACGGCAACGGCACCTGCATCTTCACCCGCGACGGCGAGGCGGCCCGCTACTTCAGCGACAACATTCAGGTGGGCATGGTCGGCATCAACGTGCCGCTGCCGGTACCGGTGGCCTACCATTCCTTCGGCGGCTGGAAGCGATCGCTGTTTGGCGACCTCTATGCCTACGGCCCCGACGCCGTGCGCTTCTACACCCGGCGCAAGACCATCACCCAACGCTGGCCCTCGGCGGGGGTGCGCGAAGGGGTGCAGTTCGCCTTTCCGTCCTGATAACAACGGCGCCGGCGCTTGATGCTTTTGCATCAACGCCGTGCTGTCGAACGGTTAACGCTTTGTGTACTTTTCCTGTCGAGGGGCCCGCCTGGGCCGCACCACAGACAGGAACAACACCATGACCGCATCCGCAAGCACACGAGATTACCGCCTCCCGAGCGCCCGGGAGGCGGTAGCCCGGAGCCTGGCCTCGGCCCAGTGGTACCCTGGTGGACGATGGTGTGGTAGATGCCCTATTGCCGGCTGTACGGATGCGGTGTATCTGAGTAAGGTTGTGTAAAATATTGCACAAAAAATCATAATTAATAATTTTTGAGTATATTTTTGCTCATAAAGTGGTTTGACTGCTATGTTTGAGCAATAAATTACTCATGGTGACGACATGGGATCCCTTACCCTGACCGTTCAGATTTTCGACCAGGGCCATTGGCATGACGGCGCCGAACTACTCCTGCGGCAACCGCACTGGCTGGCAGGCTTGTCGGGCTCAGGCAGTGGCTGCAAGACAGGGGCGTGCCCGACAGTATCATCAGGATGCCGGTAATGGGGTTCGACTATCTGGATGAAAAACTGAAAAGTTGGAAACTCACATGAACAAGCCAAGCGCCACCGTGCGTGAAGCCTTGCTGATCAGGCTGCTCACCCAACTGTTCACCGGCGAGATCACCGAAGGAAAGCTGCTGCGCACCCTCAGAAAGGAACTGCTGGGCATGTCGCAAACCGACTACGCGGCCCTGGTGGGCGTGAGCCGGCGGACCTTGTCGGACGTCGAGCGGGACAGCGGCAGCCCAACCCTGGCGGTGCTCAACGCCATCTTCAAACCCTTCGGCCTCAAGGCGGGCCTGCTACCGCGAAGCCCGGCGCTGATGAAAAAAATGCTGGCTGAAAACACGGCACCCGCTGAGGAGTGATGCAGGCTGCCGGTGGCCGAAGCGGCGGATTTTCTGAAGTGTCCACCGCATAAACAGAGGATACGAGGAGGAAGTACATGATTGCGCGTCTGGACCATCTGGTCCTCACCACCGCGGATGAGGCGGCCTGTATCGGATTTTACTGGGCATGGAGCTGGAAAGCTTCGGCGAGGGGCGCAAGGCGTTCCGCTTTGGCAACCAGAAGCTCAACCTGCATCTCAAGGGCAAGGAGTTCGAGCCCAAGGCCCATACCCCGGTGCCCGGGGTGCTCGATCTCTGTTTTATCGCCGACCGTCCCCTGGACGAGGTGATCCGCCTGCTGCGGGAAAAGGAGGCCAGGATCATCGAGGGGCCCGTGATGCGCACCGGCGCCACCGGCCCCATCCGCTCCATCTACCTGCGCGACCCGGTCGATGTAGCACTATTAGGAGCAGCTATTTAGCTTTCATGTTTGTGGGACAAGGAACCCCATAATATCCAAGAGGTTCCTTTTTATTGAAGGTTAGATAACGGTACCGGCTGAGGGGCCTCCAGTTCTCCTTCACTTTTGGCCACTATCATGGAGACCATCATATCACCGCAGACATTAACGGATGTTCTGGCCATATCCAGGATACGATCCACGCCAGCGATGATGGCCAAACCTTCCATCGGTAAACCAACGGATGTCAGTACCAGAGAGAGCATAATCAGTCCTGCGCCAGGTACACCGGCAGTACCAATAGAGGCCAGGGTGGCGGTAGTGATAATAGTGAAATAATCCACCATGTCCAAACTTACGCCAAAAGCCTGGGCGATAAAAAGAGCAGTCACTCCCTGGTAAAGGGCCGTTCCGTCCATATTGATGGTGGCCCCCAGGGGCAAGACGAAACCACTGACGGACTTGGAAACCCCCAAGTCTTCTTGAGCATGCCTGATGGTTACCGGTAAGGTGCCGGAACTGCTTGCAGTGGAAAAGGCCACCATGGCAGGATTGATGATTGCTTTAAGATATATAACCGGATTTGAACGAGCAAGAAGACCAATGATGCCAGTGTAAACAAGCAGTACTTGTATTAGGCAGCCGATGTAAACAGCAATAATCACCGAGCCCAGTGATAGCAAAACTTCGAAGCCATACTTGCCTGCCACCCAGGCGATAAGGCCAAATACGCCGAACGGGGCCAGACGCATGACCATGGCCGTGAGCCTATACATTGCTTCGGCTAAACTTTCCAGTGCAGTAATGGCAGCCCGTCCCTTCTCACCAGATTGGCTCAGGGCAATACCCAGTGCCAATGCAAATAGAATAATTTGAAGAATATTACCTTCTGCCAGCGCAGTGACCGGATTTTGAGGGATTAAATTCAGCAGGCTCTGGATCAGTGTCTGTGGCTCATTCATTACCGGTGCGGTAATGGCAGCAGCCATATCCATTCCTCTTCCTGGCTGCAGCACGCTGGCCAGCAGTAGCCCAACGGTAATGGCAACGGCCGTAGTCAAGAGGTATAGAACAAACGACTTCAGCCCTAGACGGCCCATTTTCTTGCCGTCTTTTATCGACGAAACCCCGACTACCAGTGAGCAAAAAACGAGGGGGACGATCAACATTTTTATTAGGTTAAGAAAAAGAATCCCGATCGGCTCCAGCATGACAGCCTGCTCTCCGAGGAAGGACCCCGTTAGTGCACCTAAGAGCATGCCGATTAAAATTTTCTTCCATAACGCCATGTTAGAGGCTTTGGTTTCGTTTATTCGTACGGTGGCTTCATGGTGATTGCTCATATTTTATACCTCAACTTCCTGTTGTGTTAAAAAATCCATCTGTTTCTATTCAGATAGCGCAAAGGCCTCTACTTCAATCAGATAACCATGGTGCAGTTCTGGTACTGGAACAACAGATCTGGCTGGCTTGGTTTCGCCAAATATTTCCGAGTATATTTTGTTGAATTCAGACCAGTGTTCCACTCCAACAATGTAAGCGGTAACTTTTAATATCTGATGTTTTTCTGCACCGGCCGCTCTGGCAATGGCCAGTACGTTGTCAAGGCATTGTCTGGTTTGTTCAGGAAACGATTTGTCAAAACAATGGGCTCCATCTTTTTCTGCGGCTAGTTGTCCAGAAATAAAAATGATATCGCCTCCGATTTTTGCCTGGGAATAGTGACCAAAGGGTGCTGGTGCATTCTTGGTTGAAATATTCATAATGAATTCTCCAATGTAAAGAAATGGCTGTTGAATCCTCAATGACCGATACTAATACTGGCTGAACCGGCGTTTAATAAAACCACATTTGGATGTGGTGAACGCCGTTGCAACCTGCTGTGAATATTCACTGAATATTTGCTCAGGCCGAGCAGGCTCATCACGGCAAGGTAAAATCCCGGCCTTGGTGTGAGCCTGTTTGCAATGGTTGTGCGCTGCCCGGTCGATGCAGCACTATCAGGAGCCGTTATTTAATTATTGCCGCAGTTACCACCCCTTGATCCGGTGCCAGACTTCGTGGGTTCCGTTAAGGCCGTCAAACACCTGATACTGATCGTGCATGGCGGCGGTTGCACAGGCATGGTTGGGCAGGATACGCACCCGGCTGCCGATGGGAAAATCCTCGAAGCAGAGCGGATGGCCATCCACCCGGCCGATGATGCCGTGCTCCTGATTGGCGCTGAGCACCTGCATGCCCGCCATCACGGCGCCACCGGCGCTCACCACCTGGCCATAACCGTAGTCGACCGGTGCCCTGGCCGTGCCCCGGTCGGCAGACAGTGCCATCCAGCCCGCGTCCACCAGCACCCAGCCCTTGTCCCGGTTGTGGCCGATCACGGTGGCGACCACGCTGAGGGCAATATCCTCGAGTTCGCAGACGCCGATATTGGCCATCACCAGGTCGAAAAAGCTGTATACGCCGGCGCGTACCTCGGTCACTCCCTCCAGTTGCCGGTAGCTGAAGGCCGTGGGGGTGGAGCCCACGCTGACCACCGGGCAGGGGATCTGCCGTGCGGCCAGGGCGTTGCGAGCCCTGAGCGCGGCCGCGACTTCGTTGTCCGCCGCCTCCTGCAACCCTTGCCGCCGGTAGCAGCGATAGGACTCACCCGCGTGCAGCAACAGCCCCTGGAACTGGGCCGGCCCGTCCGCCAGCAAGCGGGCCAGTTCGATCAGCCGCGGATCTTCGGGGAGGATGCCGCCGCGGTGGCCATCGCAGTCAATCTCGATCAGGGCGGGAATGGTGCACCGATGGGCGGCGCAGTAGTCGTTGATCGCCTGCACCTGCTCCGGGCTGTCGAGCAGAACGGTGAGGGTAACCCCTCGTTCAATCAGGGCGCCTACCCGGGGCAGCTTGGCTGCCGAAATACCGACGGCGTAGGTGATGTTGTGATAGCCCGCCTCCGCCAGCGCTTCCGCTTCCCGCAGGGTGGACACGGTGACGGGCGATGAAGCGTCGGGCAGCACATAAGCCGCCGCCTCGATGGCGCGTATGGTCTTGAAGTGTGGCCGCAGGGCCACGCCAAAGGGCGCGATCAGCGAGCGCAACCGGTTCAGGTTATCGATGAATTTGGGTTTGTCCACCATCAGGAAAGGGGTGTTCAGATGGCCATGGGCCGGTGCCTGCGTTGATCCTGTATGGGTTTGCATGATGACTTTCCTCCTGCCGTTGCTTCGATAATGTCGGTGGTGTTGAGTATGGAGGAACTATGCTTTAATAAATATTAATCAAAACTTACTTATTGATTAGGTTTAAGCTAAATGATCTCCACGGAAGACTTGCGCTTTATCAGGATGCTCGCCGGCCATCGCACGCTCGCCGACCTTGCCCGGGCAATGAATGTGACCCCGCCTTCCGTTACCCAGCGGCTCAAGCACATTGAAGACAAACTCTCGACGCCCCTGGTGCAACGGCCTTCCCGCACCGTCAGCCTGACCGAAGAAGGGCTGCTGCTGCTGGAGAAGGGGCAGTCCATCCTGAACGAGCTGGATGAACTGCAGGAACAACTGGCCGATCGAAAACGCCTGGTCGGCGGCAAGTTGCGCGTGCTGGCGCCGCTGGGCTTCGGCAACGAGCACGTGGCTCCCCTGCTTGGAGCGTACAAGCGGGCCCATCCGCAACTGGATGTTGAGCTGGAACTCTCGGATAACCCCGTCTGGTCCAGCTGCCACAAGTGGGATGTGATCATCTACATCGGCGCCCTGAGGGACTCTTCCCTGAAGATGGTGACCCTGGCCAGAAACCGGCGTTTTGTCTGCGCCTCGCCCGCTTACCTGGCCGCCCACGGCGAGCCGCGCAGCCCGAGGGAGCTGCTCCAGCACCAGTGCATCGCCCTGCGGGAAAACAACGAAGACGTGACCTTGTGGTCCTTCAGGCAGCGGAAAAGCAACAAGGAAGAGGTCATCCGGATACATCCGCAACTGGCCAGCAACGAAGGCCGGGTGGTCAAGGACTGGGCCCTGGCCGGGCTCGGCATCATCATGCGTTCGGAGTGGGACGTTCAGGCCGATATCGACAACGGCGGTCTGGTGCGTCTGCTGCCCGACTACCGGCTGCCGGATGCCGACATCGTCGCCCTGGTGAGCGGCCGGGGAGGAGAGCGCTCCGCCCGGGTCTCCGGTTTTCTCGCCGCGCTGAAAGCCTGTCTGCAGCCAGCGCCCTGGCTGGCCGGATAGCGGCTCTCGAGTTTCCATCACCATGAAGGTGCTGACTCTACAGCACGTGGGGCAGGGCGGTGAGCTGCCCGTCCGGCAGGGTCAGGTTGATGTTGTCTACCGCGACAAAGTCGCCGAAACGCTTGTTCAGGTGTTCAATCTTGATACTCATGGATCAACTCGCAGAATGTTGGTGGTTGTGCTGTTCGAGCCACTCCACCCCGGACTTGAGGGCGATGGTGACCAGGGCCAGACCGGTGAGGATGGAGGACACCGCGAAGGCGGCGGTGAACATGTACTCGTTGTAGAGCACCTCGATATGCAGGGGCATGGTGTTGGTTTCGCCCCGGATCCGCCCGGAGACGATGGCCACGGCCCCGAATTCGCCCATGGCGCGGGCGTTGCAGAGGATGATGCCGTAGATGAGGCCCCACTTGATGTTGGGCAGGGTCACGTACCAGAAGGTCTTGAGGCCGCTGGCGCCCAGGGTGAGGGAGGCTTCTTCCTCCTGCTTGCCCTGCTGCTCCGGGCACGGCAAAGATGATGCGCAGCTCATGGGCGCTGAGCCAGTCGCCCAGCCAGTCCTGGGAGCCGAACAGGATCACGAAAATCAGCCCCACCACCACCGGCGAGATGGCGAAGGGCAGGTCGATGATCGACAGCAACAGGGGCTTGCCGCGAAACTCGAACTTGGCGATGGCCCAAGCAATGGCCACCCCGAAGATGACGTTGGCGGGCACCACCAGCAGCACCACCAGCAGGGTGAGGCCGATGGCGGCGGCGCCGTTGTAGTCGTACTGTTCGGCCTTGGCCACGATCAGCAGCGGGGTGATCTCGGTCTGGTAGGGCAGGTTGCCCGAGATAAACACCACCGAACCGTATTCGCCGATGGCCCGGGCGAAGGCCAGGGCGAAGCCGGTGAGCAGGGCCGGCAGCAGGGCGGGCAGTATCACCCGGCGTACCGTGGTCAGCCGGCCGGCGCCCAGGCTGGCGGAGGCTTCCTCCCGCTCGGCTTCCAGATCCTCCAGCACCGGTTGCACGGTGCGCACCACGAAGGGCAGGTCGATAAGCCCGTCCACCAGCCGCTTGCCGGGAAAGGAATAGCGTACCAGCACCCAGGCCACCAGGGCGCCGAACACCAGGTTGATGGCGGCACCGATAAAGGCGGCCGAGAACGACAGCTTATAGGAGACCACCACCTGGGGATGGCTGATGGCGCGCCAGAACTCCTCCCAGCTCATCAGGCTGGTGTAGAGCAGCAGGCTGCCGACCGGAATCAGGAAAATAAAGGTCAGGTACAACAGCGAAAATCCCAGGGTCAGACCGAACCCCGGGATCACGCTGCGACGCCTGGCGGAGGAAAACATCATATTGCGCTCCTTAGCGGGGGCTCTCGGTTGGTTGACAAGCGGTGGTCATCTTCGCGAAGGCGGAGATCCATGACGGATTGCACTGGACTCCCGTCTTCACGGGAGTGATCACAGAGTCATCCGACGGTTTGTCCGCCGTTTGCGGGGCCCCGAGTTCTGTTCACTGTTAACGTTTGGCGATGCTTTCGAGAATAGCGTCGAACTTGCCACCGTCGTTGAAGTGGGTGTCCTGGGCCTGCTGCCAACCTCCGAACAGCTCATCCACGGTGAACAGTTCCAGCGCCGGGAAACGATCGGCAAACTCGGCGGCGATCCCGGGGTTGGACGGGCGGTAATAGTGCTTGTCGGCCAGGCGCTGGGCGTCATCGGTATAGAGCCCTTCCAGGTAGGCCTGGGCCAGGGCGCGGGTGCCCTTGCGGTCCACATTCTTATCCACCACCGCGACCGGCGGCTCGGCCAGGACGCTGACCGAGGGCACCACTATTTCGAACTGACCCTTGCCAAGCTGCTCTACCGCCAGGAAGGCTTCGTTTTCCCAAGCGATGAATACATCCCCCAGGCCGCGCTGTACAAAGGTGTTGGTGGCGCCGCGCGCGCCGGGATCCAGCCGGTGGCCGACTGTCTTGTCCAAGCTGAGAATGGGTGGCGCCGCGCGCGCCGGGATCCAGCACCGGCACGTTCTTGAACAGCTTCTCCACGAATTCGTAGGCTTTCTGCTCGTCGCCGCCATATTGCTTGAGGGCGTAACCCCAGGCGGCCAGGTAGTTCCAGCGGGCGCCGCCGGAGGTTTTGGGGTTGGGGGTGAGCACTTCCACGTCGTCGCGGATCAGGTCGTCCCAGTCCTTAATGTTCTTTGGATTACCGTCGCGCACCAGCAGCACTATGGTCGAGGTGTAGGGCGAGCTGTTGTTGGGCAGGCGGGACTGCCAGTTTTCCGGGATCAGCTCTCCGTGCTGGCGCAGGGCATCGACGTCGTAGGCGAGGGCCAGGGTGACCACGTCGGCGTCCAGGCCGTCGATCACCGAGCGGGCCTGGGAGCCGGAGCCTCCATGGGACTGGCGCACAGTCACCTTCTGGTCATGTTCGGCCTGCCACTGGTCGCCGAACCACTGGTTGTATTCCCGATACAGCTCCCGGGTGGGATCGTAGGACACGTTGAGCAGGGTCACCGGGCTGGCGGCCAGGCTGGCGAAGGCGGTGGCGGAAAGCAGGCCGGCAGCGGCCAGTTGCTTAAAGGTACGATCGCGTTTGGACATCCTTTTGTCTCCTGAGTCGATGATGGTATCGGGATCTGGAAAGGATGTTAGGGCAGGGGCTAACCTTTAAAAACGAAATAAAAAATAAATTGTTATCTGAAAAATGAATAAAGAAGATGACCGGTAATCAGGCGGAACAGCGGTGTGCACCCAGCCCAAGGTCCGGACAGAACCTAGGGCTGGGCGTCACTATCAGAACAAGAGATGGACGACCAGTCCGGCGAGGGCGCTCAGGCTGAGCACCAGGATCACATTGCGCTGGTAGCGGAACAGGGCGATGGCGGCGGCGAGGGTAATCAGGGCCGATGGCCAGTCGAACAGGCCGCTAAAGCCCTGGGGCCAGAGCACGTGATAGCCGAAAAACAGCGCCAGATTCAGGATCACTCCCACCACGGCGGCGGTAATGGCCGTCAAGGGTGCGGTCAGGTGGAGGTTGCCGTGGGTGGACTCCACCAGGGGACCGCCGGCGAGAATGAAGAGGAAAGAGGGCAGAAAAGTAAACCAGGTCACCAGGGCGGCAGCGGCGGCGCCGGCCAGGAACAGGCTGTCCGGGCCGAATAGTGCCTTGACATAGCCACCGACAAAGCCGACGAAGGCGACCACCATGATCAGCGGACCCGGTGTGGTTTCGCCCAGTGCCAGGCCGTCGATCATCTGGGTGGGGCTGACCCAGCCATGGTGGCCCACCGCGCCCTGGTAGACATAAGGCAGCACCGCATAGGCCCCGCCGAACGTCAACAGGGCTGCCTTGGTAAAGAACCAGCCCATCTGGGTCAGATCATGGGACCAGCCCAGGGCGGCGGTCATGGCCGCCATGGGCAACAGCCAGAGCAGGGCACCGATGAGCAGCACCCAACCCAGCCGCGACCAGCGGAAGACGGCGTGCTTCGGGGTGGGGGTGTCATCGTCGATGATTGCCGGACCGGCCGCGGCGGACGAGGCACCATGGCCGCCACCGGCCTGGAAGCGGGACGGGGTGATGCGGCCGCCGATGTAGCCGATCAGGGCGGCACCCAGCAGTATGGCCGGGAAGGGCACGTTGAAGGCGAAAATGGCGACGAAAGAAGCGGCGGCAATGATCCAGAGCACCCGGTTCTTCAGCACCCGGGCGCCGATACGCCAGGCGGCCTGGGCCACGATGGCGGTGACCGCCGGCTTGATGCCGTAGAAGACCCCTTCCACCAGGGGCACATCGCCGAAGGCCAGGTAGATCCAGGACAGGCCGATAAGGATGAACAGGGAGGGCAGTACGAACAGGATGCCGGCCACCAGCCCGCCTTTGGTGCGGTGCAGCAGCCAGCCGATATAAACAGCCAACTGCTGGGCTTCGGGGCCGGGCAGCACCATGCAGTAGTTGAGGGCGTGTAGGAAGCGCTTTTCGCTGATCCAGCGGCGGCGATCCACCAATTCGCTGTGCATGATGGCGATTTGCCCGGCCGGGCCGCCGAAACTGATAAATCCCAGCTTGAGCCAGAACAGCAGGGCCTGCCAGAAGCTGACCTCGGTTGGCGGCGCCTTGGTATCGGCGAGGGAGTGGTTCATCGGGAAACTTCCTTTTCAAAGGTGGTGAGTAAACCGTCGAAGACGGTGCCGGCGGCGGCCAGCAGGGCATCGTCGTCGCCGAGGGTATCGCGCAGGCCGGCCAGCAGGCTTTCGATGCCGCTGGCCTCGGGGGGCGGGACGCCACCCACGTCCAGGTAATGGACGATACCGGCCAGGCGCTGCAAGGCCGCCGTACCGAGGCCGAAGCTGGCCAAGAGCACCTCGAAGGTGACCAGGTCGCCGGCATGGCTGAAGGCGGCGCCGTCGAAGTCGAAGCCCAGCGCCTCGGGGGGACAATCCCGCACCGACGTCAGCCACAACAGTCGGGCGTCGGGATCGATACAGCGGCGGATCAGCCAGGCGCTGGCCAGCCGGTCGACCCAGGGACGGGCGCGGGTGGCCCACAACTTGTTCCGGTAGTCGGTGATGTTCAGCGCCGGCAGCGTGGTGCCGGTCGCGCTGGGCTCGTCAGGACTCATCCGGCGGGCTATTTCCCGTTCCAGGTGCACCAGGGCCGCTTCCGTCTGGCGTTGGGGCTGGTCGGGGAAGAAGTCGATGGCGGCCAACTGGCCGAAGCGCTTGCGCAACTTGCGTATCTGTTTGAGGTTATCCTGGGCCTTTGTGGCGGCCAGTCGCGCCTGCAGTTCGGTGAGCTCGCCTTGGAACTCGTTGAACTCGTCGGTGCGATCAAACCAGGGGAGAAAATCAGGCCCTTCCTCATTGCGGGTGTCGAGCAGAAAAGCGGTGCCGCCCTGTTCGTCAACATCTCGGGCGATGTGGCGAAGAGTCTGCCGAAGCCCGTCCCGTGCCGGCAGCAGGTAGACGCCGTCGCGCAACACGGCGGCGCCGGAGGCCTTGAGCGCCCGCCAGGCCCGCATGCGGGCGGTAGCATTCTCGGTGGGCAGCGTCAGGATCAACAGTAGCCAGTTCATAATGTATCGATTACTACATGTTTGTAGATGTTTCTACATTTTATGCTCTTTATTTCTCTGAACAAGCAATAACTCTCACCCCTGTGCCTCACTCCGTTGTCATCTTCCCGACATACAACCGGGCTACTTATAGCAGCACCGTGATTGTTCCGATACACCCCAAGGACCGCAGAGGTATCGTCATTGACCGCACAGCCCCATTTCCACCCAGGCACGCCGCCGTTGCGCATAGAAGGCGTGTACAAGTCCTTCGAGAACAAGCTCGCACTCAAGGGCGTCAGCCTGACGCTGGAGGCGGGACGGATCCTGGCCCTGCTGGGTCCTTCCGGTTGTGGCAAGACAACCCTGCTGCGCTGCATCGCCGGCCTGCTCCCCACCGACAGGGGAAGCATCTGGATTGGAGAGCAGGTGATGAGCGCGCCCGGTTTATATCGCCCGCCCGAGGCCCGGGAACTGGGCATGGTATTCCAGGATTATGCCCTGTGGCCCCATATGACGGTGGCCGAAAATGTCGAGTTTCCGCTCAAGATGCGCGGCATTGCCGGTAGCGAGCGGCGGCACAGTGTGGCCTGGGCGCTGGATACGGTCGGGTTGGCGGAGTTTGCCGGGCGTTCGCCGGAGACCCTGTCCGGCGGGCAGCAACAGCGGGTGGCCATGGCCAGGGCCATCGTTGCCCGCCCGCGGCTGCTGCTGATGGATGAACCCCTGTCCAATCTCGACAAGGGACTGCGTGAGTCGCTGGCCCTGGACATTCGTCGCCTGATAAAAGAGCTGGGCCTGTCGGCCGTATTTGTGACTCACGATCAACAAGAGGCCTTCGCGCTGGCCGATCAGGTGGCGGTACTGCAAGGCGGAGAGCTGCATCAGATTGCTGCTCCCCAAGTGCTTTATGACTTTCCGGCCAACGCCGGCATCGCGACCTTTCTGGGCAGTGGCATGGTGATCCCCGGCCGTTTTACCGCGCAGGGTTTTCACGTCGGTGAAGATGGCCATGTCCTGCCGTTCCACGCTCCGATGGCCCAGGACGAAGACGTGACCCTCTTCATTCCCCGGCGTGCGGTATCGGTGTGCGGGCAGCAGGCCACCGTCACCGCCGAGGTCGCCGCCGTGGTGTTTCAGGGCGAGCAGCATGGATTACGGCTGCGGTTGTCACCGAGCGTCGAGCTCACCTTGCACAGCCGCCATGCCCCCCGGGTCGGAGAACGACTGTCGCTGGCGGTCGATGCACCCTGCCTGCGTGCCTGGCGACTCGATGGCCAGGCTGTAAATGTTCATTCGGCACCCGTTTCCGCCCGGTCGGCACGGGACCCTATCCACAGACATGTCAACCCAAGGAAGCAGGATAATGAATTCACTGATTGGAAAGATAGCGCTCGGCGCGACCCTGATCGCAGGATTGAGCACACCGGTATGGGCGGGTAGCCTGACGGTTTACTCTGCCGGCCCGGACAACCTGATCGAGCGGTTGGCGGGTGACTTCAGTGCCGAAACCGGCGTGCGCGTGAACGTCTTCCAGGGCACCACCGGCACCGTGCTGGCCAGGCTGGAGGCGGAGCAGGCCAATCCCCAGGCCGATGTCTTCATCTCGGCATCCTGGGATTCGGCCCAGGATCTCAAGGCCCAGGGCCTGCTGCAGCCATATCAGTCGCCCAACGCGGCACAGGTTCCCGATTTCCTGAAAGACAGCCACTTCGTCGCGCAAGGGGTGTCGGCGCTGGCCATGGTGTGGAACAGGAACAGCCATACCCCCATGCCGGCCGACTGGTCTGATGCGGCCGATCCGGCATACCGGGATCAGGTGACCATGCCGGATCCCGCACAATCGGGGACGGCCTACCAGCTGGTAACCGGCCTGCTGAGCTCCCGGGGCGAGGAGGGGACCTGGGCACTGTTTGAACGGTTGAAAGAAAACGGCCTGGCCGTGCCCGGGCCCAACGCCCGCGCCCTGAATCCGGTGCTGCAGGGCGCCAAATCGGTGGTGTTCGGTGCGGTGGACTATATCGCGCTGGAGCAGCAGGCCAACGGCGAAGCCATAGAAGTGATTTTTCCCGCCTCCGGCACCGTGATCGCACCCCGGCCGATGATGATCCTCAAATCCAGCCGGAACCAGGAGCAGGCCATGGCTTTTGTGGATTTTGTGTTGTCCGGGCAGGGACAGGCCCGGGTAGCCGAGGTCTATCTGATGCCGGCCCGAAGCGACATCGCCGCCGAGCGTCCGACCATCAATGAACTGGCGCTGATCCCGGTGGATGACGCCGCCATGGCGGCCCGCCGGGAGCAGATACTGGAGCGTTTCCGCAACGCTGCGATGTAGCGTCGATGAGACCACGGGCCAGGGTCCGTGGTCCGGCCGTTTTTCTGCTTGCCATGGATGTTTATGACTAACGCCCTTTCCCGCCTTGTACCCAGGCGCCTGGATCTGACCCCTGTTATCATGCTGGCTACTGCGTTGGCACTGTGCCTGCTGGTCGGGCTGCCGCTACTGTACGTCCTGTTGCAGGCCGTGTTTCCCGAATTCGTCCGTGGCAGCCTGGCCCGGCCATTCGGCCTCCTGCTCCCGACCCTTGGCGAGCCGGCCCTGCTCGCACTGATGGGCAACACCATCAAGCTGGGGCTCTGTGTCGTGGCGGGCTCACTGTTGCTGGCCTTGCCGCTCGGCGCCCTGCGTGCGCTCACCCGGGTGCCCGGCGGGGCCTGCTGGGATCTGATATTTTTGTTGCCCTTTCTGATCCCGCCTTATATCGCGGCCCTGTCCTGGATGCTGACCCTGCAGCCGCGCGGTTATCTGCAGCAATTGTTCGGCTTTCACTTGGAGGCCTTCCTGTTTTCCTTCTGGGGTGTGGTCTTTGTGATGGTGCTGAATGTCTTTCCCGTGGTGTATTTCGCCGCTTCCCGCACACTGGCGGCCGTCGGCGGGCGCTATGCCGCGGTCGGCCGGGTGTGCGGCGCCCGTCCCCGGCAGGCGCTGTGGCGGATTACCTTGCCCCTGTCCATACCGGGCCTGGCCGCCAGTAGCCTGCTGGTGTTCGTGCTCACCATCGAGGAGTTCGGCACACCGGCCACCCTGGGGGCCCAGGCGGGGTTTGAGGTACTGGTGACGGGTATTCATCGGCGTTTTTCCGACTGGCCCCTGGATATCCCGGGAGCGGCCGTTTTGTCACTCCTGCTGGTGCTGCTGGCCATGGTCGCCTTTTACTGCCAGCACTGGCTGGTTAACCGCCACTCCTACGTGGCGGTGACCGGCAAGCCGAATCGCGGCGCCCTGATGGAACTGGGGAAGTGGCGATATCCGGTCCTGCTGCTGTTTGCATCGGTCGGCTTTATTGCCGTGGGCGTGCCCGTGCTTGCCACCCTGGCCACGGCATCCACGGGAACCCTGAGCGGGGGCCTGGCCTGGAGTAATTTTTCCGGTCGGCACTTCGTTGCCCTTTTCAACGACAGGGCCGGTGCCCTGCAGGCGTTGGGCACCAGCCTGACCCTGGCCACCGGCGCGGCGCTGATAACGGGGGTACTGGGTGCCCTGATCGGCTATCTGGTGGTGAGGGTCAACAGCAAGGCCAGCCAGGCGCTCGATTTTCTTTCCCTGCTGCCGAACGCCATGCCGGGCATCGTGGTTGCGGTCGGGCTCATCCTGGCCTGGAACCAGAGCTATTGGCCCGTTCAGGTCTACAACAGCGGTGCCATCCTGCTGCTGGCCTACACCTGCCTGCTGCTGCCTTATCCGGTTCGTTACGCCAATGCCGGCCTGCGCCAGCTCAGCGCCAACCTGGAGGCGGCCGCGCGCGTCAGCGGCGCCGGCTTCGTGCGCATGTTCCTCCACGTGCTGCTCCCCGCGCTGGCCCCCAGCCTGCTGATGGCCATGCTGCTGGTGTTTGCCATCGCGTCGCGTGAACTGGTGGCGTCGCTGCTGCTGGCCCCGGCGGGGATGGTGACCATTTCCACTTTTGTCTTCAAGCAGTTTGAACAAGGGTCGCCGGGGCTGGGCATGGCCATGAGCGTGGTGGCCATCTTCACTACCTCGGCCCTGATACTGGGCGTGACGCTCTTCACCCGGAAGAAACTGCCCATGCATGGCTAGCGCCGGTCAGGGCTCTGCGGCCCCGAGCAGCCATTCCCGAAAAGCGGTCATGGCGGGGGTTTCGGCCCGCGACTGCAGGCGCGTCAGCCAGTAGCTTCCCAGGCTGACGGCGGTGTCGAAGGGTTGTACCAGATCCCCGGCGGCCAGGTGGCGGGAAAACATCAGGGGAGGAGCCAGGGCCAGGCCCGCGCCCTGCAGCGCCGCTTCCATCATGGCGATGGACGAGTCGAACACCATGCTTCCCGGCACCGGCAGGGTGGCGGTCACCCCGGCGGCCAGCAGCCATTCCGTCCACTCGTCGGCCCGGTAGGATCGCAGCCAGGTTTCGTTCAACACATCGACGGGGCTGCTGAGCCGGGCGGCGATGGCGGGAATGCACATCACCGACAGCGAGGCCGGCAGCAGGGGGTGTGCCGCTATGCCGTGCCAGGCGCCGGTGCCGAAACGGATGGCGTAGTCGAGTCCTTCGGCGGCGATGTCCACCCTGTTGTTGTTGGTGGAGAGGCGCAGGTCGACGAAGGGGTATTTTGCCTGGAAATCCGCCAGACGGGGCAGCAGCCAGCCCACGGCGAAGGTGCCCACGGCCCCTACGCTCAGCACTTCCCGGTAGTTGCCGTCCCCGAGCCGTCCCAGGGTGTGGGTGATCTGGTCGAACGAGTCGCGCAGCACCGGCAGCAGCAGTTCGCCTTCGCGGGTGAGCATCAGCCCGCGGGGCAACCGTTTGAACAGGGTCACCTGCAGCTGGTGCTCGAGGCTCTTGACCTGGTGGCTGACCGCGGCCTGGGTGACGCACAGCTCGATGGCCGCACGGGTAAAGCTCAGGTGCCGGGCCGAGGCCTCGAAGGCCCGCAGCGCCTTTAACGGCAGATAGGGACGTACCATACAAACCCTCAAATTTTTCTAATGGCTCATGCAAAATATCGCCGTTTGTCGATTCGGACGGAGCCCCGTATGTTAGGCGCCTGCAGCGGCCCGCCAAGACTCCGGCGAGCCATGCCGACAGCAACGGGCCGCCTCGTAGCCAAGCCAGCGACGACGGCCGATAACCTGATACACGGGAACAGGATCCTATCATGAGCAAGATTTTAGTGGCAAAAGCAAGCCTTATCGCGGTCGGTTCGCTTCTGTTTGGTGGCGCCGCCTGGGCTGCCGACGGCGAGGCAAGGGCGCGGATTGACGCGCTGGTGAACGAGACTATCGAGCCCCTGCTCGCCGAGCACCGTATCCCGGGGATGGCGGTGGCTCTCAGCCTCGATGGCCAGAGGTATTATTTTAATTACGGTGTCGCCGATCGGGAGGCGGGCGTGAAGGTCACGGAAGACACCCTGTTCGAAATCGGCTCCGTCAGCAAGACCTTCACCGCTACCCTGGCATCCTACGCCCAGACGGTTGGCGCCCTTTCATTCTCCGATCCCGTCAGTCGGCATCTGCCGGCGCTGGCGGGCAGCCGGTTCGATGAGATACACCTGCTCGAACTGGGCACCTACACGGCGGGCGGCCTGCCCCTGCAGTTCCCCGATCCGGTGCGGAGCGAGGAGGACATGCTCGATTATTACCGTCACTGGCAGCCGGACCATGCCGCCGGCAGTCATCGGCTCTACTCCAATCCGAGTATCGGCCTGTTCGGCTACCTGGCCGCCCGGAGCCTGGACGAACCCTTCGAGGAACTGATGGTAAAACAGCTGTTTCCCCGGCTCGGCCTGAGCCACAGTTACCTGCAGGTGCCACCGGCGCAGCAGCCGCACTACGCCTGGGGTTATTCGAAGGAGGACAAGCCGGTGCGGGTGAATCCGGGCATGCTGGACGCCGAGGCCTACGGGGTGAAAACGAGCGTGGCCGATCTCATGACCTTTGTCGAGGCCAATATGGATGACGCCGAACCGGATGCGACCCTGCGCCAGGCCATGGCGGACACCCGGGCGGGCTACTTCCGCGTGGGCGACATGACCCAGGGACTGGGATGGGAAAGCTACGACTACCCGGTCACGCTCGAACGGCTGCTGGCCGGAAACTCGGCGCCGATGACCCTGGAGGCCAACGAGGCCGTCCGGCTCAGCCCACCGTTGCCGCCGCGAAAAGAGGCCTGGTTCAACAAGACCGGCTCGACCAACGGCTTTGGCGCCTATGTCGCCTTTATACCCAGCCAGCGGGTCGGCATCGTCATGCTGGCGAACCGGAACTATCCCAATCCGGCGCGCGTTCAGGCGGCTCACCGGATCCTGACAGCGCTGGCGGCCGAACCCGGGAGCCGGCGCGATTGATCAACTCCCGGCGCAAGATCCGGAGTGCCGGTGGGGGAATGGGGGGCTATGCTCAAGGCCGTTATCTTGCTTTCAGGAGACCCTCATGACCCCTTCGACTGACGATACCGCCCCCTCCGTCGGTAGCGGCATGGCACCCGCCGGCGACCGGTTGGCCCTGTCGCTTTCCCTTCCCGCCGGTTTTCGCCCCGGCGACATCCTGGCCTTTCACCGTCGGGACCCCGAGGCGATCGCGGAGAGAGTGGACGAGGCGGGCCTGCACAAGGGGCTGCTGTGGCAGGGGAGGCCGGCCTGTTTGAGCATTCGTTTTCAGGACTCGGCCGCCGAGGTGGGGCTGGCGGTCGACGGCCGGGTAACGGCGGACGATTCGTCGGCGCTCGAGGCCATGGTGAAACGCATGCTCGGCCTGGAGCAGGATGTTGCCGCCTTCGAGGCACGCTACCGGGAGCATCCGCAGCTCGGTGGCCTGCTCGCCCGCCAGCGGGGGCTGCGGGTCCCGCTAACCGCCAGCCCCTTCGAAGCCCTGGTGTGGGCGGTGACCGGCCAGCAGATCAGCGTATCGGCGGCGGTATCGATCCGGCGACGCCTGCTGCTGGCCGCCGGGCTGCGCCATTCCTCCGGGCTGCTCTGCCACCCCGAGACTCGGCAACTCGGCGAACTGGGCGAAGAGCGCCTGCGCCGGGCCGGTTTCTCCAGGGCCAAGACCGCCACCCTGCTGGCCCTGTGCGAACAGGTCGGGTCGGGCCAGCTGCCGCTGGAACACTGGCAGCGGACGCTGCCGGTCGATGAAATGACGGCGCGGTTGGGGGCGGTGCGCGGCATCGGCCCCTGGACAGTCAACTATACCTTGCTGCGCGGCTTCGGCTGGCTGGATGGCTCCCTGCACGGGGACGTAGCCGTGCGTCGGGGCCTGCAACGCCTGCTCGGCGAACCCGGGCCCCTGGCCGAAGCCGAGGTCAGGCGCTGGCTGGCGACCTTTTCCCCCTGGCGTGCCCTGCTGGCCGCCCACCTCTGGACCATGCAGAGCGCCATCGCCTAGCTGTTTACGGGGCGCCGGTGTCCACGGCATTACCTGGCCGGTTGCCAAACTTGCGTGTGCGGATAGAAGGCGTACCAGGCAAACCAGTAACCCGGCTGCCCTGCCAGCTCTGTTCCGTTTTCCTCGAAGAAGCGTGGCTGCCCTCCCGGCTCGACCAGAATACGGATCCTCTTGCCGCCCAGGGCGTCGAGCAGGGGCCCCTGGTGTTCCTGCAGGGTGGCATGGGGATAGGCCCTGGCTTCACCGTTCACGATAAGCCCTGTGACCATTTCCTTCAGCGGCAGGGCCCGGCTCTGCTCGCGCACCGGAAACATCAGCTGGTTGCGGCGGGCGTATTCCCGGTAAGGGTCGCGGCCGTAGTCGCGCAGATGGCCGGTATCGGCGGACAATACCAGTGTTTCCGTGTGGATCTTGCGCCAGGACTGCCAGGAGGTGAGGGTCAGCGGCAGGGTTTGCAGTACCTGCCCTTTCATCGGCCCCGTTACCGCCTCGGCCAACACCTGGGACCAGAGTGATTCGGTCTGGCGATCGTAGAGCAACACATTGCTGTTGTAGAGCAACCCCGACACGCCAAACTCCAGTGGTTGGCCCCCGCTTTCGGCGACCAGCACGGTGGCGGTGGCACAGAGGGGGCAGTAGGTCACGGCGATGGCCTGGCCGCCGAAACGGTCGTTGACCACCTCGTGCCAGTTGAGGATAGCCACGGGATAGGCCTTGGTTTCGCCGTTATGTACCACGCCAATCACTTCTTCCTCCGGGCCCAGCATCCGGTCCGCCGCGACCGCGTCCATAAACCGGGGACGGTCGATGGCGGGAATGCCGTCTCGGGGTGGTCCACCCCGCAGTATTTCCGCTGTGGGCACCAAAGCTCCCGCCAAGTCGAAGCCGTTGAGGTAGGGGCCCTGGGCGGCGCCGGGCCCGGGTGCCAACCCCAGCAGCAAGACCAGGCCTGCCAGCGTCAATAGGGTGGATACCGGTTGCAGGTGGTGAAGGATCTTGTCAACGCTCATGCCGCCTCCTCGCGTTATTGCCGTTAGCGGTTGCCTGTTTAGTTAATGACGAGAAGAAGGAGCCTTTTCTTACCGAAAAATCATCGGGCCCCTGGTGATTTTTTTGTAAGAACCGGCGGGGGTGGCGCGACTTAGTGAGTAACCGTCAGGCGAGAACGTGATGACGGCAGGGCAATCATTCGGATTGTCCCGGCCTTAGGGGGAAACAACTGCTTTCACCAGGCCGCCAACTCAAGAGAAAGGGGAAGCATCATGAACGCGATCACTTCACTTATGCTGGCTGCCGTATTTGCCTTAGGGATCTTACCCGCCCAGGCTGCAACGACAGTAAGTAACCAGCCGATTATTCAGACCCTGTCAATGGGGGATGGCGTCGACAACCGTCATTGCATGCTAATGAAAAAAAGAGGGGCAAAACTGCCCGGATACTGCGGGCCCCAATAAGGCTCGTTACCGGTAGGCCGGCATTGTTGGCAAACGGCAATGCCGGCCTGGCTATGGTGTAAGAAGAAGCTTCTTGTCTTGTCATCACTCCTTGTGCCGGTTTGTTAGTTTTGCCCAGCCAGAGGATGGCGCGTCTGGGAAAGTTTAAGGAGAAATCACATGTTTCAATGCCAGTCCCATTATCGATTGACCCCGGTGGCCGCCTTTGTGTCGGCGTCCTTGCTGGCCCTGACCCTGGCGGGCCCGGCCCAGGCCGTGACGGCGGCAAGCCTGGACGGGCAACTGGTCGCCATGAGCAAAAAGCCCTGCGTGGCCAACCCCTGTGCGGCCAAGAACCCCTGGGCGCGCAGGGGCAGGGCGAACAGCAACAGCGCCAGCATCAGGGCGGTTTTCATTTGGGTTCCTCCTTGCCCAGCGCCGCTGGCTCAATGGCCTTGCTCCCGCCCAGCCGCCAGCGGTGGTAGCGGGCCAGCCAGGTCAGCAGCCGCTGCGGGGCATGGGCCTTCTTCCACTCGCCGGCGGCGTACTTGTTGGCCTCGCTCAGGGTGGGATAGATGTGGATGGTGGCCAGCAGCTTGTTGAGCCCCAGATTGTGGCGCATGGCCAGCACGTATTCCGCCAGCAGCTCGCCGGCGTGCTCGCCCACTATGGTCACCCCCAGGATCCTGTCCTTGCCCGGTACCGTCAGCACCTTGATAAAGCCGTGATCGGCGCCGTCGGTGATGGCCCTGTCCAGATCCTCCAGCCCGAAGCGGGTCACCTCGAAGGCGATGTTCCTGTCCCTGGCCTCGGCCTCGGACAAGCCCACCCGGGCCACCTCCGGATCCACGAAGGTGCACCAGGGGATCACCGAGTAGTCCACCTTGAAGCGTTTGAACTGGCCGAACAGGGCGTTGACGCTGGCGTACCAGGCCATGTGGGCGGCGGTGTGGGTGAACTGGTAGCCGCCGGCCACGTCGCCGGCGGCGTAGATGTTGGGGTAGAGGGTTTCCAGGTAGTCGTTGGTCTCGAGCTTGTGTTCGGTGTCGATGCCCAGGCTCTCCAGGCCGTAGCCGGTCAGCCGGGGGCGGCGGCCCAGGGCTACCAGCAGATCGTCGAAGGCCAGCGCGACTTCCCGTTCGTGATGGCGGACGATAAGCCGCTTGCCGTTGTCATCCCGCTCCAGCAGCAGGGGCTGGTGGCCGGTCAGCACCGTGATGCCATCGGCGATGAGCGCTTCCTTGACCAGCTCGCTCACTTCCTCGTCTTCCTTCGGCATCAGCCGGGGGTTGCGCTGCACCAGGGTCACCTCCGATCCCAGCCGGGCCAGGGCCTGGGCCAGCTCGCAGCCGATGGGGCCGCCACCCAGCACCAGCAACCGGCGGGGCGGGGTGTCCCTCTCCGCGAGGGCCTGCCACAAGGTGTCGCTGGTGAGATAGCCGACTTCTTCCAGCCCCGGCAGTTCGGGCACCAGGGGTTCGGCCCCGGCGGCGATGATGACGGCGCGGGCGCTCAAGCGGCGGCGGCCGCCGTCGCCCTGGCTGACCTCCACCGTCCAGGGATCGAGCAGGCGAGCGTGGCCCTGCAGTACCTCCACCCCCAGGGCGGTGTAACGCTCCACGCTATCATGGGGTTCCACCTTCTTGATGATCTCCTGCACCCGCGCCATCACCCGCTTGAAGCTGAAGGTGGGTTGGGTGGCGTGGAGGCCATAGCGGTCGGCGTGGCGCATCTGGTGGGCCAGCCTGGCGCTGCGGATCAGCGCCTTGCTCGGCACGCAGCCGGTGTTGAGGCAGTCACCGCCCATCTGGCCCGCCTCGATCAGGGTGACCCTGGCCTTGACGGCGGCGGCGATATAGGCGCTGACCAGGCCGGCGGCGCCGGCACCGATCACGATGAGGTTGCGATCGAAATGGCGGGGTTTTTGCCATCTCTGGTAGACCCGGCGGCGCTGCATCAGGCGGACCAGGTGGCGGGCCAGCAGCGGAAAGATGCCGAGCAGGGCGAAGGAGAGCAGCAGGCCCGGGGAGAGGATGCCACCGAGGGAGTCGAGGGCGGCGAGCTGGGTGCCGGCGTTCACATACACCAGGGTGCCGGGCAGCATGCCGAGCTGGCTCACCCAGTAGAAGCGGCGGGCGGGAAAGGGTGTCAGCCCCATCAGCAGGTTGATCAGGAAAAAGGGGAACACCGGCACCAGCCGTAGGGTGAACAGATAGAAGGCGCCGTCCCTGGCAATACCCTCGTTCACCGGTTTGAGCCGGTCACCGAAGCGGTGCTGCACCTGGTCGCGCAGCAGGAAGCGGGCCACCAGAAAGGCCAGGGTGGCGCCCAGGCTGGAGGCGAAGGACACCAGCACCAGCCCCTGCCAGAGGCCGAACAGGGCGCCGGCGGCCAGGGTCATGATGGCGGCGCCGGGCAGGGACAGGGCCGCCACCAGCACATAGAGCAGGAAGAAACCGGCGGCGGTAAGCCAGGGCGACTGGGCGCGCAGGGCGGCGAATTCCGCCTGGTGCTGTTTGAGCGCCGCCAGGGTCAGCCACTCGTGGCCGCCCAGGACGAAGAAGAGCAAGGCGAGCGTCAGTAACACCAGCAGCAGGATAAGCTTTTTCATAGGGGTTCCTTGTCGCGGCCTTAGGCACGGCGGGCCGCCGTATGCGAGTGAGTCATGCCTTTATCGTCTCGCCGGCGAGGCGGATTATTACAGATTGGAAGAAAAAGCCGCCATGGGTGCGGGAAACACGAAAAAAAGATGGTGCCCTGTAATAAAGCCCAGCATCCGCACGACGTAATAACCAGGCCGGTATCGACGCCGGTTGTTATCCGTTCACCCGCCTTTAAGGAAACCCTATGAAACTGTTCAATGCCCTCTTGTTGTCCTTCGGCCTGCTGCTCGGCGGCCAGGTCGCCGCCGCCGATATCCGGCCCTTCAGCCAGCCGCTGTTCGAGCAGTTGCAGGCCGAGGGCGCGCCCGTGCTGGTGGACGTATACGCCGACTGGTGCCCGGTGTGCAAACGCCAGGAAGCGGTACTGACGCCCATGCTGGCCGAGCCGGCCTTTGCCGATTTGACCCTGCTCAAGCTGGACTTCGATAGCCAGAAGGATGAGCTCAAGGCCTTCGGCGTCAGCCGCCAGAGCACGCTTATCCTGTTCCGGGACGGTGAGGAACTGGCCCGGGTGCTGGGGGAGACCGATCCCGCCCGGCTGCGCATCTTCGTCGAACAAGCCTACTGAGGACGACGGATGGATCTCGGACTCACCACCCTGGGGCTCAGCCTGCTGGCCGGCCTGCTGACCACGCTGTCGCCCTGCGTCCTGCCGTTGCTGCCGATAGTGGCGGCCTCGGCCATGGCCCGGCAACGACTCGGGCTCTTCACCCTGGCGCTGGGCATGGCGCTGTCTTTCACCCTGGTGGGGGTGGGCATCGCCTCGGTGGGCCTGGCCCTGGGGCTGGATGAGCGGCTGCTGCGACTGACCGCCGCCGTGCTGATGTTGCTGGTGGCGGCCTGGCTGCTGAGTGCCCGGCTGCAGGCCTGGTTCAGCGGCCACGCCGCTGCCCTGAGCGGGCGCGGCCAGGTCTGGCTGAGCGGCTTCAACCCGGACTCGGCCAGCGGCCAACTGGGCGTAGGCCTGCTGCTCGGCCTGGTGTGGACGCCCTGCATCGGCCCCACCCTGGGCGCGGCCATCGCCCTGGCGAGCCAGGGCCAGAGTTTGGCCAGCGTGTCGGCGGTGATGCTGGTGTTCAGCCTGGGCGCCGTGGTGCCCCTGGTCGCGGTGGGTTTGCTGTCCCGTCAGGGCTTTGCCAAGCGGCGGGCCGGCCTGGCCGGGGTGGGGCAGGGTGGCCGCACGCTGATGGGGGTGAGCCTGCTGGCGGTGGGCCTGCTGGTACTCACCGGCGGCGACAAGGTGCTGGAGATCTGGCTGTTGCAGCACAGTCCTGCCTGGCTGCTGGATCTGACCACCCGTTTCTGAATGGGCCCCTGGCCCGGGACGCTCGCTCAAGGAGAACATCATGGTTGATCTGCCACTTACCGCCCTGATCGGCACCCTGGCCCTGGTGGGCCTGGCCAGCCTGTGGCTGGCGCCCCGGGTGCGCACCGCCGACGGCTTTTTCGCCGGCCGCGACGAGCAGGGCGCCCAGCCCGGGGTGCTGACCCTGACCTTTTCCCAGGTGACCACCTGGATCTTCGCCCGCTCCCTGCTCAATGCCGCCATTCTCGGCTATTTGTTCGGCATTGCCGGGGCCCTGGCCTATACCGCCTATTACGGCTCCTTCCTCACCGGCTGGCTGATCGTGGACCGGCTGCGCTACCGCCATGGCGCCGGCAATATCCAGGGCTTTCTCGCCGCCCGCTTCGGCCCCTGGGGCAGCGGCTGCTTCAACCTGCTGATCTCGCTGCGGCTGCTCACCGAGGTGTTCGCCAACCTGCTGGTGGTGGGCATGGTGTTCGGGGTGGCGGGCTCGGCGGCCTATACCTGGTCCATCCTGGCGGTGGCCGGCCTGACCCTGGCCTACTCCATGGGCGGCGGCTTGCGGGCTTCGCTGCACACCGATGTGCTGCAGATGGGTCTGCTGCTGGTGCTGATCCTGGTGCTGGCGGCCATGGCCCTGGGGCACCCGTTGTTCGACTGGGGCGCGGTGCTGGCCAGCAGCCCGGACTGGTCCAGTCCGGGCTGGATCCTGCTGGCGGTGGCGTTGTTGCAGGTGCTGAGTTACCCGCTGCACGATCCGGTAATGATGGACCGGGGCTTTATCGCCGACCGGAGCACGACCCGCCGCAGCTTTATCCATGCCTTCTGGCTGTCGGCCCTGCTGATCCTGGCCTTCGGCCTGCTCGGGGTGTTCGCCGGGTTGCACGGCGGGGAAGACCAGGACGTGCTGGTCACCCTGCAGCGGCTGTTGGGCGCGCCGGCCATGCTGGTGCTGGGCCTGACCCTGGTGATCTCCGCCGCTTCCACCCTGGACTCCACCCTGTCCAGCGCCGCCAAGCTAATGGTGGTGGACATGGGTCTGGGGCGTTCATCCACCCGCAACGGCCGGCTGGCGATGGCGCTGTTCGCCCTCGGCGGCCTGGCGTTGGTGTTCACCGGCAGCCACGATCTGTTCGACGCGGTGGCGGTCAGTGGCACCGCCTCCCTGGCGCTGACCCCGGTTGTCCTGTTCAGTATCCTGGCTGGGCGTGAGGTGGCCCGCTGGAGCTTCCTGGCCAACTTCGGCCTGGCGATGGCCGGCGCCGTGCTTTACTTCCTGGAAAAAGGCGGCCGCATCAGCCTGATCGGCGATTTGTTCGGGGTGGAGCACAGCTACGCCAAGCTGCTGGTGGTGACGCTCTTTATCCTGTTGTCCGGCCTGCTGTGCTTCGCCCTGGGGCTCAAGCCCAGGGCGGTGATCGGGGAGCAGCAGGCATGAACCCCGGAAGAAGCTGCCCGCTCCACTACCGGCTGCAACCGGAGCGGCTGGCGCTGGGGCCCGTCCAGCGGGCCGACAGCCTCTACCTGGCGGGGGGGCTGTATGGCAACTGGGCGGCGCTCAAGGCGATACTGGCGCTCAGGATGCAGGAGCAGCTCGTCGGCCGGGGCGGGGTGCGGCTGTGCCTACCCCGACTGGGTGGAGGAGGGGGTGGTAAGCCGCTCCAACGCCATCATGGCTCGGTTGCAGCGGCTGGCCGCCGACCAACCCCGGCTGTCCAGCATGATGCGGGTGAATTCGGACAGGGCATCGAGCCGGGCGTCGGGCAAGGCGGTACCCGCCCGGATGGCATCGGTGACCTCGGCCGGTACGCCGGAGGCTTTACCCGCCAAGGTGCTATGGGCGGCCAGGCAGTAGTGGCAGCCATTCTCCCGGCCGATGGTCAGGAACACCACTTCCTGCTCCACCGGGCTGAGGGTGCTCTGGGTACGGAACAGGTTGTAGCCGTGCAGACAGGTCTCCAGCAGGGCCGGGGAGTTGACCATGCGGGCGTACATGTTGGGAATAAAACCGACCCGGGCCCGGGCTTTGTCCGGTACGGCCCAGGCTCATGGCATCACTTTTGGACTGATTGGTTCATAAGTGCGGGTCAGCATGCGTCCGGCCTCACGTCTGCGGATCATTCTCTTGTCTTTCTCTCGTGCCGGAACCGGGATCATCGTCGTCGGGCGCATCGGTGCGGCCGGCATAGTTCCTGGCTATCAGGCGGATCACCGGCAATTGCTGGCCGAAGTTATGGCAGCCCTTGCACATCAGGGTGTGCAGCCGGAGTGCCAGTTTCTCGCCCGTGGTCAGGGGCCTGTCCTGGCTTTCCGACATCAGCCGGGTGGCGTCTCGACAATTCAGCATGTGCAATCCTCCTGGCGTTGCCATTTATTCTCGAGGCACTCGCGCAGGCGCAGTCGGGCACGGTACAACAGCACATTGAGGTTGCTGACCGTAAGCTCAAGCTCCTGGCAGATCTCGGGACTCTCCAGAGCGATAAACTCCCGCATCATAAACACCCGTCCCTGATTGGGGGGCAAATGATCCAGGCAAAGTTCGAAAATTGCCCAGAACTGCTCGTCCTCGAAACTGGCTTCGGGGGAGCTCCAGCGGACGGGCATTTCCTCCCGGTGCCAGCGGCCGCTCTGGTTGAACAACATCTCTTCCGGATCCTGCTCCTCATTACTGGTCAGGCTGGACGCGGTGACCAGATGCCGGTTCTTGCGAATAATATCGGCGATCTTGTTTTTCAGGATGGCGAATACCCAGTTCTTGTAGGCGGCCCGGCCGGTAAAGGAGTCGGCATATTTGAAGGCGCCGAGCAGGGCCTCCTGAACCGCGTCTTCCGCCAGGTGAGGATCCCTGAGCTGCAGGGTGGCGAAGCGAAGCATTTGCCGGCGCAGCTGCTCCGACAGCAACTCCGGATGGCGGCCCGGCCCTGGATGATGAAGGTCATCGTGAAGTCGTGGCATCTTGGCTCTTCTGTCGTTCTGGATGATATGGCTAGACTGTAGTCCTTTACCATCGTGGTGGCTACCGGGGGTGCAGGGCGCCACCGCAGCTGCTGCCCTGGCCGGCGGTGCAGCCGTAGCAGTGCTCGGCCACGCGGATGGGCTGACCTGCCAGCTCCCGGTGCAGCAGATCCCGCAGGTGCGGGCGGCCTGCGCCGGGCAGGCGCAATCCCAGTTGCTGGTTGAAGTCGCAGTCGTACAGGTAGCCCTGCCAGTCCACGCTGACCAGGTTGCGGCACATCAGCCCGGGCAGGTTGGCGGCAGAAAAATTGTCTTTCAGCAGGCGCAGGTAGTCGTGGAATTGGCGTTTGCTCAGCAGGTAGTCGCCGAAGCGTTTGATCGGCATATTGGCCAGGGCGAACAGCCGGTTGAAGCGAATGCCGAAGTGCTCCCACAGCTCGCGCCGGTAGTCGGCTTCCAGGGCCTCCTGGGGCGGAGGCAGGCTGGGTCCCTGGGGGTTGTAGATAAGGTTCAGGACGAGATCCGAACCAGGCTGGCCGTAACCCAGCCGGTTGAGCTGTTGCAGGGCGGCAATGCTCTTGTCGAAGGTCCCCTTGCCCCGCTGTTTATCGACGTTTTCCAACGAATAGCAGGGCAGGGAGGCCACCACTTCCACCCGCTGGCCGGCCAGGAACCCGGCCAGATCCTGCTGGCCCGGCTCGAACAGTATGGTGAGGTTGCAGCGATCGATCACCTTCACCCCCAGCCGGCGGGCCTCGGTAACCAGGGCCCTGAAACCGGGATGCAGCTCGGGGGCCCCGCCGGTCAGATCCAGGGTCTGCAGGCTACGGGCTTTCAGCACTCGCGGGATCAGGGCCAGGTTGGCCTCATCCATCATTTCGGTGCGGTGGGGGCCGGCGGCCACATGGCAGTGCACACACTTCATATTGCACTTGTAACCCAGGTTGACCTGCAGCGTATCCAGGCTATCGCGACGAATGGCCGGGAAGTCGGTTAAATCCAGTAACGGGAGCGTGTCTCTCATAGCGTGCCTCGGTCGGGTTATCCTGCATCAAGCTACAGTCGCGCCTTGAATCGGTTTTATTACATCAGTATGGGTATAAAGAGGGGGTTCACGGTGTTTTCCTTCTGGCACGGCTCCACCAGGGCGGTGGTAATGTGATCTGGCTCCTTGGTTGCGGCACGGGGAGGCGGATGGCATTTCCGAGCCGCCCGCTTCCTGCTATGCTCAGGCTGTTAACAAAGGAGGGCCGGATGCGGATATTGTTTGCCCTGCTTGGCAGTATTTCGTTGGGGTTGGGGGTGCTGGGGGCGTTTTTGCCGATTTTGCCCACCACGCCATTTGTGTTGTTGTCGGCATTTTTGTTTGGCAAGTCTTCCCCCCGGGTTCACGCCTGGTTGGTGAATCATCCCTGGTTCGGCGGCATGATCCGCGACTGGCAAGCCCATCGCGGCCTGCGCGCCCATGTACGCAGAAGAGCCCTGCTGATGATGGCGATCAGCTTCTCTTTTTCCATCTATATAGTGCCGCTGTGGTGGGTCAATGTGGGCCTGGTGCTCACATTTTTGGCGCTGCTGGTGTGGTTTTTGCGCTTACCCCTGGTCCCCGACCAGCCTGCGGTTGCAATGAAACAGACTAGGCCCTAAGCTAGCCGCAATTCAACCTTATATGCCATGCCCGTGCCGTATCCGGGCCTAACAAGGCTGCCTGTCCGTTATGAAACAAGAAACCCTGAAGCTGATTGCCGACAGTATTGTCTCCATTCCCGATTACCCCAAGCCGGGTATCATTTTTCGCGATATCACCAGTCTGGTGGAAAATGCCGAGGCCTTTCGCCTGACCATCGAGACCCTGGTGGAGCAGTATCGCCATTCCGGCATCAACAAGGTGCTGGGTACCGAGGCCCGGGGCTTTATCTTCGGTGCCCCGGTGGCGGCGGCCCTGGGCGTGGGCTTTATTCCGGCGCGCAAGCCGGCCAAGTTGCCACGCGAGGTGATAGAGGTGGCCTACGATCTGGAATACGGCCAGGACAGGCTGCAAATCCATGTGGATGCCATCGCTCCCGGCGAGAAAGTGCTGATCGTCGACGATCTGCTGGCCACCGGCGGTACCGTGGAAGCGGCGGTCAAGCTGGTACGGCGCTGCGGTGGTGAAGTTCAGGACGCGGCCTTCGTCATCGCGCTGCCGGCGCTGGGCGGGGTACAGAAATTGACCAGACTGGGCGTCAAGGTGACCAGCCTGGTTGAATTCGATGGCCATTAATTCCCGATGAGTTATCAGGTTCTCGCCAGAAAATGGCGACCCCGGCGTTTTGCCGAGGTGGTGGGCCAGCAACATGTGCTCACCGCCCTGGTCAACGCTCTGGCCCAGGGGCGGCTGCATCATGCCTACTTGTTCAGCGGTACCCGCGGCGTCGGGAAAACCTCTATCGCCCGGCTGCTGGCCAAGGCCCTGAACTGCGAAACCGGTGTGACCCCGGAGCCCTGCGGCCAGTGTGCCAGTTGCCAGGAAATCGAACAGGGGCGCTTCGTCGATCTGCTGGAAATAGACGCTGCCAGCCGCACCAAGGTGGAAGATACCCGCGAGTTGCTCGACAATGTGCAATACCAGCCGGCCCGGGGCCGCTTCAAGGTGTACCTGATCGACGAGGTGCACATGCTCTCCCGGCACAGCTTCAACGCCCTGCTCAAGACCCTGGAAGAGCCGCCGCCTCATGTGAAGTTCCTGCTGGCCACCACGGATCCACAGAAGCTGCCGATCACCATTCTCTCCCGCTGCCTGCAGTTTCACCTGAAAAGCCTGGAGCCGGGTCTGATCGACGGCCAGCTGCGCCATATCCTGCAGCAGGAACACTTGCCGTTCGAACCCGAGGCCACCGCCGCCCTGGCGCGGGCGGCCGACGGCAGCCTGCGTGATGCCCTGAGCCTGACCGACCAGGCGCTGGCCTTCGGCAATGGCCGGGTGCAACTGGCTCAGGTGGAGGCCATGCTCGGTAACCTCAATCGCCAGCAGTTGCTGGCGCTGGTGGACGCGGTGCTGGCCGGTGACGGCGAGGCGCTGCTGGCGCGGGTGGCCGACCTGGCCGGCATGGGGCCGGATTACGATCAAATCCACAAGGAGCTGATCGGCTTCTGGCACCAGCTGGCGCTGGCCCAGGTGGTCCCGGCCCACAACCTGCCCCATGCCGCCGAGCTCAACCGGCTGGCGCCGCTGGTGTCGGCCGAGCAGATCCAGCTCTATTACCAGATTTGCCTGCAGGGCCGTAAAGACCTGCCCTTTGCCCCCGACGGTCGCTCGGCGCTGGAAATGACGCTGCTGCGTACCCTGGCTTTTCGCGCCGAGGCGCCGACCACTGCGGCCCCGGCTGCCGGAGCTGCCCCCGTAAAAAAGCCTGAGCCGCCGTTGCCCGACGCCGCCCCGGAAGGGACGGACGACGATGAGGCCATGGCGGCTACACTGTTGCAGGAGCAGGCCGAGATCCTGACCGAGGCCGGTCGCATGGGACACCCGGCCACCCTTGCCAACGGCGAGGCGCCGGCACACACTGCTGCGCAACCGCAACCGCAACCGCAACCGCAACCGCAACCGCAACCGCAACCGCAACCGCAACCGCAACCGCAACCGCAACCGCAACCGCAACCGCAACCGCAACCGCAACCGCAACCGCAACCGCAACCGCAACCGCAACCGCAGGAACCTGTCCGGGAATCAGTGTTGCCGGCAGCGCCGGGCGATATGTCGTCGGCACCCGAAGCGATAACGGATGAAGCCGCGGCCGAGGTGGCCCGTATCCGGCGTTTGCTGCAAACCCGCAACCGGTTGCGCAGCCAGGAGCCGGAAAGATCGGCGCCGCCGGCGGCCAAGGTCGAGACCAAGGCCTCCCTGGTGACGGCACCGGCAACGGGTACGGCGCCACCGAGGCCGGTACCGGTGCGACCCGCCCCCGAGCCCAGGCCGGCGGCGGACGAGCTGCCGCCGCTCGATGCCTACGAGGACATGCCCTGGGATAACGACGACCTGCCCCCCTGGCAGGGCGAGCCGATGGCACCCGCAAGCACAGCCACCGAGCCGGCGCCTGCCCGCGCCGGGCCGGCTCCCGTTCCGGTTAGTACAACACCGCGTCCGGCGTCGGCTACCAAACCCGCCCCCGTGCCCTCAGGCCCGGCAACGAGCGCCGTCAGGCCTGCGCCCGCCGGAACAGGGCCGGCGCCGCTCAAGGCCTCCAGCCTGTTGCCCCAGGCCGAGGACGAATGGACCCTGCTGGTGGCATCCCTGTCCCTGGGAGGGCTGCTGCGGCAACTGGCCATGCACAGTACCCTGGAGCGCCACGGCGCCGAGTGGCGGCTGTGGTTGCGCTCCGCGCACCGTCACCTGCTGACCGACAAGACCCGGCAGGAGCTGGAAACGGTGCTCAACGAGCGGCAGCAAGCGCCGATCAGCCTGGCGGTGCACATCGGTGAGGGAGAGGGGCAGACTCCTTTTGAAATTGAACAACTGTTGTATCAGGCGGCCAAAGTGCGTGCTAAAGATGAAATCGAGGCCGATGATGCGGTACAATTTTTTATCTCGCGCTTTGCCGCCGTGCTCGACAGCGACAGCATTGAACCCATGGCGCAGTAAGGCGCTGCGTTTGTTAACCCATCAATTAAGAGTGACAACCTATGTTTGGTAAAGGTGGACTTGGAAATATCATGAAGCAGGCCCAGCAGATGCAGGAAAAAATGCAGAAGCTGCAGGAAGAGCTGGCCCAGATGGAAGTGGTGGGTGAGGCCGGCGCCGGCCTGGTCAAGGTCACCATGACCGGCAGCCACTCGGTGCGCCGTGTCGAGCTCGACGACAGCCTGCTGGAAGACGACAAGGAACTGTTGGAAGACCTGCTGGCCGCCGCCGTCAACGATGCCGTACGCCGTATCGAAGAGCAGAACAAGAGCCGCATGGCCGAACTGACCGGTGGCATGCAGTTGCCCCCGGGCTTCAAGATGCCTTTTTAAAGCTTGAAGCCATAAGCTGGAAGCTGGGAGAAAACACCGGTGCCCGACCGGCCATGTTTTTATATCTCAGCTTCTAGCTTCCAGCTCCCTTTCCAAGAGTTTCATCATGCGTTTTAGCCCCCTGTTGGATGAACTGATCAAAAGCCTGCAAGTGTTGCCCGGAGTCGGCCCCAAGTCGGCCCAGCGGATGGCGTTTGCGTTGCTGGAGCGTCAGCGCGCCGGTGGCCGCCGGCTTGCCCATGTGCTGGATCAGGCGCTGGAGCATATCGGCCACTGCCGTCAGTGCCGTACCTTTACCGAGGAAGAAATATGCCCCCTCTGTGCCAATCCCAAACGGGCCATCAGCGGTCAGTTGTGCATAGTGGAAAGCCCGGCCGACGTGGTGGCCATCGAGCAGACCGGCCAGTACCAGGGCCGTTACTTCGTGCTGATGGGGCATCTGTCGCCCCTTGACGGAGTGGGGCCGGAAGAGCTGGGGCTGGACAAGCTGGCCGACTGGCTGGCCGCCGAGCATTTTGAGGAGCTGATCCTGGCCACCAATCCCACCGTGGAAGGGGAGGCGACCGCCTACTTTATTGCCGATATCGCGCGTGGTCATGGAGTTCGGGTCAGTCGCATCGCCCATGGGGTGCCCATCGGCGGCGAGCTCGAACTGGTGGACGGCAACACCCTCAGCCATTCGCTGATGGGGCGCAAGGCCTTCGCCAATTAAAGCGGGGCGGTAGACGCGATTTCAATCGCGTGGCGGACTGTGCCGGTTCCATGTGGTTGGCGGGAGTGCGCGGTGGAAGCCGCGCCTACGGCTGCAGCCCGACGCCTATCATCCCGGATAAAACGTCAGGTTGACGATACGCACCAGTACGCCCACAAACAGCAGTATGCCGCCGTAGCGCAGCCACTGATATTCGCTTAAGGTCAGATCTTTTGCCCGGTTGAAGACGATTTTCGGCAGGGCCAGCCAGTCCTTCTTGCGGCCGCCATAGCGCAGGGTGCCCACCAGTACCAGCCCCACCCCGGCCAGCAACAACAACACTTCGATGATTTTCAGCCAGTACATCGCGCCTCTTCCCGGCGCCGCGCGGCGCCCTCTTGTTAATAATATGTTGCACCTAGTGTAGCCGGGTCCGGCGGGGCCCGGCCATTAGCCAAAGGTCGCAGGCTCAGCAGGCCATGTCCCGGTACAGGGGTACCCTGGCGAGGCGGGAGACTTCGTCCAGGTAGGCATCGAGGGTTGGACCGAAGCTCAGCCCCTTGACCATGGTCAGGTTGCGCAGGGTGGGGAAGAGGTGAATATCATCCCAGCCAAGGCGAACATCTGCGCGCTTCGAGGGCGGCACCAGCCAGTCCAGCTCGGCCAGGGCCTGTCCGGCCTTGGCGATATAGGCCGGGCTGTCTTCCAGCGCGTCCTCGAAGGAGCGCTCCAGCAGGGCGCTCTTGTTGCGGGTGAAGTAGTCGATGGCCTCGGCCCTGGCGAATTCCGGCAGCGGCAGGCGCACGTTGCGCGGAAACAGCAGGCCCCAGACGGTCTGCTGGTGCTGCTCCAGCCACTCGCATATCCGCTCCCCATGGGCGGCCGGGGCCAGGCGGTGTCGGCTCTGCTCCATCAGCAGGGTAACGATATCGGCACTCTCGGCCATGAAGCTGCCATCCGCCTTTTCCAGTATGGGCACGGCGTTGTAGCCCACCATCCGCTCCCGGGCGGCCACGTCGTGGTTGTCGAGGTAAACGTAATCCACGGCCAGCTCGCCGTATCCCGCGGCCATCATGGCCTTGACGCAGAAGGGGCAATGGTCGAACAGGTAGAGCTTCATTCTGTCTCCTTAAATCACCAGGCTGTAGAGGGCGACGGGGCTGAGCCGCGCCAGAGTCTGGGCGGCGGTGTCGTGCTGGCGGATCCCGGCTTCGGCCTCCACCATCACCGCCTGGCGGATTTGCGCCGGGGTGGCCCCCTGCAGCAGTAGCTGGCTCAGAGCCAGCTGCATGGGGCTCAGGCTCGGGTTGAAGGCGGCGTTTTCCAGGTAGCGGCCGCGGCAGATGCGGCCGTCGTCCAGCAGTAGCGCCACACCGGCCCGGTTCTGGCTGTAGGGGGCATAGCTGGCGTTGGCCTCTTCCATCGCCGCCAGGATCAGCGGGTCTTCGGTATCGAAGGCGAGGGTACCGGCGGGCGCGGTGAGCATGCCGCCGTCAACGCCCAGGTCTGCCGGGCCGAAGGCGTGGGGCAGCAGTTCGGCCAGGCTCTGGCGCACTTCGGGCAGCACTATGGCCAGGCTGCTCTGGTTCAGCTCGTTCATAAACTGGCGGCAGTGGCCGCAGGGGCTGGCGGTAACCACCACCTTGTCGATGGCGGTTTCCCCCCAGAGGGCGGCATGACCGATGGCGGACTGCTCGGCGTGCAGGGAGTGGTTGAGCGGCAGGCCGTCCACTTCCAGGTTGGCACCCAGGTACCAGTGCCCGGAACCGGCTACCGCCAGGGCACCGACCCGGAATCCGGACACCGTTGGCTGCGCCTTTCGCTGGGCCAGCGGCAGCAGGGCCAGGGCCAGGGCGTCTTGCTCCAGGCCAGTGGCTTGTTGCAGGGCGGCGATCTGCGCCGGGCCGAAGCGGCAGTGGGTATCGAGTTGTAGTTGTTGCAGTGCCTTGTCGAGGGGTTGGGCCATCACAGCCTCCTTAGTTGGACTCAGGACATGAACCAAAGGTACAGATGAAACAGCGGCGGAGCCAGCACGGCGGTGGCGATGCCGCACACCACCATGGCCAGGGAGGAAAAGGCGCCTTGCACGGCGCCCACCTCGGCGGCGGCGCCGGTGCCGATGGCATGGGCTCCGGCACCGATGGCCAGGCCCTGGGCTTCCGGATGATGGATGCCCGCCAGCCGCATCAGCGGAAACCCCACTATGGCGCCCATCATGCCGACGATGATCACCAGGCCGGCGGCGATGGCCGGGATGCCGCCCATGGCCTGGCTCACGCTCATGGCCAGGGGAGTGGTGATGGACTTGGTGACGATGGAAGCCAGCAGCGCCGGTTCGGCGTGGATCAGGGCGCCGATCAGCAGGGTCGTGCCCACCGAGATCAGCACCGACAGGCTGCAGCACAGCAGTATGGGCCACCACTGGCGGCGAATTTTGGCCGCCTGCTGATAGAGGGGCAGGGCAAAGGCCACCACCGCCAGTTCCAGCAACAGGCCGAGCGGCCGGGTGCCGGCCTGGTAGTCGGCGGGATCCTGGCCGGTGAGCAGCAGCAGGCCGATGATGACGAGCGCCGGCAGCAGAATGGGATTAACCAGGGGGCTTTTCACCCGGCGCGCCAGTTTCTTGACCAGCAGGTAGAGCAGCGCAGTGAGCGGTATGGCGAGCCAGAGCATCATGACTGCATCCTCTGATAGAGCCGGCCTACCACCAGCAGGATCAGCACCAGACCGCTCAGGGCCGAGCCGATGATTAGCCCCAGGCCCTGGCTCAGCACGTCCGCATAGCCGAGCAGGCCGGCCGCCACCGGAATGAACAGCAGCGCCATATGGCGCAGGATCAACTGGCCGCCGTCGTGCACCCAGGCCAGCGGGATAAGCTGGGTACTTAGCAGGAAAAACAGCAGGAACAGGCCGAGGATGCTGCCCGGGAAGGCAAAGGGCAGCAGGGCGGCGATGCCCTTGCCCACCAGCAGGCAGGCCAGGATCACCGCAAAGTCGCGTATCAGTTTCATGGCATGACTCTTACAGGGATTGCACGTAACGGGCCACCGCCTGCAGCAGGGCCAGCTTGCGTTCATCATCCTGATGTTCGATCACCAATTGTTCCAGTCGGTGCATATAGGGTTCGGCCTGGCCGGCCAGCAGCTCCTGGCAGTGCAGCCGCCAGCGCTGCCATTCCTGTTCATCCAGGGTATGGGGATAGTTGCGGGCCCGGTAACGGAACAGCAACTCGGGCAGGCGGGCATCGTTGAACTGCAGCGGCAGGGTGGCCAGCGCCTCGGGGCTGCTGCTGCGCACCATGGCCATGGCGGCCTTGTCGGCGTCATTGAAGAAGCCGCCCTGGTACAGGGCCGCATCCACATTGGTCACCGGGGGAAACTCCCGCTCCTGCTGGTACAGCTCCACCACCTTGGCGCGGATTTCCGGGTGGTGGCGCAGCAGATCCAGGCTCTGGCGGCAGCGGGCGCGATCGATACCGAGCGCGTCGGCCCGCTGCTCGGTCAGGGCCGCCGCCTTGGCCAGTACCGGGCACTTGTTGATGTGCACCAGCTTCACCGGCACCGGCGCCAGTTCCCCCAGCGCTTCCCGTCGGGTATAGAGCCGCTCGCGCAGCTGTTCCACATCCAGCTCCAGCAGGGGGCTCAGGTCCATCGCCAGGTTGACGCAAATCACCGCGTTGGCGTTGTCCGGGTGCCAGGCCAGGGGCGCAATCCAGCTGGCACAGCCCTGCCAGGCCGAGAACATGCCGGACACATGCACCAGGGGCGTGTTGCCGATCACATCGATCAGCGCCTTCACCTTGTGCTTGTTGCGCAGCTCGAACAGGTAGTCGAACAGCTTGGGTTGCGCCTTGCGCAAGAGCCGGGCCAGGGCAATGGTGGCACGCACGTCGGCCAGGGCGTCGTGGGCGTTGCCGTGCTCGATGCCGTTGGTCGCGGTCAGGCGCTCCAGCTTGAAGCTCGGCTTGCCGTCTTCGTCTTCCGGCCAGTGGATACCGTCCGGACGCAGGGCGTAGAAGGCGCGCACCACGTCCAGCAGATCCCAGCGGGAATTGCCCTGCTGCCAGCTGTAGGCGTAAGGGTCGTAGAAATTGCGATACAGGGTATGGCGGGTGACTTCATCGTCGAAACGGATATTGTTGTAGCCGAGGATACAGGTGCCGGGCGTGCTGAACTCGCCGTGGATGCGGGCGATAAAGTCGGCCTCGCACAGCCCTTCCTGCTGGGCCTTCTGCGGGGTGATGCCGGTGATCAGCGTCGCTTCGGGCGAAGGCAGGTAGTCACTTGGCAACCGGCAGTAGAACATCACCGGCTCACCAATTTCGTTCAGCTCGGCATCGGTACGAATGCCGGCAAACTGCACCGGCCTGTCCAGGGCCGGGCTGATCCCGGCTGTTTCGTAGTCATGAAAGAAAAATGTGGGCTGTGCCTGTTCGTTCATAGTGGTTCTGATGCATCTGCCTTGACGGATGGTGACATTATGCGTGAGCGGAGCGGTGAACCCAAGCCAAGATGGGGCGGAAACCGGGGGATAACACTGTTACTGCCGGTGTTTTAACCGGTGGGGAAACGGACACCAGCAAAAAGGCCGGAAATAATCCGGCCTCGGTAGGGAGTTACTCGGCAGTGTCTTCTACCGGCTCGTAGTCTTCGTCGCCGCTGCCTGATGCCATGGGAGTACACAGGCGGTGTACGCGCTTGGGACCGATGACCTTCAGGTACTTCAGCCAGACTTTGGCATGGCGGCTTTCCGGGGCTGCCCCTTGTTGAACCTGCTCGATAAAACGTTGCTCTTCATCGGTGGCCGGTGCCCGCTGTCCGGTGTACAACCCCAGCATGGCATGGCCGCATTGCTCAAGCAATTGGGCTTCCGCCACCGTAAACTCGCCACAACGACGCAACCCGCGAGGGAAGTGGGCGAAGTCCTGAAAAGGCTTGGGTGACTCAAAGCTCATATTCACTCTCACTCTAAGTGGCTCTATAGATCGCGGAAAGTATGGCACTGCATGCCGGGACGCAAAATCAATTTTTTTCACGTGTCATGAAAAGTCTTTGCATGGATGTTTTTTGGCATGCCCATGGCCGAATTTTACGCCAGGAAATGCGGAAAAAAGAGGCTGCCTGGCCTGTGGAACGGCTCTTGCGCGGTGCTGGACATACTCGGAAGATGGCGGGCTATCGTGAACTTTGGCGGCAATATCCTGTTATTCACCGATTTTAAACGACAATCACGGCGTCGATGTTGTGCTTTCGCAGGCATTTCTCGGCCGTGTCCGGATTGTCAACCCATGGGCTGGGCGGCACCGCTGTGCCGCCTGCTTGGGGATCAAATCAGTTCCACTTCTTCAGCCTGTGGTCCTTTTTTTCCCTGGGTGACTACAAAGCTGACCGGCTGGCCCTCTTTGAGGGTTTTAAAGCCATCACCCTGTATGGAGGAGAAGTGAACGAACAGATCCGCTCCCGAAGTGCGGGAGATGAATCCAAAGCCTTTTTCCTCGTTGAACCATTTTACGGTCCCTGTTTCTTTGGTGCTCATAGTGTATTTCCGTGTTGGTCTGACAGCGCGGCGATAACAGCATCACCACTGCATTCATAGTAGCAGCTGCCGCCGGCGCGGGCCCGGAGCGGCCATTAATTTTCTGCCACAGGGCGGGGCGGCCGGGTGGGGAAAGCCGCATCAGTAGGGGTTTTCATTGCGTGCTTGCGCGCATTTTTGATAAGAATAAAACGCTAAAATGCATGCTGTTCAAATTAATTTAATGGTGATCGACTTGCAATTTATCAGTGATTTGTTAGGTTAATAAGGGTTTTTTGCTTCGCCTACTAACTAAAACTGATTAGGCCTATAAATGATGGATATGGACACGGATACTACTGTTGGCCTGCAACTACTGTTGCGCCACCCCAAGTCTACCGACGGTTATGAGGTGAATCGCCTGATCGCCCGCTGTAAACCGCTGGACACCAACTCTACCTACTGCAATCTGTTGCAATGTCTGCATTTTGCCGACACCTGCATGCTGGCCGAAGACGAAGAAGACGGCTCGTTGCTGGGGTTTATCTCTGCCTACCGCAAGCCCACAGATCCAGGCACTCTCTTTGTGTGGCAGGTAGCCATAGATAAACGCGCCCGCGGCGAGGGCCTGGCCCGCACCCTGCTCGAGACCATACTGGGCTCTGCCGCCTGTAACGGCGTCACCCATGTCGAGACCACCATCACCGCCGACAACGCCCCTTCCTGGGCGCTGTTCGAGAGCCTGGCCCGCAGCCGGGGCAAGGGACAGGGAGTGCGTCACGTGCTCTTCGATCAACACCGCCACTTTAACGGCAACAGCAACAGCGAAATCCTCTACCGCATCGCCCTCGGCTGATCCGCTCGGCCACCCGTTCGCGTTATTTTCGATGTTTAGATTTGAACTCAGGACTTTAAGGAGTCGATATGAGTATTTTTGATGTAATGGAATCCAGTGTACAAACCTACGCCCGCTCTTTTCCGGTGGTCTTCAATCAAGCCCGGGGTGTGTGGTTGCACGACCAAGGCGGCAAGCGCTACCTGGACTTCCTGGCCGGCGCCGGCACCCTGAACTATGGCCATAACCATCCTGCCCTGAAAGCGGCACTGATTGAGTATATCCAGGCCGACGGCATTGCCCACGGCCTGGATATGCACACCTCCGCCAAGGCGGCCTTCCTGACCGCATTGCAGGACATCATCCTCAAGCCGCGCGGCATGGGGCACGTGGCCCAGTTTACCGGCCCCACCGGCACCAACGCGGTGGAAGCGGCGATGAAGCTGGCGCGCAAGGTGACCGGCCGTGACAATATTGTGGCCTTCACCAACGGTTTCCATGGCGTCAGCCTGGGTGCCCTGGCCGCTACCGGCAACCAGCATCACCGTGGCGGTGCCGGCACCGTGCTGGCCAACGTGAGCCGCCTGCCGTATGACGGCTACCCCGGCGCCGGCGAAGACAGCCTGCTGCTGTTCGAAACCATGCTGAACGACAATTCCAGTGGCCTGGACAAGCCGGCCGCGGTGCTGTTCGAGGTGGTGCAGGGCGAGGGCGGTCTGAATGTTGCCTCTATCGAATGGCTGCAGCGCCTGGAGAAAATCTGCCGCCGGCACGACATCCTGATGATTGTCGACGATATCCAGGCCGGCTGTGGCCGTACCGGCACCTTCTTCAGCTTCGAGCCCGCCGGCATCAAACCGGACATCATTACCCTGTCCAAATCGCTGAGTGGCATGGGCCTGCCCTTTGCGCTGGTGCTGATGCGCCCCGAACTGGACCAGTGGGAGCCGGGCGAGCATAACGGTACCTTCCGCGGCAACAACCATGCCTTTGTTACCGCCCGCAAGGCACTGGAAATCTTCTGGCAGGACGACGCCTTCGCCCTCGAGGTGAAGGCCAAGGGCGAACTGCTGACCCGCCGCCTGCAGGCCATGGTAGACAAGCACCCGCAGCTGTTCGAGAAGGTGAAAGGCCGGGGCATGATGCAGGGCATTGCCTGCCGTAGCGGCGACATTGCCGATGTGATCACCTCCAAGGCGTTCGAACTCGGCCTGGTTATCGAAACCGCCGGACCCAATGATGAAGTGGTCAAGTGCCTGTGTCCGCTCGTCATTACCGAAGCCGAGCTGACCCAGGGGCTGGACTGGCTGGAGCAGGCCGTCAACGAGACCGCCGGCGAGCGCCTGAGCAAGGCGTCCTGAACTTCCGGCTCGCCATCAGACGTTTAATTCCTGCCAAGGCAGATGATTCAGAATAGAAAGGAAACAGCATGATCGTACGTACTCTTGCCGAATGTGAACAAAGCGAGCGTCGGGTAAAATCCGAGACCGGCACCTGGGAAAGCACCCGGATGCTGCTGAAAAGCGACAACATGGGCTTTTCGTTCCATATCACGACCATTTATGCCGATACCGAAACCCATATCCATTACCAGAACCACCTGGAGTCGGTGTACTGCATGAGCGGTAACGGCGAGATCGAAACCTTGGCCGACGGCAAGGTCTATCCCATCGAGCCCGGCACCCTGTATATCCTTGATAAGCACGACGAGCACCTGCTGCGCGGCGGCAGTGAAGACATGAAGCTGGCTTGCGTGTTCAACCCGCCGCTCACCGGCAAGGAAGTGCACGACGCCGATGGCGTCTATCCGCTGGAAGCAGAAACCGCCGGCAACTGAGGCTGAATGGGGGCTCCGGCCCCCGATACGGACATTTTCACTGGGCAGGGGTCATCCCCAGGCCCACTGAAAATGTGCGTCCTGCAGCTACCATCGTCATATAAAAGAACAAACGGGAGTCATTGTGGTACACACAGTTGAAAAAATCGGCGGCACCTCCATGAGCCAGTACCGGGCGGTGCGCGACAATATCGTGTTACACAAGCGCAAGGCCGGTGAGTTCTATCAGCGTATGCTGGTGGTGTCGGCCTTTGGCGGCATCACCGACGGCTTGCTGGAGTGCAAGCGCACCGGCGCGCCGGGCGTGTACGCCACCTACGCGGATGCCGAGGACGACAGCGCCTGGGAGCAGGCACTGGATAACGTCAATCAGCACATGTTGCACATCAACGAACAGATGTTTGCCAACACCCCGGAGCGGATGCTGGCGGACTCTTTCCTCAACGAGCGTATCGCCGGCATTCGCGACTGTCTGCATCACCTGCGCCAGGTGTGTGCCTTCGGCCAGTTCCAGCTGGCTGAGCAGTTGCAGACCATCCGCGAATTGCTGGCGGCCATGGGCGAGGCCCACAGCGCCCACAACATGGTGCTCTACCTGCGCCAGAGCGGCGTCAATGCGGTATTGATGGATCTGACCGGCTGGCGCACCGACGAGGCGCTGCCGCTGGACGAGGTGCTCCGCCAGGCGCTGGACCGGGTGGATTTGTCCAGCCAGCTGCCGGTGGTCACCGGTTATGCCCATTGCAAGGAAGGGCTGATGAGCAGCTTCGACCGGGGCTATAGTGAAATGACCTTCAGCCGGCTGGCGGTGCTCAGCGGCGCGCGCGAGGCCATCATCCACAAGGAATATCACCTGAGCAGCGCCGATCCGCGCCTGGCGGGGGAGGATCAGGTCATTCCCATCGGCCGCACCAACTACGACGTGACCGACCAACTGTCCAACCTCGGTATGGAGGCCATTCACCCCCAGGCCGCCAAGGGACTGCGCCAGCAGGATATTCCGCTGCGGGTGCGCAACACCTTCGAACCGGATCACGAAGGCACCCTGATCACCACCGACTACCGCAGCCCCTCGCCCTGCGTGGAGATGGTGGCCGGCCGTCGCAACCTGTTTGCGGTGGAGCTGTTCGACCAGGACATGGTCGGCCGGGTGTCCCACTATGCCGAGGGTTTTACCGACGAGCTGGACAAGATGCAGCTCAACCTGGTGGCCAAGGACATGAACGCCAACACCCTGACCTATTATGTGGCCGGCAACCGCAAGCAGGTGCGCCGCCTGGTCGGTTCGCTGCAGCGCCGCTTCGAGAACGCCGATGTCAACACCCACAAGGTGTCGCTGGTGTCGGCGGTGGGCAGCGACATGAGCATTCCCGGCCTGCTGGCCCGCTCGGTGGGGGCCCTGAACAGGGCGGACGTGCCGGTACGCGCCGTGCACCAGTCGCTGCGGGCGGTGGAAATGCAGTTTATCGTGGATGACGAATACTACGAGCAGGCGGTGGTTTCGCTGCACGACGAACTGGTGCAGACCCACGCCGACACCGTGGCCCTGGCCGTAGCCTGATAGGGTCAGCACTGTTTTTTAGTCGTAGTCACCTCCGCGAAAGCGGTGGTCCATGGCATAGTGCACTGGACTCCCGCCTTCGCCGGAGTGACCACCGATTACTCCGGTGCTTTGTCACGATCCGGCTCTCACGCATGGCATGAGAGCCGGAGCATACTCTTCCGGCTTCCGGCTTCCGGCTTCCGGCTTCCGGCTTCCGGCTTCCGGCTTCCCCCCATCCTCGGTTTTTGGCACACTTGCCCTTTGTTTCTTTATTTACCCGGACTTCTTCAATGGCAAAGCGAGCCTGTGCCCTGCACATACTGGTCAAAACCGAAGCCGAGTGCCTGGCGCTCAAGCAACAACTGGACAAGGGCGCCGACTTCGGCAAGCTGGCCAAGAAACACTCCATCTGCCCGTCCGGCAAGCGCGGCGGCGACTTGGGCGAATTCAACAAGGGCGACATGGTCGGGCCTTTCGACAAGGCGGTGTTCGGCGGCCCCGAGCTCAAGGTGCAGGGACCGGTTAAAACCCGTTTCGGCTATCATCTGATCAAGGTGCTGTATCGTAGCTGACCGCCTGCTCCTTTCCCCAACGGATATCGCACATGTACCTTGAACATATTCAAATCCGCAATTTTATGGGCCTCAACCAGATGTCACTGCACCTGGATCAGAGCACGGCCCTGATGGGGGAAAACTCTTGGGGAAAAACCAGCCTGTTCCGGGCCCTGTGGCGGCTGCTGGGGCAGGGGGCCGGCTGCTACCAGTTCGTGGAAGACGACTTCTACCGCACCGAGCAGAACGCCACCGCCGACGAACTGCAGATAGTGCTCAGCTACCGCGAGCACCGGCCCGGCATCAGCGAGCATTCCGCTCGCCTGGCCCGGCTCGAACCGGTGTGGGTCAGGCACAAGGACAGCTTTCACCGGGTGCATTACCGCGCCCGGGCCAGGCGAACCGCGCAGGGTGTGGTGAGCGAGCATGATTTTATCGACGCCGCCGGCATCCCCATTGAGCTGGACAATGCCGCCCAGCTGGCGCATTACCTGATTGAAATGAACCCGGTGTTTCGCCTGCGCGACTCCCGTGGTGCACCGGAAGACCTGCCCATCGTCAACCTGAACGGCGACTACGAGCAATTGCTGACCCGCCTGAGCGAGCAACTGGCGGAAGAAGAAGAGCTGAGCCAGCAAGACATCAAGGCCGGGCTGGATGCGGTGCGCCAGCTGTTCGAACACTACTTTACCCCCCAGGGCGCCACCAGCCGGGCACCCCGCCGGGCCAAGGACATCGCCGTGCACCCGGTGACCCTGAGCCAGTTGGGCAAGCTCAACGACTGGCAGCCGATGGGCGAGGAAAGCGGGCTGTCGCTGGCGCTCTCGTCCGTGGCCCGCACCATACTGCAGGCGCGGGGAGGCCGTCCCATCGAGGTCGGTTCCCGCCCGCTGCTGCTGATAGAGGATCCGGAAAGCCGGTTGCATCCCACCATGCTGGCGGTTACCTGGGGAATTTTGGAGCGGTTTCCGGGGCAGAAGCTGGTGACCACCAATTCCGGCGATTTGCTCTCCGCCTTTCCGCTCAACCACCTGCGCCGGCTGGTGCGGGTGGAGCATGAAACCCGCAGTTTCCAGATTGGCAACGAAAAATACAGTGGGGAGGACATGCGCCGCATCGCCTTCCATGTGCGCATCAACCGGCCCATGTCGCTGTTTGCCCGCTACTGGCTGCTGGTGGAAGGCGAAACCGAGATCTGGCTGCTGTCTGAACTGGCGCGGATCTGCGGTTACGTGCTGCCCGCCGAGGGCATTCGTATCATCGAGTTCGCCCAGTGCGGCCACAGCCCGCTGATCAAGGTGGCGCGCGACTTCGGTATCGGCTGGCACCTGCTGACCGACGGTGACGAGGCCGGGCAGAAGTATGCCCAGGGTGTGCGCAGCATGCTGCGCGGCGAACGGGAAGTGGATCACCTGACGGTACTGCCTCGTTCCGATATCGAGCATTATCTGTTTTATAACGGCCTGGAGCCGGTTTTTCGGCAAGAGGCGCAAATTCACGACAAACATACCCCGGCCACGCGCATCATCGAACGGGCCCTGAGCCGACGCAGCAAGCCGGGCATGGCGCTGGCGGTGGTGGAGTCCATCGAATTGCAGGGCCCGCAGCTGGTGCCGGCGGAATTACGGCGGATGTTTGCCCGCATAGTCGCGATTGCCCGCCGACAACGGTAAACTAGCGCGGTTTTAATCGAAGGAGAGAACACTGATGACTGAACTGTTGCCGGCGCGGCTGTTTGCGCCTCTGGCACTGACCGCCATCGCGGCGCTGGGCCTGCTGCTCTGGATATTGCGCAACGGGGATCTGTGCCCGGGCCAGCGGCGGCGGATCAGTGACGGCATGCTGTCGACCTGGGCGGTATTCGGCCTGGCGCTGATGCTGGGGGTGGAAGCCGGTGCTCCCCGGCCCCTGTTGTGGCTGGGCGGCCTGGCACTGGTCGCGGGGCTGGGCACCGTGCTGTATCAGGCCAGGCTCCAGGGCAAGCGCAGCCTGGGGCTGAGTTGGCACTATCCGGCCCTGGGCCTGGCCGTATTGTATGGCCTCTGGTTGGGTTGGCTGATGGGACCGGTGTGGGCGCTGCTGGCCGCCGGTACCGGCGGTTGTGTCTTTGCCCACCTGATCATGGTACGCGCCAGGCACCGGTTGCAGGCCTTCAACATCCTGCTGCCGTTGGCGGGCTCGGTATTCGGCATCTTGTGGTTGCTGGCCCTGCTGGTGCGGGCCATCGGCATTGACGAGCAGCAACTGCAGCCGCTGGTTATGCCCTTCGTACAAGTGAGCGGTGCCGTGCTGTTCGGTGCCCTGGTGTGGTTCGCCCCGCTGCTGCGAAAAGAGCAGACAAAACCGCCGGTGATTGCGGTTGCCGCCTTGCTGATGATCGGAGCATTGACCCTTGGTCAGGGCATTATCTGGCATATTTCCGGTAACATTGGTTAAACATAAAAAATTTGCGGTAACTCACAAATTTTTCTCGTTGTACTTGCCATTTAGCCCCACCTAGAATGCGCGCCTCAAAATCCGGAGGCGCCATGCACTTAATCCCCCTGTACACCCATTTGATCCTGCTGACCCTGGGCAACGCCTTTCTGGTGACCCTGGTTGCCGTGTACCTGAATGATCTGGGGGCGCCGGCGGCACAAATCGGCCTGGTGGGCTCGGCGTTTTACCTCGGCATGCTGGGTGCCAGCTTTTTTGCCGACAAGCTGATCCAGCGCCTGGGCCACGTACGCGCCCTGATCCTCTGCAGCATGACCCTGGCCCTGGCGGCGATGGCCCTCACCTGGACCAGCCTGCTACCCCTGTGGCTGGCGCTGCGCATGGTGGCGGGCATGGCGGCGGCGGTGAGCTTCGTGGCGGTGGAAAGCTGGGTACTGGGGGTAGCGCCGCTGCATCGTCGCTCCAGCGCCATGGCCCGTTACATGCTTATCTATTACTTCAGCTACGGCATCAGCCAGCTGTTTATCGACTGGATCCCCGCCGCCGGCCACGGCGGTTTCTGGCTGGCCACCGGCCTGTGTGGCCTGGCCATGCTACCCCTGTTGTGGGCGAGGCGCCCGGATCTGAGCGCCGAAGCCGGTGCCAATGCCAACAGCGGCAAGCCGCCCAGGGTCGACCGGGCCCTGGGATTGGCGGGCTGCCTGGTGGCCGGCATGCTGTTGGGCGCCCTCTATGCGCTGATGCCCATCCAGTTGCAGCAACTGGCCCGGGGCGATGAAATCGGCCTCTACATGGCCTGGCTCATTCTCTGCGGCATGGCCTTCCAGTTGCCCAACGGCAGCCTGGCCGATCGCCTGGGCAAGCGCACCATGATGGCGGCGCAGACCCTGATGATAGGCGCCGGCTGCCTGCTGCTGTGGGAGTTCAGCGGCGACAGCGTGCTGATCCTGGCCTTTGCGTTGCTGGGGGCGGGGGTGTTCACCTTGTATCCCACCACCATGTCCTACGCCTGCGGAAAGATGCACGGCCGGGCGCTGGTGAAGATGACCCAGAAGCTGATGTTCACCTACAGCATCGGCTCGCTCACCGGGCCCATGATAGCGGGCATGATGCTGGAAAAATTCCAGACCGGCCTTTTCCTCTTTATCATCCTGCTGGTGGCGGGCTGGGCCCTGTGGCTGCTGCTGGTGCGCCTGGTGCTGGACAAGCCCCTGGGCGACGCCGCCTGAGAGGGGCGTCGGTGCAATATGTCATGAACGTCTGCCCTTAATAAGATCGTAGGTGCGATTGCAATCGCATTGCCGGCAAGGATTCCGCGGTGACGGCCCTGAATCATTCATCCCGCCCGGCGGATCGGCTATAGTTGCTCTTCATTTCAAGCAACACAGGTATGCCGATGCGCTATATGTCTACTTTGTCCCGTTGTATGTTGGCCGGTATGCTGATTGCCGCACCGCTTTCCCTGGTGCAGGCCAGCCCCGTGGTCAATCTGGAAACCACCATGAAAAACATGGGGCTGGCCTACAAGCAGGCGCACCGGGCCGAGGATATCGACAGCCTGCTGCCTCGCCTGGCGGAGTTGGCGGAACTGGCCGAAACCGCAAAGCAGGCGCAGTTTCCGGCGGATAAGGCAGACGTCTATCGGCAGGGCCTGCGCGAAGTGCTGGTTGCCATCAACGCTGCCGAACAGGCGGCCCTGGCCAACGATCATGCCCTGGCCCGGCAGCGGCTGCAGCAGGTGGATGAGCTGCGCAAGCAATATCACAAGGAACGCCGGGTCAGTTGGTGGCGTATCCTGTTTGGCGGTGCCTGATCATGCCATGGCTTCTTCTTCCGCAACGGGGGGAGGTCATGGCATCGGGATTCAAGCCGGTTCCGTCAGTTCCTGACGCCTTCCTTTGTGTGTTTTTTCCTTATTAATCATCACGGGGTACACTGCCGGTAGCGGCCGGCACCGTCAGCGAATGAAACCAGCCGCGAAAACCGCTGGTCTATACTCTCAGCAACCCAAAAACAATAATAAATACCTTTATGTTCAACAGGGGGAACTGATGAAACTGAAAGCACTATCTATCATCACCGTGGCGGGGGCGCTCAGCCTGGCGGGCTGTGCCAATCCCGATGTCTATTCCGGCGATGTATACAGCGGCAGAACCGCCAAACAGGCGCAGACCGTGACCTACGGCACCGTGGTATCGGCGCGTCCGGTGACCATCCAGGCTGGTGAAGAAAACCCCAACCTGATCGGTACCGTGGGCGGTGGCGTGGTCGGCGGTGTGCTGGGTAGCCAGGTGGGCGGCGGCACTGGTCGTTCACTGGCCACCGCGGCCGGCGCCATTGCCGGTGCCATGGTGGGGTCCCGGGTCGAGGACAAAGTCAGCCAGGTCAACGCGGTGGAACTGGAGATCCGTACCGACGGCGGCGAACACCTGGTGGTGGTACAAAAGGCCGATCGTACCTGGCAAGCGGGCCAGCGGGTACGGATGATCGGCTCCGGCAGCAACATGAGCGTGGCCCCGATGTAGGGTTAAGCTGGAAAAACTAAAAAGGCGCCTCGAAAGGCGCCTTTTTTATTAACAGGAAATATTGTTATTTCTTAATGCTTTACAGTCCTGTCTTCCCGGGCTCAGTTATAATTGTGCCAAGGAAGGTGCAGAAACGGCGATTAAGGCCGCACAGACTGTAAAAATGACGGTTACAACTAACTCTTTCATTTTTTACCTTCCTCAACAGTGGTCTGTAAACACAATATACGGCCATACTGTTGCCTTTTCAATCGGTATTTTGCAATTTTTTTGGATATTTCTTGCTGTACGTCTTCTAGCGTCTGTTTTTGGCAGTTTGTCTCCCCATTTCTGGCGGGAAAGGGTGGGTTGAGGGGGCTTTTAATGACAGTTTTTTTATATTTAAATTTAATTAAAACAGTGAGTTAAATGTTTTTGTGGGGTTGTGGAGCGCTTTGGCTGGAGTGGGGTGGTGTATCCTGCTGGTGTCGCGTTATCTCTAACGCAATCGCCCTTTCTGGTCAAATCTTGTCCAGCCTACTAGGCTTGGTGATGATAAAAATACCAATAATGAGCGGGAGAGAGCGAAATGAAGCATACGGATATGCTGTTGCCACTGTTTACGCGGCTCTACCACTGCCATACGGGTGTTGATGGCTATTGCCCCATCTTCGACGACCTCTGCCAGGCGATGGATCTGGAAGGCATCACCCTGGTGCTGGCACCTCCTGAGGTCAACTGGCAACATCACCGGCAGTGCCGCTGCTTCGACGGCGGCACCGGTTACCGACCACTGAGTGAACTGCAACCCTTGCTCCATCACTGCCAAACCCGGCTGAGGGGCCGCTACTGGTTCCGCTCCCTTTATGCTCCCAGCAGCCACTGCCGCGGCGCTTTGGTCGTGACCCTTAAAGGACAGTATGGCCAGCTGGCATCCCAACTGCAGTGGCTGGCCTTGCAACTGCAGCAGTGGCAACAGCATTTCTGGCAACTGAACCGGCTGCGATCCCTCAGCCGCTGCCTGGAAAGATGGCTCAACCTGTCGGACCGGCCACAGCTGATCATTGATGAAAACGGCCAGGTGCTGCTTGGTAATCAGAGTGCCCAGGCCCTGTTGCGGCTGGGGGACACCATCATGCGGGATGATGGCGGCCAACTGCTGATGCGTGGCGACGGGGGTGGTGTCATCCGCTTCGGGGAGGTGCTGCTCTCCCTGGTCGACAGCGCCCAGCAGGTGATAAAAATGCCCTGCGCTTTTCAGGCCGTTCATCTGCTCCGGCTGCCGGATAGCCGCTATTGGCTGGTGATGATCAAGGATCCCGGCCTGCCGGCCCGGATTGATATCAAGAGCCTGGCCTGCCTGTTTTCCCTGAGCCGGGCCGAAACCGAGCATCTCCGGCTGCTGGCCCGGGGGTGCGACAACAGGCAGATAGCCGAAGAGCGCCATGTCAGCTTGGAAACCGTAAAAACCACCCAACGCTCCATTTATCATAAAACCGGCTGCCATCGTCATGGGGAACTGCTGTTGTTGCTGCAGGCGATGAGCTGACGGCTCCATTCCCGCCCCGCTTTCTGCTAGACTGCGCGCCAGTTTTAACATGAGCGAATGGGGTTGGGTTTGGCGCAGTCGGTTGAACAATTGCAGGCAAGGCTGAAAGAGTGCCGGGGCGCGCAGCGGGGGCGGTTTCGTCGCCGGTTGCAGGGGCTGGAAAAACTGCCCGAGGCCAAGCGGCAGCCGCTGTTGGAGCGCATCGCCCTGGAAGTGGCGACTTCCATGGCCGAGCGCGACCGCAGGCTGGAATTACTGCAAAGCCCCATCCACTATCCGCCGCAACTGCCGGTAAGCGAAAAGCGCGAGACCATCAAGGACGCCATTCGCGACCACCAGGTGGTGATCATCGCCGGCGAAACCGGCTCGGGCAAAACCACCCAGATCCCCAAGATGTGCCTGGAACTGGGCCTTGGCATAGAAGGCACCATCGGTCATACCCAGCCCCGGCGGCTGGCGGCCCGCAGCGTGGCCAGCCGGCTGGCGCAAGAGCTGGAATGCGAGCTGGGTGAGCGGGTCGGCTACAAGGTGCGCTTCAACGACCAGGTAAGCAATGAGACCCAGGTAAAGCTGATGACCGACGGTATCCTGCTGGCCGAAATCCAGCAGGACCGCATGCTGCGCCAGTACGATACCATCATCATCGACGAGGCCCACGAACGCAGCCTCAATATCGACTTTATCCTGGGCTACCTCAAGCAACTGCTGCCCAGGCGGCCCGATCTCAAGCTTATCATCACCTCGGCCACCATCGATCCGGAGCGGTTTTCCAACCACTTCGAGGGCGCGCCCATTATTTCGGTGTCCGGCCGCACCTACCCGGTAGAGCTGCGCTACCGCCCCTTGGTGGAGGATGACACCGAGCGCGACCAGTTGCAGGGCATTTTCGATGCGGTGACCGAGCTCACCCGGGAAGGCCCGGGCGACATCCTCATCTTTATGAACGGCGAGCGGGAAATTCGCGACACCGCCGACGCGCTGAACAAGCTCGAATTGCGTCACACCGAGATAGTGCCGCTCTACTCGCGGTTGTCGAACGCCGAGCAGAATCGCATTTTCGAATCCCACAGGGGGCGGCGCATCGTGCTGGCCACCAACGTGGCGGAAACCTCGCTCACCGTGCCCGGCATACGCTACGTGATCGATCCGGGCACGGCGCGCATCAGCCGCTATTCCTACCGTACCAAGGTGCAGCGGCTGCCCATCGAGCCCGTATCCCAGGCCAGCGCCAACCAGCGCATGGGCCGCTGCGGCCGGGTGGAGGCGGGCATCTGCATCCGCCTCTACGGCGAAGACGACTTTTTAAACCGGCCGGAATTTACCGATCCGGAGATACTGCGCACCAACCTGGCCTCGGTCATTTTGCAGATGCTCTCCCTGGGGCTGGGCGATATTTCCGCCTTCCCCTTTGTGGAGGCGCCGGACAACAAGAACATCTCGGACGGCATCCGCCTGCTGGAAGAGCTGGGCGCGGTCACCGGCCACCAGGGCGAGCTCAAGCTCACCCAACTGGGCCAGGATTTGTCCCGCCTGCCGGTGGACCCGCGGCTGGCGCGCATGGTGCTGGCGGCGCGGGATTACGGCTGCGTGACCGAGGTGATGGTGATCACCGCCGCGCTCAGCATCCAGGATCCGCGCGAGCGCCCGCTCGACAAGCAGCAGGCCGCCGCCGAAATGCACCGCCGTTTCGCCGACAGCGATTCCGACTTTGTCGCCTACCTGAACCTGTGGAACTACCTCAAGGAGCAGCAAAAGGCGCTCAGCGGTAACCAGTTCCGCAAACAGTGCATCAAGGAATTTCTCAACTACCTGCGGGTGCGCGAGTGGCAGGACATCTACAGCCAACTGCGGCTGGTGGTGCGCGAGCTGGGCTTTGCCCTCAACAGCGAGCCCGCCGACTACAACAGCCTGCACCGGGCGCTGCTCACCGGCATGCTGAGCCAGGTGGGCATGCGCGACGGTGACAAGAAGGACATCCTGGGCGCGCGTAACGCCCGCTTCGTGCTGGTGCCGGGTTCGGCCCTGGCCAAGAAGCCGCCGCGCTGGCTGATGGTGGCCGAGCTGACCGAAACCCAGCGCCTGTACGGCCGCATCGCCGCCAAGGTGGACCAGCCCTGGCTGGAGGAGGCGGGGGCGCACCTGCTCAAGTCCAGCTACAGCGAGCCGCACTGGTCCAAGAAGCAGGGCGCGGTGATGGGCTATGTGAGCCAGACCCTGTTCGGCCTGCCGGTGGTGGTGCGCCGGCGGGTGAACTATTCCGAAGTGGACCCCAAACTGTGCCGCGAGCTGTTTATCCGCCAGGCGCTGGTGGAAGGGGAACTGGCCACCCGCCACGAGTTCTTCCATCATAACCGGGCCCTGCTGGAGCAGGCCGAGACCCTGGAGCACAAGTCCCGCCGCCGGGATCTGGTGATCGACGACGAAACCCTGTTCCGCTTTTACGACGAACGGCTGCCGGCGGACATCGTTTCCATCCGCCATTTCGACAAGTGGTGGCAGAAGGCGCGCAAGGACAATCCCGAGCGGCTGCACTTTACCGAAGAGATGCTGCTGAACGAGCGGGCCGGGGCGGTGACCACCCGTGACTACCCGGATGCCTGGCAGTACGATGGCCTGAACCTGCCGCTGGAGTACCAGTTTGAGCCGGGCAAGGACGAAGACGGGGTGACGGTGCGCATTCCGCTGCCGCTGCTCAACCAGGTGGCGGCCGAGCCCTTCGAGTGGCAGGTGCCGGGCCTGCGCCGGGAGCTGCTGATTGCGCTGATAAAATCCCTGCCCAAGCCGATGCGCAAGCACTTTGTGCCGGCGCCCAACTTCGCCGAGGCGCTGCTGGCGGCCATGACCCCCTTCGAGGGCCGGCTGCTCGACCAGATGGAAAAGCACCTGCGCCGCATGACCGGGGTGACGGTGCCGCGCGAGGACTGGGACTGGAGCGCGCTGGCGCCGCATCTCATCATGCGCTTTGCGGTGCTGGACGCGGACGGCAAGGCATTGGCCGCCGGCCGGGATCTGGAGCGGATAAAGCTCGCCCTGCAGGGCCAGGTGCAGACCGCCCTGACCCAGGCGGTGGACGACGATCGCTTCGAGCAGGAGGGGCTGACCGAGTTCCCGGCCCGCACCATACCGCAGACCTTTGCCGCCAAGCGTGCCGGCTTCGAGGTGAAGGCCTACCCGGCGCTTTGCGATCAGGGCGACAGCGTGGCGCTGCAGCTGTGCGAGGACGAAACCAGCCAGGCCCGCACCATGTGGGACGGCCAGTGCAAGCTGCTGCAGCTGCAACTGCCGTCGCCCATCAAGTACCTGCAGGACAAGCTGCCCAACAAGGCCAAACTCGGCCTTTATTTCAACCCCTACGGCAAGGTGCTGGATCTGGTGGACGACTGCATTCGCGCCGGCGTTCACCAGTTGATGCGCCAGTACGGGGCGCCGGCCTGGACGCCGGAGGCATTCGCTGCGCTCAAGGACAAGGTGGCCGGTGAGCTCAACCCTACGGTGGCGGCCATCGCCCTGCAGGTGGAAGAGGTGCTGAGCCGGGCCCAGGCCATCAAGAAACGGTTGAAGGGCAAGATCGATCTCGCCATGGCCATGGCGATGTCGGACATCCAGGCCCAGCTGGACGGCCTGATTTTCCGCGGTTTCGTTACCGACACCGGCGCCGAGCGGCTGAAAGATCTGAGCCGCTACCTGGAGGCCCTGAGCCGGCGGCTGGACAAACTGGGCATAGACCCGCACCGGGACCGGGCCCACCTGCTGAAGATCCAGAATGTGCAAAGTGCCTACCAGGCGCTGCTGAACAAGCAGCCCAAGGGCAAGCCCCTGGCCCCCGAGGTAAAGGAGGTGCGCTGGATGATAGAGGAGCTGCGCGTGTCCTACTTCGCCCAGACCCTGGGCACCCCCTACCCGGTGTCGGACAAGCGCGTACTGCAGCAAATAGAAGCGTTGTAGGCGGTAAGGCGTCAGGGGGGAGTGTCCCCCCGCGGCCCTCTTGTCACCCCCGCGAAGGCGGGGTGACGGAAGCAGGCAACTCCGACGTTTCACGACGTGGTAGCGGGGATGGCTGGGCGTTACATGGATGTACTTGCAGCGTGCCGGCGGAGCGCAACCGCGCCGCTGCTTCGCATAACGAACGTTCGCATCTTGCACTCGGCTTGCCCTTGCCACAGCTGCGTGTTACCATCCGCGCGCTTTTTACAGGCGAAGGCCGGTCGCAGCTTTCGCCACTAACCTTAGAGAGAAAATTATGTCATTCGTATTTGAAGCCGAAGTTCGTTCAGACCTGGGGAAAGGTGCGAGCCGCCGCCTGCGTCATGAAGACAAAGTACCCGCCATCGTTTACGGCGGCGACCAGGAGCCGGTAGCCATCGCCCTGGACCATAAAAAAGCCATCATCGCCCAGCAAAACGACACTTTCTACAGTGAAGTGCTGACCCTGGTGATCGACGGCCAGGAAGTTAAAGTGAAGCTGCAAGATGTTCAGCGTCACCCCTTCAAGCCCAAGCTGGCTCACCTGGACTTCGTTCGCGTTTAATCGCAACAAGCTCCGGAAAAAACCGCCGCAAGGCGGTTTTTTTGTGCCTGCAATCTCGCCGCTGCCTATTTGTCACGTTATCTCGCTCCCTACCGTAGGTACATGCAAAACCAAGGCAGGTGACCGGTTAGGCAGTGGACGCGCGGGTGTTTTTTATACTATTTTTATTTTTGTAATTGAACCTTCTGACTCTCCCGTCCAGAATGAATGCATATGGAAGCTGTAGTGATGGGGACTGATGGACCGGAACATCAGGAAAGTGGCTTGGTCGGCGGCTTCGACTCGTTTCTCGAATCCAACATACAAGCGACATACTCTTCTATGCAGCCATATGTGCGTATTGAATTGAAACCTTGGCAAGACTCAAAAGCTTACGTGTAAAACTATGGCGGATAGAATCTATGGAAATGATATTCAAGAGTAAGAAGCTAAAGAAAAAAATTGAAGAGTTGGAAATAGAACTCAATATATTTTATAGCATGCAGAACGACCTGAAAGAGGAGATGATTTACTTTTCTGTGGGAAGTGATTGCAGAATATTGGATGCAAACACAGACTTTTTTAATTCACTGGGTTACTCCCGTGAAGAAATGATGAACCAGACCCTAAAGGATTTTATAATAAAAAAATCCATAGGTAAGGATCATTGTCGGCAGATGCTTGACGCAATAAACCGAGGTCGTCATTGGCACGGTGCTTTGCATCTTTTGGGGAAAAACGGGAAAGAAGTTTGGTTCAGGACCATTATCCAGCCCACGTCTATTGTTAGGGATGGAGTGTTGGAACTGGCTGCCTACTCTACGGAGTTGACCCGGACAATTTCTCGTTCCAGAGAACAAGAGGATATGTTGGCTGCGCTTAATCGTTCATCTGCGGTCATAGAGTTCAGCCTCGATGGTATTATCCTGAGCGCAAATGATAATTTTCTTAAAGGAATGGGCTATTCCAAGAGCCAGGTAATAGGAAAGCATCATAGAATGTTCTGTGATCCTCAAGAATCTGGCTCGCAAGAATATCATGATTTCTGGGCGCGTTTGCGTTCGGGTGAGTTTGTTTCCGGAAGGTTCAGGCGGTGCGATAGCAACGGCAACGCCGTATGGTTGGAGGCATCCTATAATCCAATACACGATGAAAGCGGCGAACTCTACAAAGTAGTGAAATTCGCTACTGTTATTACCGATCAAGTGAACAGGGAGTTTGCTATTTCAGAAACATCTGATATTGCATATGAAATATCAAAAACAACAGATGAAAACACTTTAAAAGGGATGGGGGTTATAGATTCAACAATAAAGACGGTGAGTGAGCTCTCAGACCAAATGGGAAATGCGAGTAATGGTATTTTTGAATTGGATGCTCAGTCACAGAAAGTATCTGAACTTGTTGAGAGCATACGTGGTATTGCCGATCAAACCAACCTTCTTGCCCTTAATGCAGCAATAGAAGCTGCTCGAGCCGGAGAGCAGGGGCGAGGTTTTGCGGTGGTGGCTGATGAAGTAAGAAGCCTTGCTTCTCGAACAAGCACTGCGACAGAAGAAATTATTAAAGTGGTGGCAGAAAACAGAAAGCTGACGGAAATAGCTGTATCCCTGATAGAAGAAAGCCTGGTTAAAGCTCAAAAGGCTTTAGAGCTGTCAAATGACTCCGGTAATGTCATGAAGGAGATACAAAAAGGAGCAAGGCAAGTGGTTGATGCGGTCAGTCAGTTTAAAAAGAATTTGTAATGGACAAAGTAATCCCTCAGTCTTTTTGGGGGATTTCTTGAGTATTTACCGTGAGCTGTGGTCACCTGGACGTCTCCATCCCGGCCAAGAGACAGAGGCTCCAGGTAAGAGTGTCAGGCGCTGCGTCATATGAAGTGGGAGTGTAAGCACCGCCTGGTGTCTGTTCCCAAGATGCAATTCCTGGTGTTCCCCGCGGAAGCATCCCTCAGGACCAAAGCAAAATTTCTGCTCACAAAACAGTCGGTTGGGCATTTTGCACTGCTATTCTACCTTTTTGCAATTGCCTCCACCCGCCAGTCCGTACAGAATAGCCGCATATGGATACCGTAGTGGCAGGGATAGCGGCCTGTAACGCTCGGGCGGTAGCGTGCCTCTTCGCCAGTGCACGTGAACGGAGTTTTCAGGCATGTGCGTTTAGCACCCAGAGATGGGTTCACGGCGTGTCTGTGTGCAGGGCCCGGTCGATGTGGCATTATTAGGACCCGTTATTTAAATACGTTATCTTCGGTCGTCGGTCGCTCGTACCTCGCGCCGTTTATGGCGGGTGTTAGCCACGGTTTAGAACATAATTTCTCTATCTGGAGAGCTTAGTGATTCTTGAAAGCATTCATCATGTAGCCATTATTTGCTCTGATTATCAAAGATCTAAGGCTTTCTATACTGGAATTCTGGGACTTAGAGTTATCGCAGAAAATTATCGGGAGAGCAGAGATTCATATAAAATCGATTTGGCATTACCAAATGGTGGTCAAATAGAACTTTTTTCATTCCGCGAACCGCCACCTAGAGCTAGCAATCCTGAAGCACAAGGGCTTAGACATTTGGCGTTTGTCGTAACTTCCGTTGAAGCATCGGCGGAAGAATTACGTTTATGTGGTGTCGAGGTTGAGCCTATTCGAGTCGATGAGTTTACAGGGAAGAAGTTTACATTCTTTAAAGATCCAGACGGATTACCACTGGAACTGTATGAGAAATAAATGTAACACAGTACTAAGTAAGGATTTGGTACTCTCTTTATTTTCGGTGGGTCAGCTCAAACGTTATGCGTCCAAGTTAGGAGAGACTCCGTGAATCCGGATGTCCAGGCTAAGTTTGATAACTACCCGAAAGATGCTCGGCGGCAACTGGAGACTGTACGCAAACTTATTTTGGCAATAGCTGCTGAGAATAAGTTGGGATATGTTGAAGAAACGCTTAAGTGGGGTGAAGCCAGTTACTCAGCCAAGGGCGGCACTGCAATTAGAATCGACTGGAAGCCCAAAGATCCGGATATCATTAAGGTGTTTTTTCACTGCCAAACAAATTTGATTGAAACCTTTAAGGAAATATATCGGGATGAATTTGAGTATGAGGGTAGCAGAGCGATTGTGATCCCCTTGAGTGCCAATATCGAGCAGGTACCGTTGGCGCATTGTATTGGGTTGGCTCTGCAATATCATAATCTTAAGAACTTGCCGCTGCTCGGGGTGTAATTCTGTAATATACTGTAAGACTGGAAGGATAAACGCATGGATTATGATAGATTCAACCAGTATTGTGGCGCCATGCTTGCAACTACCCATGTTATCCAATGGGGTAACTCTCACGTTTGGAAGGTCGGCGGGAAAGTATTTGCCATTGGGGGTTGGGGTAAACACAACCAACCTGCATTCACTTTTAAAACATCAGACCTTAATTTTGAATTCCTCAGCGAACATGAGGGGTATCGACCTGCACCCTACTTCGCTAACCGTGGAATGAAGTGGATACAACAGACTGACACCTCAGGCGCATTAGACGAGGAGCTGAAGTACTATTTAAACGAGTCATATCGTATTGTGTCACTTGGTCTAAGCAAGCGAAAGCAGCAAGAATTAGGTATAAATCCAACGCAAAGACCGTGAGCCCGCCTCATGGCATGGTGTTCAGGGTGCACTTACTCGAAGAGCACCGGCCTATATTCGACCTGTCGACGACGATTTGAAAACGCCGGCTTGGCTGTGGCGATGATCCCGTGCTCAGGGAGAAGCATCTGGTCCTGGAGGCGGCCAACGACCAGGCTGGTGAATATGGCGTTGGGTTGTACAGCCATTTCTGAATAATCGGAGGCAGAATGATTAAATCTTGCATCACGCTCTTAGGCGCCGGCATCTCGGTCCTGTTTTTCTCTATGGCACTGGCTGCCGGTGAGGCGCGGCCTCTGATCATCACTTTTGACCAGCATGAATATCTCCATCGCTGGTCGAAGCATGGTCAGTACGAATTCACTCCCAAGGGGCAGGAGGATCTCTCCAAGTGGCAGGAGATGGTGACGATCAACGTGCACGATACCGTCAAGAACGGGGATGAGCTGGCTAACCTGGCCAATGGTGTGCTTGGCAACTATCAGCGGTCTGGGAAAATACTGAGGGTGGACTCAAAGCCACAAACTACAGTATCTGCGGCAGAACACCTCATCGTTGCCATTTTGGGGGCGCCGGGTGTGGTTGAGGCCGCTTTTGCGCGCGTTGTGCTGATCGATGATACCGGAGTCATTGCCGTTTACTCCCGCCGCGCATACGGAGAAGAGGCGGCGATGTCGATAGGGGCATGGTTGCAGGCTAATGGCGCCTCCGCGGAAAAAGCTCTTATGCAGTGGGATGCTATCCCCTCGCTCCCGACCTTGCGTGCGCTGCCCCAGCATCAATAACACTGCCGCCGCCGAGCTGGACACGCCCATCGATATCTTCTCCCTGCTCTGAATTTAAAGGCGTCGTAGAGTGGCGGAGATTAAATAGCTGTCCCGAATAGTGGATCACTGCCGACAGCGACCGGGGGCTGCTAAGCAGGCCCTTCGCGCCAGGGATGGCGCGGCGGAGCCCCCAGGGATGGATTTACGGCGTGTCTGCGTACGGTACCCGGTTGATGTAGCACTATTAGGATCAGTTATTTAGGGGATAAGGTAATTTATGCCGAAAGTTGTCTTGAAAGGATTTATCATAGTTCCAGATGCAGATCTTGATGCTGTTAAAAAGGAATTGGTTACACACAAAAAACTTACCTTGGAAGAAGCCGGATGCATCATATTCGAAGTGACTCAATGTGAAAAAGATCCCCGTCGATTTAATGTGTACGAAGAGTTCAAGGATAAGAGATCATTTGAAGCGCATCAGGCTAGAGTGAAGGCGTCACTTTGGGGTAAGGTTTCAGAGAATGTTAAAAGACACTATGAAATCTTTGAATAAAACAGTGGGTGGTATTTTGGGCCCATTAACGTCAGAGTTGGTGATGCGTTTCAGGTGCACTGCCTCCTGATGATCCCGCCCCATCTGGACAACAAGGCCGGCGCCCTCCAAAATGTGCTTCATATGACGCCTTTCATCCGTCGATGAAGGCTTGGTTATTCAAAGAAGACAAAGGACCCACTTTGACCATCACCATCCGGCATTGCGACCCCTCTGATAACACCGATTTGTTCGAAATTTACCGCCATACCTCGGTGACCGAAAACTCCTCCCAGTTGCCTTACCTCGGCCGCGAGCAGGTGGCCGACCTGTTTCACCAGGCCGGTCATTACACCCTGGTGGCGGAGCGGGAGGGTAAAGTGGTGGGGCATGTCACCCTGTTCCTCAGCCAAAAGCCGCGGGACAGGCACGGCGCCATGCTGGCCATTGCCGTGCATCCCGATATGCAGGGGCAGGGGGTGGGCAAGCGGCTGATGCAGGCGGCCATCGAGCAGGCCGACCACTGGCTGAACCTGGTGCGCCTCGAGCTGGAAGTGCAGGCGGACAACGCCCCCGCCCAGGCGTTGTATCGCAGCCTGGGGTTCGAGCAGGAAGGCGTAAAACGGCTCGCCACCTTCAAGGCGGGACACTATCAGGATTTGGTGCTGATGGCGCGCATCCGCCCCGATCAGGTTTGACCCGCCGGGATCATCGTTATGCTTCTCTTCTCCAAAACGGAGCCTGCCGGGGCTATATGGGTAGAGTATTTACTTGAAAAATGACGACATATCGGTTCTATTGATGCGCGTTGTCGCCAAGCCGGCATTCGTGGCCGCGACGCTTCCCATTTTATTAACCCGGCGGCGGTTTCGAACGGCTAGAAACCCAGTAACCATGGGGCTTTCAGGCTAGAACTGCCAGATGTAAATTACCACCGGGTTAATGGTTATTTCATAAGGTCATCATGTAATGAGCAAAGTACTCTTCCCCCTGGGGATGGTTTGTGGCGCTGTTATCGGTGCAGTTGCCTACCCTTTTATTGCTCCGGATACTGAGGGAGCAAATACCAAAGCAGTTGTGTCAGCCCCTTCGCTACAGAACACCAGCTTCCCGATCAACGGCGAGATCACCCTGTCTGCCCCGCTCAACTTTAAGGATGGCTCGCGTTACCGGGTCTATACCGTTGAAGCAGACCGGCAGGGCTTGCTGAAAATCGAGCAGAAAGGCTCCCTGAATGGCGCCCTGTCGCTATACCGTGGGCGGATGGATTCTGCCGCCGGCCTTTCAAGCAAGGAAGCCAGCGAGGGCAAGCAGGCCTATGTGTGGCTGTCCGAGGCAGAGCAGACACCGCTGACCCTGGTGGTAAGCGGCCTGGATGCCGATGCTTACGGCCCCTTCAATCTCGAAGCCGAATGGCTGGAGGTCCGTAATGGCGGTGAGCTTCGGCCTGGCGAAGAGGTACAGGGCTTCATCAACAAAAAGCATAATAACTATACCATTACCATCGCCGAGGAAGGCTTCTATAGCCTCGATATGCGTTCTGACGATATCGACAGTTACCTGCGCCTGAAAGGCAATGGTATCAACCTCAGCAATGACGATGGCGGTGATGGCCACAACGCCAAAATCAGTACTTTCCTCAGCCCGGGCAGCTATCGGGTGGCAGCCGACACCGCCGGAAGCGAAGGGATCGGCCTGTATGACATCGAGCTGACTTCGGTGCATATCGATGACGACTACGTTATGGGAGGCGAAATCGAGATCGGCCAGAATGTGCGTGGCATGCTGATTGGCAAGGAGGCGCTCTACTACACCCTGACCCTCAGCGAACCGCGTATCCTGGATATCGACCTGCGCTCATCAGAGTTCGATACCGCGGTCGATATCGAGGGTAACGGGGTTTCACTGAGCGATGACGACGGCGGCCAGGGCACCAACTCGCGCCTGGTCACCGAGGAGCTGGAAGCCGGCACCTACCGCCTTCGCATTTATGGCATTACCTCTTCCGGCGGACTTGACGAATTCCAGCTCTTCGTCAATTGACGAAGAGGGGGGCTGTTATGCTCATGGCTCAGCGCTCTTTACCTTGTTTTGCACAGGCTGATTGCCAGCCGTTGCCAGCAGGCCGGTGAGGCTCCGGGATTTACGCTGTCCTTTACCGACCGGCTGCCTTGGCGCGGCCAGAACGACGGGGTTGAGGGGGGCGACCATAGTTAGCCGCTCCGGCCCCGCCGTCGGCCATCCTGACTGGTGCCGCCACCCATTTCACCGAGGAGAGACTATGCTTACTACCCTTTTAACCGAGCTGGAACGCAAGGGCGAACAGAACGACCGCCAGCAGGCCAGCAAGGAGCAATGCTATCTCAACATCACCCGCGATACCGGCGAGTTCCTGCGGGTGTTGGTCAAGGCTACCGGGGCCCGCCGGGTGCTGGAAATCGGCACCTCCAACGGCTATTCCGCGCTGTGGCTGGCGTCGTCCCTGCCGGCCGGCGGCCACCTCACCACCATCGAGCTGCTGCCCGCCAAGGCGGAGGAGGCGCAACAGCACTTTGAGCGGGCGGGCCTGGCCGGGTGCATTACCCTGCTGCAGGGGGAGGCCGGTGCCCTGCTGGCCGCGTTGCCGGCCGGTTTCGACCTGATTTTTCTGGATGCGGATCGCGCCCGCTATGTGACCATGCTGGACGAACTGCTGCGCCTGCTTCGGCCCGGCGGCCTGCTGGTATGCGACAACGCCGTGTCTCACCGACAGGAACTGGAAGCCTTTGTGGCCGCGCTTAATGCCAAAGCCAGCCTGTCGTTGTCGCTGGTGCCGGTGGGCAAGGGCGAACTGCTGGTGCATAAAGGGGAATAAGCCGCCGGGGTGCTTTGCGCCCCGGCGCGATGACCAGGCTCATCACCTGCTTTATTCACTGCTGTTTAAGCGTCGTCATCCCCGCGCAGGCGGAGATCCATGGCGGTGTGCACCGGGCTCCCGCCTTTGCGGGAGTGACCGCTGAGTAATTTTTCGCCGGCCAAGGCCCGTTCTATACCCAAGGAGACATCATGGTTACCTGCTATCTGCGCTATATTATCGACCCCTACAAGCTGGAGGAATTCGAATACTACGGCAAGATGTGGATCCCGCTGGTCGAGAAATTCGGCGGCCGGCATCACGGCTACTTTATGCCGGCGGAAGGCACCAACAACGTTGCCCTGGCGCTGTTTACCTTCCCCAGCCTGGCGCTGTATGAAGAATACCGGACCGCCTCCATGGAGGATCCGGCCTGCCAGGCGGCGTTCCGATACGCGGAAGAGACTCGCTGCATCATCAGCTACGAACGCAGCTTCTTCCGGCCGGTGTTCGAGTAAGCGGCGGGAGGCGGTATGGCAAAGGTTTATCTGTTTGACTGGGGCGATACCCTGATGGTCGATTTCCCCGACTATCAAGGGAAGATGTGTGACTGGCCCAGGGTACAGGCGGTGGCCGGTGCCCGGGAGGTGCTTGAGGCGTTGTCGAGAACACACCGCATCTACATTGCCACCGGTGCCGCGGACTCGTCGGCAAGCGAGATCGAAATGGCGTTCGAACGGGTGGGGCTCTCCGGCCATATCTCCGGTTATTTCTGCATGTCGAACTTGGGGGTGCCGAAAGACGGCCCCGCATTTTATGAGCGCATCCTTGCAAGGCTGGGCGTGGCGGCGGATCAGGTGACCATGGTGGGGGATTCGCTCGAGAAAGACATCTTACCGGCGCTGGCCGCCGGGCTCGGGGCCGTCTGGTTCAGCCGCCATGCCGCACCCCGGGGGCCCGGCGCAGGTGTTGTCCAAATCCGGGCGCTGAGCGAATTATGCCAATAGCACGGGCCCAGCATTGCTCGTCGTGCCTGCCCGGCTGCATTATCAGGCCGGGTTGCCCGCCTGGCCGACCGGTACCCGACTTTGGAGCAGGGCGCTTTCGTGCTTATAATGCGGCCATTTTCACACTCATTTTCAGGCAGTTATGAAACTCACCCCGATAGACAAAACCCGTTATCGCCGCCACCTCAATGCCGTGTTTATCGGCTGCGCCTTGGTACTGGCGGCGCTGAGCCTGGCCATCTCCCAGCTGCTGATCCGCTTTTTCCCCAGCCCCGACGGCGGTCATTTCCACTGGAACCTGCTGGGCGTGGTGTTCGGCGCCCTCATCCTGGGGGGCGGCCTGAGCCGGCTGCGCCATCATCCCTTTCTGACCGAGGTGGTCTATGTATGGGAGCTGAAACAGCGGCTCAACAGGATCAGCCGCAAGTTGCGAAAGCTGGAGGCCGCCGCCCGTGAGGGCGACAAAAACGCCATGCTGGCGTTGCAGTTCAGCTACGCCGGTTCGCGCCAGTTGTGGCAGCTGGACGACAACACCCTCACCATGGATGAGCTGGCGGTAAAACAGACCGAGCTCGACCAACTGGCCGAACAGCATGGGGTAAAGCTGGACTCGGACGACTACGATGAACAGATGCTGGCCCGCTTCTGATCCCGGCCGAGGTGATCATGCAACAGGCCATTGTTGGTTATCACCGGGATGAAGAGGGCGACTGGGTGGCACGGCTGCAGTGCGGGCATGTCCAGCATGTGCGCCACCAGCCGCCCTTTATCAACCGGCCCTGGGTAACCACCGCCGCCGGGCGGCAGGCCATGCTGGGAGTGATGCTGAACTGCAAGAAATGCGACCGGGGCGAGCCGGCGGACCGCCTTGAGCCGGACCATCCTTCGCCCGAATAAGCCAAAACCCGCGCCGGCATCTGCTCGCCCGGTTGCCGGCAGGCTTTGCCGGTCAGCCATTGAACAGGAAAACACCATGAACCACCCCGTTTCCTTGCATACCCAACGCCTGCGGTTGCGCCAGTGGCGGCCCGCAGACAGGGCACCCTTCGCCGCCCTGAACGCGGACCTGGAGGTGATGCGTTATTTCCCGGCACCGCTGAGCCGGGCCCAGAGCGATGCCCTGGCCGATCGCATCGAGGGGCTGATCGCCGAGCGGGGCTGGGGCTTCTGGGCGCTGGAGTGCCGACAGAGTCATGCCTTTCTGGGCTTTACGGGCCTGCATGTGCCCGCCGCCGAGTTGCCCTGTTCGCCCTGTGTGGAAATTGGCTGGCGCCTGGCCCGGGAACACTGGGGGTGGGGCTACGCCAGCGAGGCGGCGTCCGCCTGCCTGGCATTCGGTTTCGACCAGTTGGGCCTCGGCGAGATAGTAGCGTTTACCGCCCTGGGCAATCTGCGCTCCCGGGCGGTGATGGAACGGCTCGGCATGGTGGCGGACGCCGCTACCTTCGAGCATCCCGCTGTGCCGCCGGGCTCGCCCCTGCGCGAGCACTGCCTCTATCGTTTGCCGGCGGCATGCCGGCAGGCCCGGTAACAGGAGGATGTAATGGCTTTCAGCCACCAGGAAAAAACGGCCCTGCTGGCGCTTAAGGGAGTGGGGCCCACCGTTATCCAGCGCCTGGAACAGCTCGGCATCCATTCCCTGGACGAGCTGGCCCGCCACGAGGTGGACGACATCACCGGCCAGGTGGCGGCCATGCTGGGCAGCAGTTGCTGGAAAAACAGCCCCCAGGCACGGGCGTCCATTGCCGCCGCCATCGCCCTGGCGCGCAGCCGCCCGGCTTGAGTGCGCTTGGTATCGATGATCAACAGGACCATTCCATGTATTCCATTCTGAGCGTGGGCGAGGGGCATTTCGATCGCCTCACCCAATTGTGGGAGGCCTCGGTGCGGGTCAGCCACCACTTCCTGAACGAGACGGACATTGCCGAGTTGCGGCCTCTTGTTCGCCACCAGTACCTGGCCGCGGTGCAGCCATGGGCCGCCGTCGATAGCCGGGGCCATATTCCGGGCTTTGTCGGCGTGGCCGGGCAGCGGGTGGAAATGCTGTTTATCGATCCCGAACGGCGCGGCTGTGGCCTGGGCCGCCTGTTGCTGGAGCACGCGGTGCACCACCTGGGGGCCACGGAGCTGGACGTAAACGAGCAAAACCCCCAGGCGGTGGCCTTTTACCGGCACCTTGGCTTTGAGGAGGTGGGGCGCTCGCCACTGGACGGCCAGGGCCGCCCCTTCCCCCTGCTGCATATGCGGCTCGGTTCGTTTAAATAAGCGCCAGCTGGCGTATTTGCACTCCCGTTCGGCTACGGGCTAACAAACTATTCAATATGATTCGAAATGCGTGGTAGTTTTTTGTTTGCAGTGGGGGTAGCGGTTACGGTGTTGCGCATATGAAACTGGAGAGATGGATGTCTGAAGATTTGTTTTTCCCGGTTGTTGAAACCAAACGATTAATACTACGACCACTAGCGATCAGTGACTCGGAAAGCCTCCTGGCAATATTTTCCGATCCGGAGGTAATGCAATACTGGAACACTGCGCCCTGGGCCACTATTCAAGATGCCTTTGATTTCGTAAATGGCAGCAACGACTCAATGCGGAATCGGGAGTCGATCACTCTCGGTGTATACCTAAAATCCAGCGATGAGTTGGCCGGGAAATGCATGCTGTTCAACTATGATAGAGAGTCTAAACGTGCTGAGATCGGATTTGGTTTAAGTCGATTATGCTGGGGGAAGGGCTATATTAATGAAGCCGGGGAAGCACTGATTCAATATGGCTTTAATGTATTAGGGCTTCGCCGTATCGAGGCTGAAATTGATCCGGATAACCTGTCCTCGGCCAAAGCTCTGGAAAAGCTCGGCTTTTCCAGAGAAGGCTTGTTAAGGCAGCGTTGGGAGGTTAATGGTATTGTTTCCGATTCGGCGCTTTATGGAAGGCTAGCCAGCGACAAACCGGGCAGTACAGCATAGGCCACAGCCTTGTTGACATTTGGGTGTACGGCAACTGCCGGGCCGAGCCACCGTCAGCCTGATATTCACCTTTCAGATTGGCTAAATAATCACCACCTGGTGTGTTTGCACTCCCATTCTACCTTTAGGTAATTGCCAGCCTTCGCTGGCCCGTCCAGAATAGTTGCATATGGAAACCGTATTGGCAGGAGATGATGGCCTGGAACATTAGGGCGGTAGCGTGCCCAACGGGCTCAAGGTTCCTGCATAGTGCTGGCCAAGCACATGGGGGTAGGTTGCTGTGGTGCGCATATCGTTATGCCCAGGCAACTTCTGTACGGTGCTCCAACAGGCGAGCGGCAAAGGGATGGCGGAAGGTATGGCCACTGACCGGCTTTCCGATACCGGCAGCCGCAACGGCTTGTTCAAGCGTCTTGCGGATGGCACTGTCGTATCTGCTCCCAATTTTCCGGTAAGCAAAGCGTTAAGAGGCGAATAGCAGATGCGACAATCGCAGATGATGGAAGATAAAGTTATTACAGCAGTGAGAGATTTTGTTAGCTCGATAAATTCGGGAAGCAAAGTTGCAGCTGATATGTCTGCGCTCATTGGTGTGACATCTCAGTTACCTCTGACTAGTTTTGACTATTGGGAGCGCTTGATTCGTTCTGAGTTCTCTGTGGCCCTAAGAGAGTCCACTCCTCCAAAGTGGAAGATATGGTCAAGACCTCATGAATTACTAACCTGGCTAGACTTGATTAGTTGGGATGGTTACAAGCGCGAGAAAACCCTACGAACTCTGTCGGGAGCTGCACCAAATACCTTCTTCTTTTCTCTTGCCGTTCGCAGGCTTAATGATTGGGTGCCTCAAGTACGTGGAGCTGCAAGAGAAAAGCTTCCGGAGATAGCAAAAGCGACTGATCCACAATATGTAGTTGAAGCGCTGTGTATTGCGCTTTCCAATTGGAGCTTGTGGGGTAGGATTGAGGAAAAAGATAAAGAAGTTATTTTACAAATCATTTGTGAAGAAGAAATAGCAGAGTCGTTCAGGTCTAGGTTGATTTTATCGTCATCCGGGCCTATGCCATCTCTCTTTTCTCAGCTAGGTCGGACACCAATTCTCGACGGAAAAATTGAAGAGATTGCTCGTCTTGCTATCCAGCCTTCAGTTAGAGCTAAGGCTTACCGTAGCTTATTTGAAGGTCGGGTTACATGGATTGAAGGCTGGAAGTGGGAGTGGACCGACATCCGTTATTGCAAAGGAAGGCTGAAGCCCATTATTTCTGATCGAAAGTTAGAAATTCAAACTCCGTTGCTAGATTTGCTAAAGAGATCATCTGAAGATCGATCATCAATTGTTAGGCGAGTTTCAGCAGAGATTCTGATACGTGAGCTGGAAAGTCTAGGCACTATTGCCAGAGAATTAGCTGAACAGTTTTCTTCAGATAGATCTCACCTAGTATCCGAAAGAGGGAAATTTGCAATAAGAAAACTTGAGGAGTCGGAACGTGTCAATTCCTCTTAACAAGCAACTGCAGCGGGTAAAATTTCGCTGAGTTGGACGTTATGTGTGAATAAATATGAAGCGAAAAGGCCCACCATACAAAGTTGAATTTGGAATAGAAGGCCAAAATCCTCCTGCCTATGTTCTCGCCATAGATGAAGATAGAGTCATCTTGGAGGGAGAATTTGAGAAATTAGGTATGGGTGGTGAAATTGAGTTCACCCCAAAAGGAAGGCCTGAAAATAATTCTAAATTAATTGATCTCATGGTCAAGCTGAATGCTCGTGGTATCGTATTCAGCTATGATCCAAGATCCATGATTTCACCCAGCTGGTTCGGATTCCGCTTATCATGGAATAGAATAAAAAACCTGATCCAATATAGATAAGTATCTATCGTTCGCTTGGCATATCGCCTGGACAGCATAAATTCACACAGGTACTCAAAAAATGGTAAAGCCATGATAACCCCCTTTATATATTCCTGTATAAATAAACAGTGGTTGTGATTGAGTGACTTTGCCACATACTCAAAGGCGACATGCACGAAATTTTTACCAAGATCCGGGGCTGAACATAAAATGATCTTTTTTATCAATAAGTTGGAAAATTTAGCCCAGATCTTCTTTCTGGATAGAAGGCGAGACGCATGTACAAAAATCGGGCATCATGCCTTCTATTAAATTGTTAAGCCCAATCAATAAGGATGTTCCAATGAAACTATCTGCATTACTTATCTCAAACTTTAAGGGCATTAAGGACGAGATAAAAATACTTATCGACAATATTGTTGTTTTGGTCGGCCCAAATAACAGTTGTAAGTCTACAATCTTAGACGCATACGAAGCCTATGTTTCAATGGGAAGCGCGTTAAGCTTGGATCATTTTCACGGTCGAGATACCAATACACCCGTGATAATTACAGGTGTATTTAATGATGTTACACAGGATGACATCGAAACTTTAGGGCAGGAATGGCATCTGCAAAATGACCCTGAGTTTGGGGAATGTGCAAAATTTCAAATTCGTTGGGAAACTCCCGATGAAAGCGGTATTAAATATAGTTTCAGCAATAAAACAAATGACTGGAAGAAAGGCGGAGCTGGCGGTTGGAATACCTTACTACAAAGCAGATTACCAACCCCTATACGATTAAATCCAAATGATGGATACGACGCGTTGGAGAAGGTCGTAAAGGATTTGGCATCAAAGAATGCCGCAAAAAAATTAAAAGATGACAAAAGTAAAGTTGCTGGAATTGTCGCTGAAATAGAAAAGCTTGCTCAGGAAGTTGATAAAGAACTCTCGGGGAGTATTGGACAATTAAGCAACAAAATAGAAGTAGAGCTAAATAAACTTTTTCAAGGTGCTACCGTAAGCTTTGAGACTGGTGTTGGTAAGTTTAAAGCAGAAGATGCCATTAAAGATGGTAGTAAGTTTTTTGTTAAAACAAGTAATCACCCATCATCGCTAGAACACCAAGGTACTGGATTAAAAAGAGCCTTTTTATGGTCTGCAGTGAACGCTTTATGTAGCGAAGGGATGTACAAAAAAGGAACAAAAGTAATTCAAGATGAAACTCCAAAAGTACTGCTGATTGATGAGCCTGAAATTAATCTTCACCCATCAATAATAAGAGCTGCTAGGAAAGCCATTTATGCACTAGCGGATCTTGAAGGTTGGCAAGTCATCTGCACTACACACTCGCCAGTATTCATTGATCTCACTCAAGACCACACGACGCTAATCAAAGTATCAAATAACCAGCAGGGAGTTTTCTACTTCCAGACGGATAAAGCTCATTTTAGTCCTGACGAGAGAGATAATCTCAAAATGCTTAATCGTTGCTGCCCTACTGTGAATGAGTTCTTTTTTTACCCGAATGCAATATTGGTTGAGGGGGATACTGAATATTTGGCATATCAGTACATCATTGAAAAGAGTGGAATGGAGGGAAGTTATTGCGTAATCAACTGTAGAGGTAAGGCAAATATACCGACATTCATCAAGATTTTTAATCAGTTTAACGCTAATGCTATAGCGGTTCACGATTTAGATACCAAACTCAGAAAAGATGGTGCTGCAAATGCCATGTGGACAATAAATTTAAATATTCGGGCGTTAGCTGACTCTACAAATGGACGCGTCAAAACTGTTGTTCACAACCCTGATTTTGAAGGCTTCTATCTAAAAGAATCTCCAACCAAAGATAAACCATACAATTTATTTACTCATTTAACGTCAAATGATTTTGAAACGAATGCCAGATATAAAGAGTTAAGGGAGTCTCTGAGCTCAATTATTGATGGAACTCATAAGGGCTTATACAACACGCAGGCTGAGTTAGATGCCATGGCTTAACAAGGCGCTGCACACGGATAAATTACTCGCTTCGCTCCCAATTTACCGGTGAGCGCGGCGTTAGAAATTCGAGCTAGCTGTGGCTGACTCCCGCGCAAGGCTTAAAAAAACTAACCCCGAGGTACTGATTGGTAACCTTCGCGGGGAAGTCGGTGAAGCTATTACCAATTGGATAATTTTGAGGCAGTTAATCGGTTCAGCAAAACATCTGCAAACTGATGATGTTTTGGCAGATATGAAAAATGAAAGCCTCGCATTTATCAACGCGGTAAGAGACCGGATCAGCAATGACTTGGTGCTTACGTTGGCAGAGCTTTCGGAACAGAAGATCGGACAAACTACGTTCTATTTTGCGTCTGAAAAGCTAGGAACACTGCAGGACGAGGTCCTGGAATTCAGACGATTCATAGTGGCTAACAAGCTCAAGGAAAAAAGAAATCGCGAGATTGCTCATCGTGAGCAGCCGGAAGAGTGGCCTCAGAAAGGTGACATCAGAATCACATATGCAACTTTGACTGTAGCTGTGGCGAAGGCAATTCGGCTGATGAAAAAAATTGATTCGGAGTTTTTGGGTAAAGAAGCTTTCGTGCAATGGCAAAAAATGCGGGTAATGCGATATGACTTGGCGATGCCCGCACGAGCCAAATACCTGCTTCTTCCCCACATGGCTGGATAGCCGAAAATTTCTAACAATCGGCTGCACAGCGACCGATTTTCCGCTGCTTCGCAGCTCCAAACCGGCGCGTGAGCCGGGCGTTAGGGCTTTCGCATGGTTTATCTGATACTTGAAGCACGAGCTCTGCATGAAGTTATTAAATTTCCTGGTGTCGCCATTTGGGCTGGTAGCAATGTTTTAACGGAGCTCAATCACAAAGAACTGGTTGCGGAAGGCTTTAATGTCACCAGATTTAATCACCCCATCAGTGGGGTAAACAGGAGCGAGTTGGAAGAAGCGCTTGAGACAATTAAAGAACATCATCCAACTGAAAGTATTTGGGTTCAATATGCAAGTCAGCCCTAACAAGGCCAGTCAAGGCGACGTCTTTTTCGTTGTGGCTACGCCTCCACTACAAAGCCGCGCTTGCTGGCGGCGTTATGCGGAAAAGGCTGTGGCGGAGGAGCATTGAATGGAAGGAAGTGACCAAATCGGTCTTTACATAGGGCTTGGGACAGTATTGGGAGCCTTGGTCGGTAGCTTTATATCTACGCTCCTGACCCGTGAGCACAAGATTTCGACGTTCCGTCAAGAGTGGATAGATAAGGTCAGGAACGTCCTGTCCGAGACCTTGACGCAAGGAGAAGTCTATACAGATGTGGCCTATCAAAATAATAAAGAGGCATATCGTGAAAAAGTTAAGCTCATAGGCCTGATCTGCCAGTTGAAGCTCTTTTTGAATCGAGCAGAGGAGCCTTCAAAAACTGTATTGGAAAAGATTGAAGGAATACCAGAAGATTACTTTGGGAAGCCTGGTGGAAGCCAGGAATACGCAAAGTTAAAGAACGAGCTTGCCGACCTCATGCAAGATCTACTCAAAGAGGAGTGGAATCGTGTTCGAGACGGTGAGCTTATATGGAGTGCAAATAAGTACATTAAAAGCAACGAGTGGCCAAAGTGGGTTATTCTGACGAGATTGAAGTTAGCAACTGCTCTAGCTGTTTTTCTGATTTTGTTAGCAATCGGCATGGTTGTGCTATGAACATCCCGCATAACCATGCCATGCAGGCGACGCTCGTACCTCGCGCGCCTGATGGCTGGCGTTAGAATTCAAGGAGATTTTAGTGAAGTGTTTGGTTGTGGTATCACACCCCTTAGAGAATAGTTTGTGCCATTACTTAGCGGCTCAGACAGTTGAGCATTTAACTTCAAGTGGCTATCATATTACTCTTCTTGATTTGTATAAAAACAACTTTGAGCCAGTGCTAACTCAGCAGGAAAGAAAAAGTTATTATCAAGCTAATTTTAATGACGATCTGCTTGGAAATGAAATTGAGCAATTGAAACAGACCGAGTCATTAGTATTGGTGTTCCCTACATGGTGGTTTGGTTTTCCAGCAATACTTAAAGGGTGGTTTGATCGAGTATGGGCGCCGGGACATGCATATAATCATGCATCTGATTTAGGAGCTATCACTCCACTTTTAGACAACTTGAAAGAAGTAAAAGTCATTACGACCCTTGGTTCACCTTGGTGGGTGGATAAGTTAGTGCTGCGGCAACCAGTAAAACGTGTGCTCAAAACTGCTCTGCTAGGCGCATGCACAAAACGCTGCAAGTTCGATATGTTGTCACTGTATAAGAGCGAAAGTGCATCAAAACCACGAGTTGAATCTTTCGTAAGAAAAATGAAAGGTAAGTTTTAATTGCAATAAAATTCTAACAAGGCAAATGCACGCGGACGGTAAAAAGCGCCACTCCTTCGTCGCGCTGCTTTTTACCACCGGTGATTTGCGGCGTTATATTTTTAATGGAGTTATATGAACCAATTTTTTGAAAGTGAGACGACTCAACGAGTTATAGCGAAGTTCACTAATCGTATTGATGGGTTGACTTATGAAACCGATTTTGAAAAAACTCGCGGTCAATACCTACTTGTTGTTTGCAAAGCTATAAAAGGTAATCCAAAGCTTTGGGATGAGCGTTGCCAAATAAATATTGGCTGGGTTGGTGATCATCTGCTGCATTTTCTATCAGAGAGAACCTCAAATCTAGACAAAGATGATTTAGATAGTGCTATGGGGTTATTTTTTAGGTTTCTCCTTGAATATCATCTATCGATTCCAAATGATATACATCGAGACTTGGAAAGAGTTAGACGGTTTTGTACAGAGAATGCTGCCGATTTCAATGAAGAGGGTCGTTCGGATATATATTTCTCTATTAGAGAAATGCCGATAGCCATTTTAAAGGAAATTGCTAATAGTCCAGCGATTGAAAGTGTTAGAAAACTTCACGTAGCAACTTCTGAGTTTGAAGAGACCAAAAATCGATGGGACGTTGAACTTCGTGAGAGAGAAGAAAAAGCGAGTAAACTAAAAGAGTCCCTAGATAGTTATAAAGATGCATTTAATTTTGTTGGACTGAGCGAAGGCTTTAATCAGCTCGCAGAGCAAAAGAAGCAAGAAATAAGAGATGTACTTTTTTGGTTAAGGTTAGTGTCGATACTAATCGTTTTGCCTCTGGCTGCAGAAATCGTATTTGTATTGGCAAATATCGATAAGGGTGCCGAACTTTCAAGAATAATGATGTTAGTGGCATTACCCACAGTCTCATTGATTGCTATTCTAGTTTATTATTTCCGTGTACTTCTGAGTAACTACAAATCATTACAATCTCAGTTACTGCAAATAGATCTAAGAATGACACTTTGTCGGTTTATTCATAACTATTCGGAATATGCTAGTGATATGAAAAAACAGGACAAGTTCTCGTTGGAGAAATTTGAGAACATCATATTCTCAGGGATTACAGCTAGTACTGAAAACATACCCTCGACTTTCGATGGTGTAGAACAACTTGGAAAATTGATAAAGTCAGTCAAGCAATAAAAATATAACAAACAATTTAAGAGTGATTCGGCACGCTTGGCATTTTTACTATGCGTCGGTTTTAGTGATTAAGGTGGTATGCGGAAGCATCGGTATTGCGTGCCTCACACCTTAATTGGGCGTTGGGCGGCACTTGAGTGTTGTGCCATGTGGAGGATGAGTGGAGTTCTTTGCTAATAAGTTTAATGGCAAATTTCTACGCAACGTTTTGCCTGGCGAAACTGTTGATGTTGATTTTGTGCGCGCAGCCATCGCATACGGTAGCGACGCGTCGACCTTGATTGAAGACTGCCTTAGTAACCGGCGCAGGCTCGACATTTGGATGCGTTACGACCACACCGTGCCAGTCGCACCTCATCTTCTGAGGAAATTGCTCGCCGGGACATCATCAAACATTTTTTGCTCTCTGGTACCCGATGTGCTCCATTCCAAGGTGATTTGGTGGAAGGGATATGGCGCATACGTGGGTTCAGCCAACCTAACCGACAGGGCGTGGGTTACCAATATTGAGTTCGGAGTGTTTCTCTCGGAGCCCGAGCTTGATGAATCGGGCGGGCTCGAGGAAATTCAGCTTTTTTTCGAGCAGTTAGAAAATTGTGACGCTGCGTTGCCACTGACTCTGGAAATTGTCGAGGAACAGGAGCAACTCCAGAAACTGAGACAAGACAGGCTTCACGCAATTGATTCAGAGTCTAAACGGCGTCGCAGCATCGAAACGTGGGGTGGTCCTGCCGAAGTCGCCTCACGCAAGAGGGCCATCGACGCCGGTAGAGCAAAGTTTATAAAGGAATGGGCCGAAGGGCTTACTTTCCTTCGAGCACTAGCTGAAAAGGCTCCTGAATATCGTCCCAGATGGATGAATGAAGATGTTCCAGCTGCTTGGCAAGCCGATCAGTTTTTGCACGCCTACTACTACAACGAGGTTGTAGATGGAGTTCGTCATCCATTTGAAGAGTTCTATTTGAAGAATCGGTCCGACCCAATAGGTGCTTCCGTTCGGGCATTGCGCTGGTGGTCGGGACTGGCAGAACCGCCATCCCATGAAGACGAAAACTGTCATGTACGGGCACCGATCATTCGAGAAGTTCTGGCGAAAGGAAGGATTAAGGAATTGGCTTTAGAGGATTTCGTTCGCGTCTGCCAGGCTAACCATTCCACAATGGATCATGTGAGAAGGATGCGCCTCGATACCTTGGGAGTTAAAGAAGAAGCAGACGAGTTGGCAAGAGGGGCTGCATTCGCTACATGGCTTTGGGGCAAGCGGAATCAACAGGGCAAATCAGTCGTAGATCTGCTCCAGTTCGTGCTGGATGGTGGTGGGTCATCGGATTTACCACGTCGCATTTTCGAGGCTACCCGTTCCGAGGAGCGAAGATTTCCCCATTTCGGCATAAACCAAGTTGCGGAGATCGCGGGCTGGGCTCGGCCCGAGCTTTCTCCGCCACGGAACGGGCGAACTAGCAAGGGCTTGCGGGCGTTGGGGTTTGATGTTCGCATTTACTGAAAGCAGGTTTAGGCCCGAGCCAGTGCCGCCCAACAAGTCGCTACAGGTGACGTTTGACCCGCCGCCCATTTTCGCTGACGCAAAAACGGCCGCCGCCTCAAACGCACCTGAGCTCAGGCGTTAACTGCAATCGCAAAGGAGCTTCGATGAACTATCAGGCGGTAAACTTCAAAAACAAGCTGGACCTTTTCAATGAGCAGTGGTCACCTAAGGTGATTGCTGAGATGAATGACTATCAGTTCAAGGTCGTTAAAATTCAGGGGGAGTTCGTTTGGCATTACCACAAGGATACCGATGAAACGTTCATCGTGCTTGAGGGCAGCCTCAGAATCGATTTCAGAGATGGGCATGTAAATCTCTCTGAAGGCGAAATGTACGTTGTTCCTAAGGGAGTCGAACACAAACCTTTTGCAGAAAATGAGGCGAAAGTTTTGCTTATCGAGCCACGGGGTGTTGTGAATACTGGCGAGGAGACCGGTAGCCAAACAGCCGAAAACGATGTTTGGATCTAAAGCAGTTAACAAGGCCAGCCACGGCGACTTCTACTGCATTGCGGCTTCGCCTTCATCCCGTAGCCGCGCGTGCTGGCAGCGTTAGATGCAAAAGAAGGGAGTTCCATAGATGGGGTTTTATATTCGCAAAGCAATTAGCGTCGGACCCTTCAGGTTCAATTTATCGAAATCTGGCGTTGGCGTATCAGCTGGAGTCAAAGGGTTGCGTTTTGGAACTGGGCCTCGTGGCAACTACGTCCATATGGGAAGGGGAGGTGTGTATTACAGAAAAACCTTACCCTCTGGTTCCACTGGAGGAAATCAAACTCCAAATCGCCCCGAATTGCAGAAAAGTAACACCGAGATTGAGCATGAACCATTAAGAGAAATAGAGAGCGCGCATATCACACAGATGGTTGACTCATCATCGGCTGATCTTGTCGCTGAAATGAATGCCAATAGAAAAAGGGTAAGAATCTGGCCGGTTGTAGCAGTGCTTGGCGCTATTTTAACCTTCATCGCCTTTAAGAATTCAGAAACACCAACTCTTGCTCTTGTTATAGCAGCCGTTTCAATCGCGCTCACTGTTTTTGCATCAGTCAACGACAGTTTAAGAAAAACTACGGTTTTATTCTTTGATCTTGAACCTGAAGTAGAAGCGCTTTATCAGAAACTGCATGACTCTTTCGAGCAGCTTTCATCATCGTCTAGCAAATGGCATATAGAGGCGGAGGGGGCTGTCAAAGACAGAAAGCGTAATGCTGGTGCAACGAGTGTAATCAAACGAACCTCAATATCGCTGGGTATAGGGAATCCACCATATGTAAAAACCAATGTGTCAGTTCCATCCATACCGGTTGGCAAGCAAACCTTATATTTCTTTCCTGATAAGGTGCTTATTTTTGAGCCAAATGGTGTTGGAGCCGTGAGTTATCCTAATCTTCGAATATTGGTGGAAAGCACGCGGTTTATCGAGGATGGAAGTGTCCCAAGAGATGCAAAGGTTGTTGATAGAACTTGGAAGTATGTTAATAAACGAGGCGGTCCAGATAAACGCTTCAAAGATAATCGTGAATTGCCAATAGCCTTATACGAAGACCTGAACTTCAGAAGTGATACAGGGTTAAATGAACGAATTGAAATATCAAGGGTTGGTCATGGGGATGGCTTCTCAAGTGCTATCGCCATGTTGGCAAAAAGCATCTAACAATAGGCTCCAAGGGACGCTCCGCTTCGCTGCGCGCCCTTGAGCCCAAGCGTTAGCCCTCTTGTGGAGAATTCATGCAAGGTACAATTGCCCAATTACTTTCTTTAGCTGCTCATGGGAATGAATATCTAAGTGGACGTCTAAAGGAGGGTTATTTTCCAAGTGGTTCCACTTTTAAGTTTTGCAAATTTGTCAAATTTGTAGATCTTCAAAGTTCAGGAACGAAATGGCATGAGAGAGGTTTTGCTAAAGACCCTATTATTTGGTTTGAAAAGCTCAAAGATACAGGGGTGGTACAGTTTCGAGTCCGATATATTTCTACTAATAAAGAAGACATTTCAGACCGAATGTCATCCGCATTCGTCGGTGGTGGTGGCCGCTGGCTTATTGAAGCCGTAAAACCGGGGAAATCCGATTTTTGGGAGGCAGGCTGGGAAGTTGGCGACAGAGATGATCCCGAGCAGAACATATGGCATGTAAAGTACGGCAGAATACTAAGAAATAGCAATCAACCTGAACAGCCACTACCATCGGCACTTAAAGCTAAAGAGCAGCTCAAAGAAATTCTTCAAAAGATCAGCGAATTTGCCCATAAGAACGACTGTGGTAATTTTGGAGAGTGTTTTGATCGGGGGCTGAAGGCTCTTGAAGAGCCTGGTACTTCTAACGAAAAAGAATACACAATATTCCCGAATGGCTATGCCGAGCCTGAACATCACCAGCTCTTGAACGCAAGTCAGCGTGCTTGGGTCTTTGGCGGCATGGGATCATGGAATGATATCGGATTTAATGACTCCGCTACTCACAAAGAATATGAAGAGCTTTCGGACAAGTTATTTAATTCAATTAATTTATCTTTGATTGTTGCATCGAATCCTTTTCCGCGGCCTACGATAAGCACAGCCGAGGAGCCTGAGGCTCAAAATAAAAAATGGTGGCAGTTTTGGAAAAAGGGCTAACAAGTCAATCAACTACACGCCTTCGGCGCCGGACGCAGCAAAGCTGCGCCGGTTATTGAGGCGTTAGCCAAAAGGAGAACGGATTCAGATCGTGCATTGCACCTACGAGTCCTCTGCAGAACAGATTTTGGAGATTCTGAACGAGGCAATTTTGACTTCGACGGCCCTGTATGATTATAGACCTCACGAGCTAAGCAGTTCTTGCAGCTGTGTTGGTATTGGCTGTCGGGCTATGGATTAATGCGATGAGTGGAGCTCCATGGCTGGCTGCCGTGGCAGCATATTATGCCTCGTTATTCGTGGGCTCAGCCGCCGGTTTAACTCCTGCTCCATTGATTGGGTATGGTGCAGGGACAATCCTTGGGTTTGGGCTCATGGTGGCAGTTTTGACCTGCTTCGAACTCCATAAGCTGCCAATGACGTGAGTTTGTCATGTGAATGTCAGGTAAGTGTCGTATCGGTGTCAGGGTGGTTTCAAAAAGAACTAGCTATTGTGGTCTTTCATTTCTTAATATACGGAAAGGTCATCGCATGAGTAACGAGATGAAACTAAATCGAGATAAAGTACAAAAACTCCGCAGTATAAAATGTTGGAGCCAGGATGAACTAGCGTCAGCTAGTGGCTTAAGTGTGAGAACTATTCAGCGTGTCGAGAAAAGCGGAGTGGCGTCTTTAGAGACAACGAAAGCGCTCGCTGCGGTATTCGCTGTCACGCCTGATCATTTGCGGTCACGGCAAAAGCTGGAAAGCGTGACATTTCACTTTATCTGCAAGTACGCTTGGCTAGTTGCGTTCGCTTTGTCGAGCGTTTTCTTTGGTCTCTGGATAGTGGACATTTTGATACCTACATTAAAAGGTGCCGACTTTAGCGAGCAATACAAAATGCACGGAGACTTCAGATACCTAGATTTCGGTGGCATAAGCTTCTTTGCCGGTTTTGTGTTTTTAGCATTGAATGTATTCGTTGAGCACTTGAACAAGAAACGGTTGTTCAAGGCCGAAAGTGAGTGAATCAACCGAATTACGATGACGCGCCTATAAACGCTAACAAGCGCCTCCAAAGTGACACGCAAGCGCGTACTTGAGGCGGGCGTTATGCTTTATGAGGGTTAAATGATAAAAGTCGAAAATGGAAAAATAAATTTTTTCGAAAATGCCAAAGAGGAAGGTTACACCTTGAGAGCAAGTGCGGGAACAATAAGGCTCCAAGGTCAGCTTAATAGCCAAATTATAGACAACTTTGATCTATATATAAATGAGGTTGGCAATGCACAACAAGGTGTCGCTACATCGCCCCAGCCCGCAGGGCTGGGGCTGGACAGTCAAAACACCGGCGCGTCTCGCCTGCCGTTGAGCACAATGTTAGCCGTTTCATCAGGGCAATCCAAATGGAATATATTAAAAAAGGTAACGGTGACTACCTGGTTCTAGTGCATGGCGCACTTACAGATGGTTCAATGTGGATCCCTCATATCGAATATTTGGAATCACATTTCGAGGTGATATCGGTAACTTTAAGCCATTTTGAAAAGCCCGAAGAGTGTGGTTTCGGATTAAATACTCATGCCGACGAACTTGCTGAGTTAGTACGAAAGTTGCTTGCAAGTAAATCCGTTTATATTGTCGGTTGGTCTTATGGCGCCGACGTGGTATTAAATATGCTGGCAAAAGAAGATGTGGCTGTATCAAAAGTCTTCCTTTACGAGCCGGGTTATCCTGGATGTGTTAAAGAAAATGATATGGGAGTTTGGGCTGCGGATGCCAGTGCGATGTTCGGTAAAGTTTTTGAACATTTCAGTAACGACAATCTAGAACTGGTTGTCGAATTACTAATAGATGGCTCTGGAAACAGACTCGGTTACTTTCAATCACAGAATAAAGATGTAAAAAATCTACAATTGTCAAAAGCTTATACTTTGGCTTCTCAGTTGAATCAGCAAGAGCAGCCGGTGATTAACGCCCAAAACATATCAAATATTAAAGTGCCAATTTCGTTTGGGTATGGCCTGGAATCTCGAGCTATATTCAGGTTGGCAACCGTAAGTTCGGCTGAATCATCAGAAATATCAACATTAGTTGGGATTGAAGGTGAGGCTCATATGTTCCCTCAAGAAAGTCCAAAAAAATTCTCAAATTATATCAAAGAGATAATTGGTAATAAGGGCTAAAAAACGCTTCAAGAAGGACAGCCAAAGCATGGCATTTGGGGTTTAAATGAGTATTAGTGTTTACGGTTGTTCAATTTTAGTGCGGTTGTAAGCGTTGTCTGCCCCTTAGGGGCGTTGTTCGGCAAGAGTTAGGAGGTAGCGATGGCAGATGATGCTTCAAGACTCAAGAGAAAGAAACAGCCTATGCCGGATTTCGTCAGAGATGCCCTCAAGGCCCGAGGGCTTTTCGATGTATATGAGGCTCGGCCTCCATACCAGAGAAACGATTACTTGCTCTGGATAAACAACGCAGAGCGACAGGAGACGAAAGAAAAGAGGCTCTGCCAAATGCTTGATGAACTTGAAACTGGCGGCATTTATATGAACATGAAGCATCCTGCGTCGAAGAAGAGATGATTGTGCGCGGGTTGCGTGACATCATCCCTCACAACAATACGCTCCAGCCGACCCGTTACAGTCGACTTCGCCTGCTTTCACGATCGGCTGAGCTAACACCCTGGGTACCATCATGACCGCACTGCGAAACGTTCGGGTACTGACGCGCTACAGCGCATGGGCGAGCTTGCGGCTATACAACGCATTAGCGAAGCTGCCAGCCACATTGTTGGCCGAAGCACGGTCGGGCCGTCCTAATGGGGTCATCGGGATCTTGAGTCACAGCTATGCGGTTGACCTTATCTGGAAGGCACATCTTGAAGGCAAGGAACACGGTTTTACATCGCGTAATTTCGGGACAATCCCCTCCTTTGCAGAACTCCGTTCTGCTCAACAGCAGGCCGATCAATGGTATATCGCTTATGCGGATAACCAGGATGAACAATCGCTAGAGCAGGTTATACCGTTCAAGTTCGTCGATGGCGGTCCTGGCTCCATGCGGCGTGGCGATATTCTGTTGCATATCATCAATCACAAGACCTATCACCGTGGCTACGTTGCGGACATGTTATACGAATTGGGATTCGCTCCTCCCACGATCGATTTGCCGGTATTCCTGCGTGATGAGCCACCAGAGCTATGAAGTACGCGCCCAACAGGCCATTGCAGCGGACCGGCCAAAAACGGTGCTGTTGGCCGTCTGCTGTATTCGTATGGCGAACCGAGTCGTGTATCTATCCAGTGTCACAATATTACGCTTATGAAATGAGAAACGGGGGCTCCGCCGCGCCATCCCTGGCGCGAAGGGCCTGCTTAGCAGCCCCCGGTCGCTGTCGGCAGTGAGCTACTATTCGGAACGGCTATTTATCTGATTTAATGAGTAGAGGTACCCTGGCGAGGAAAAAAAACGCGATGGAAGATATTACCGTCACGAGGCTGCTTCCTAACATCTGCACGGATAAAATGGAGGAGACCCGGGATTTTTACATGGAGCTGCTCGGTTTTGTTGTCGGGTTCGAGCATCAGGGGTGGTACATCCAAATGGCATCGCCGGCCAACCCTCAGCTTCAAGTCGGCATTATGCGCCGCGATCACGAGTTCACACCGCAGGCCTTCCAGCATCCGGCGCAGGGCGTCATCATCTCCGTACAGGTCGAAGATGTCGATGCTACGTACGCTGCGGTGCTGAAGCGCGGCTTCCGTATCACACGGGAACTGTGTGACGAAAGCTTTGGCATGAGACGGTTTATGGTTGCCGACCCGAATGGGCTGCTCGTCAACATCTTTGCGTTCCCGTGAAGCCGCCCAAAAATTATTCCAGCGGACGCACGCCGCTGCATTCAGGCGCTAAATAGCTGATCCTAATAGTGCTGTATCGACCGGGCACCGCGCGCAGACACGCCGTGAACCCATCCCTGGCGCGGTGGGTCTGCTTGCAGCCCCGGTCGCTGCGGCAGTGACCTACTATTCGGAACAGCTAGTTGGAGAACACTGACATACCTGCAATCCTTGGAGCTAGAGATGACTGCATATGCTATTGCTGTTATACGCGAAACCCGGTTTGGCCCGGAGATAAAAGAGTACCTGCAATCCATCGACGCAACCCTGGCCTCCTTCTCTGGAAAGTACCTCGTTCACGGTGGACCTTATGTGCCACTGGAAGGGTCCTGGTCTGGAGATTTGGTCGTGATTGAGTTCCCCTCAATGGAACAGGCCAAAGGTTGGTACGAGTCAGATGCCTATGGGGCGATTCGCCCGCTGCGTACCCAGCACACCGTAGGCGAGGTGCTTTTAGTCCAGGGGGTGCCAGAGGGTCATAAAGGGGCTGACCTCCTCGGCTAACAGTACGGTGGCGCACCCTAACCATTGATTCAGGTCCGGGGCAATGCCTCAGCCACTGGAACGAAGCCGTGGACCTCTCCGAGTGAGCAGGCGCTGGCTCGGCGCAACAAGATGGGGAAGGGGACCTGGTGACGTGCCAAAAAACCCGGAGGTAGACCATTGAAGGACGCGAAAACATTTTGGGATAAAAGTGCGCCCCGTTACGCCAAGAGCCGGATCCGGGACGAACAGGCCTACCAAAAGAAACTGGCCGTTACGCAGGGGTATTTCCGGCCGGACTGGTCGGTGCTGGAATTCGGCTGCGGCACCGGCAGCACGGCCATCCTCCATGCGCCCCATGTCGGGCATATCGTCGCTACCGATATTTCGGACACCATGCTGGAAATTGCCGAGCGCAGGGCCAGGGAAGCCGGTGTGGAAAATATCAGCTTCCAGCAGGGCACCCTGGAAAGCCTCGAGCTGGCGGAGGAAAGCTTCGACGCCGTCCTGGGGCTCAACGTATTGCATCTGCTCGAAGACCTGGATGCGGCCCTGGCAAGAGTGCATGGGCTGTTGAAGCCGGGGGGCATTTTCGTCTCCAGCACCGCGCTGGTCGGTGACATCGCTGTCTTCTGGCGGATGCTTATCCCCCTTATGCAGCGCCTGGGGTTGGCCCCTTATGTAAACCGCCTGGGCAGGCAGCAGCTGCTGTCCCGGCTGACCAACGCCGGTTTCGGCGTCGAGCACCAGTGGCAGCCGGGCAAGGGGTCGCTGTTTATCGTTGCCAGAAAATGCGCATAAGAGATGGCAGTGGCTTCGGTTAGGTCACGCCGGATAAAAAAGCCGCATGGCCCAGGCCGCCGCGTAAAGGCCGAACCCGAATATCGCGTGGGTGATCAGGCTCTGCAGGCGGGCGGCAGCGGGGCGCGGCGTGCGGGAAGCGGCAATGCCCAGCCCCATGCAAGGTTGCATCAGCAGGAAAGGGGCCGCCAGGGTGCCTATGCCCACGATGAGCGCGGGGCCCGGGGTGGGCTGCAGTACCCAGGCCGGCCCCCAGATGCCGGTCAGCACCGCCGCAAAGCCGATGCCGGTGAGGTAATGAACCGCCCAGCCAATCGGCTGTTCGCCCGGCACCGGGGCCGCTTGCGCGATGGCGTCATGGCGAAATCGGCCCCGTGCCATATGGGCTACCCAGCGTCCCACCAGCCCGTAGTTGGCAGGCGCCACGCCGAACAGCGGCTGGCGCAGCAGCCCCCACAAATCCATGACCATGGTGGCGCCAATGCCGATGAACAGGGTGAAGAGTAGATGAGTCATAAGAGTCTCCTGGTGTTTGTCTGCGAGTGATACTGGTGGTAGCGTACAACTTGAAGTCGACTTGAGGTCAAGGGGGGCTGATGGACATTTCCGAGGTGGCGCGGCGCTCCGGCGTTTCCGCTTCCACGCTGCGCTTCTATGAGCAAAAGGGGCTGATTGCTTCCGTCGGCCGGCGAGGCTTGCGCCGCCAGTTCGCCTCTGGGGTGCTGGAGCAGTTGGCCCTGATCGCGCTGGGGCGCTCGGCGGGGTTGTCGCTGGACGAGATCGCCCGGATGTTCGGCGCCGACGGCGAGCCCCGGATCGACCGGCAGTTGCTGGCGAACAAGGCGGAGGAGCTGGACCAGGCCATCCGCCGGTTAACCGCCATGCGCGACGGGCTGCGCCACGCGGCCGCCTGTCCGGCGCCGAGCCATATGGAGTGTCCCAGCTTCCGCCGCCTGCTGGGGTTGGCCGCCGGCGGGGCCATGGGTGGCCGGGACCGGAAAGCGCCCGCCAGGAAACGGCGCCCCGCGCCGAAACGGCCCTGACCGGTTTTGGTAGCGGTGGCGCAACTGGCTGCCGATCGGCGGCGACTGGCCTACATTCAATATTGATAACAACAACGGAGAAAAAAGATGGAAAAGTTCCTGAATGCATGGCGTCCCCGGGTGCTGAGTGTGGTGCGCATGGTGTCCGCCTTCCTGTTTATGCAGCACGGCGGGCAGAAACTGTTCGGTTTTCCCACGCCCCAACGGGGCGAGTTCGATCTGTTCACGATTTTCGGGGTGGCCGGCGTGCTCGAACTGTTTGGCGGCGCCCTGCTGCTGATCGGCCTGTTCACCCGGCCGGTGGCTTTCGTGCTCTCGGGGCTGATGGCTTTCGCCTATTTTATCGTCCACGCCCCGCAGGATTTCTGGCCGTTGAACAACGGCGGTGAGCTGGCCATCATGTTCTGCTTCGTGTTCTTCTACTTTGTGTTCGCCGGTGGCGGCAGCTGGAGTGCCGATTGCCTGCGGGGCCGGCGCTGAGCCGGGCCTGACCTTGTATCGGCGCCCCCGGGCGCCGTAGTTGACCGGCCATAGGCATCGTTTTTCCGCCAGCCCCCTGTCTGTCGGCGCCGTTGGTTATCGCGGTCATCTTCGCGAAGGCGGAGAACCATGACCGTTCGCACTGGGCTCCCGCCTTCGCGGGAGTGACAAAAGGGCGCGCGGGAGTGACAAGAGGGCACGCGGGAATGACAAGAGGGCACGCGGGAATGACAGGACATCCGTTTATTACCCCTATTACAACAAACAGAACCATGAACATCAGAGCCGTAACCCAAGACGATTTCGAGCACATCTGGCCCATCTTCCGCGACATCGCCGCGGCCGGCGAAACCTACGCCTACCCGCGGGATATTAACCACGAGCAGGCCCGCCAGCTGTGGCTGGAGCTGCCGCGCAAAACTTTTGTGGCGGAGGAGGGGGGCCGCATCCTCGGCACCTACTACATCAAAACCAACCAGGCCGGACCCGGCAGCCACGTATGCAACTGCGGCTACATGGTGTCGGCGGCGGCACGGGGGCGGGGGGTGGCCCGCGCCATGTGCGAGCATTCCCAGCAGGTGGCGCGGGAGCTCGGCTACCAGGCCATGCAGTTCAACTTTGTGGCGTCCAGCAACGAAGGCGCGGTGCGGCTGTGGGCCAGGCTCGGCTTCGCCACCGTGGGCCGGCTGCCCAGGGCCTTTAATCATCCCCGCCTGGGCTATGTGGACGCCCTGGTCATGTACAAGTGGCTGGCGGACTGAGCCCCTTGGCCCAGGCGGATAGATTCGCTGCTGCAAGGGGGACTACCGGCGCCAATGGCGGCCGGAACAATAAGCATCGACAACAAGGAGAGCACGGAATGATTGCATCGCCCTGGTTGAGGGAAACGGAGCTGAACGGCCGGCATGTGAGCCTGGTGCCGCTCAGGCAAGAGCACGGCCCGGCCCTGGTGGAGGCGGCGCACGACGGCCGGCTGTGGGAGCTGTGGTATACCAGTGTGCCCGGCCACGACCGGGTGGCCGACTACATCGCCTTCGCCCTGGAGGAACAGCGGGCGGGGCGGGCGCTGCCCTTCGTGGTGGTAGACAACGGCTCCGGCCGCATCATCGGCTCTACCCGCTACTGCAACGCGGACGCCAAAAACCAGCGGCTGGAGATCGGCTACACCTGGTATGCCCAAAGCCACCAGCGCTCGGCGGTGAACACCGAGTGCAAATACCTGCTGCTGGAGCATGCCTTCGAGCGGCTTTCGGTCATTGCCGTGGAGTTTCGCACCCACTGGCACAACCTGGCTTCCCGTGCCGCCATCGCCCGCCTGGGTGCCAAGCAGGACGGGGTATTGCGCAATCATCATAAAAATCCGGACGGCAGCTACCGGGATACGGTGGTGTTTTCCATCATCGATCACGAATGGCCGGTGGTGAAAAAGAGCCTGGCCCACCGCCTGGGCCGCGAGGAGCCCGGCCAGTGACTACCGTTATACTTACAATGTGCAATCAACTGCCAGGAGCAGACGTCATCATGACCCCCTCCTATCGTATCGAACTGGCCCAGCCCGCCCACCTGCCCCTGCTGCCGGACATAGAGCGGGCGGCGGCCGCCCTGTTCCCGGACTCGGTGATCCCGCCCGCGCTCAGAAGCGGGGTGGTGTCGCAGCACCGGCTGGAGCAGGCCCGGGCGGGGCGGCGGCTGTGGGTGGCGCTGTCGCCCCGGGGGGTGCCGGTGGGCTTTATTCTGGCGGAGCCGGGAACAGAGGCGGCCTTTCTGGTGGAGCTGGACGTACACCCGGAGCACCAGCGCCGGGGGCTGGGGCGGCGGTTGATCGAGGTGGCCATCGACTGGGCCCGGGCCGGGGGACACCGCCGGCTTACCCTGACCACCTTCGGGAGCCTGCCCTGGAACGCCCCCTTCTATGCGCGGCTGGGCTTTCGACTGCTGGATGACACCGAACTGGATGAACGACTGGCCGGGCAGCTGGCCGGCGAACGGCGCCTGGGGCTCGAGGACAGGGTGGCGATGGCCCTGGTGCTGTAGCCAGCAGGCAGATAAGGAGAACAGCGATGGCAGCGATCACACACAAGATAGTGCCCCACCTGTGGTTCGACCAGGAGGCGAAGGAAGCAGCCGAGTTCTACACCGCCATTTTCGGGGGTGGCCGCATCACCAGCCTGGTTACCCTTTCCGACACCCCCTCGGGCCCGGTGGAGGTGGTCAGTTTCGAACTGCTGGGGCAGCCCTTTATGGCGATCAGCGCCGGCCCCCTGTTCAGCTTCAACGAATCCATTTCCTTTATGGTGAAGTGCGACGACCAGGAGGAGATCGATTACTACTGGCAGCGGCTCTGCGCCGACGGCGGCCAGGCGGTGGAGTGCGGCTGGCTCAAGGACAAATACGGCCTGTCGTGGCAGATAGTGCCCGCCATCATGGAGGTACTGATGCAATCCGGGGATGAAGAGCAGGTGGCGCGGCTGACCCAGGCGATGCTCGGCATGAAAAAGCTCGACATCGCCGGGTTAAGGCGGGCCTGGGCCGGAGGCTGAACATGGCCATCGACTTCAATCACACCATCGTCTGGTGTCACGACAAGCAGGCGTCGGCACGCTTCCTCACGGCCCTGCTCGGCCTGCCGGAGCCGGTGCCCTTCGGCGCCATGCTGGTGGTCCGGCTCGACAACGGCGCCTCCCTCGACTTCTACCAGAAAACCGGGCCCGTTGCCGCCCAGCATTACGCCTTTCTGGTGGGGGAAGACGACTTCGAGCGGATCTTCACCCGCCTGCGCGAGCAGGGACTTACCTACTGGGCCGACCCGGCTCGCCAGCGTGCCGGCAGCATCTACCGGCTCCACGGCGGCCGTGGCGTTTATTTCGACGATCCCGACGGCCACCTGCTCGAGGTGATGACCCGGCCCTATCCCGTTTGAACCGGCTTTCCCCAACCCGCCCTCGCCGGGGCGGGTCTTATCCCATTTTGACAGGAGAACACCATGCCGCGTTTACAGCATAAAACCGCTCTTATCACCGGGGCGGCCCGGGGTATTGGCGAGGCCATGGCCCGCGCCTTTGTGGCCGAGGGCGCGCTCGTCTACCTTACCGACATCAACGACGACCAGGGCCGGGCCCTGGCCGCCGGCCTGGGCGAGCGGGCCCGCTACCGGCGGCTGGATGTGCGCCGGGAGGCCGATTGGCAGGCGGTCACCGAGGCCATACTGGCCGAGGCCGGCGGGCTGCAGGTGGTGGTGAACAACGCCGGTATCACCGGCTTCGAGCAGGGGGCGGCGGCCCAGGACCCCGAGCACGCCTCCCTGGCCGACTGGCACAGTGTGCACAGCACCAACCTGGACGGCGTATTCCTCGGCTGCAAGTACGCCATCCGGGCCATGCGCCGGAGCGGCGGTGAAGGATCCATCATCAACCTCTCGTCCCGCTCCGGCCTGGTGGGCATTCCCGGGGCGGCCGCCTATGCTTCCTCCAAGGCGGCGGTGCGCAACCACACCAAAACGGTGGCACTCTACTGCGCCGGGCAGGGGCTGGCCATTCGCTGCAACTCCATCCATCCGGCCGCCATCCTCACTCCCATGTGGGAGCCGATACTGGGCTCGGGGCCGGAGCGGGAGCAACGGCTGCGCGATTTCGTGCAGGACTGCCCCCAGCGCCGCTTCGGCCGGCCCGAGGAGGTGGCGGCCCTGGCGGTGCTGCTGGCCTCGGACGAGGCTCCCTACATGACCGGCGCCGAGCTCAATATCGACGGCGGCATACTGGCGGGCGCCATTGCGGTGCCCGCCGCCGATAATAACCACTGAGGAGAGCCTATGTTCACACGTTTCTTCACCTGGCTGGCGCTGTCGCTGGCCCTGCTGCAGCCGGCCCTGGCCGGCAGCGTGCTGATTGAAAACGTCCACCTGTTCGACGGAAAGTCGGGCGAACGCTCCGCTCAGGCCATGCGGGTGCTGGTGGTGGACAACGTCATTCAAACCGTTTCCGCCGATCCCATCACCCTGCCGGAGGGAGAAGAACCCCTGCGCCTGGACGGCGACGGCCGCACCCTGATGCCGGGGCTGATCGATGCCCACTGGCACGCGGCCCTGGTGGGCCCGGGGCTGATGGATGCCCTTACCGCCGACATCGGCTACCTCAACCTGCTGGCCTCCAGGGTGTCGGAAGCCACCCTGATGCGCGGTTTCACCTCGGTACGCGACATGGGCGGTCCCGTGTTCGGCCTGCGCCGGGCCATAGAAGAAGGGCTGGTGTCGGGGCCGCGCATCTTTCCTTCCGGGGCCATGATCTCCCAAACCGGCGGCCACGGCGATTTTCGCCTGCCCTACGAGGTGCCCCGGGCGATGGGGGCGCCCCTGAGCCACAGCGAGCAGATAGGGGCGGCGGCCATTGCCGATGGCGTGGACGAAGTGCTGCGGCGCTCCCGGGAGCAACTGATGCAGGGCGCCACCCAGCTCAAGCTGATGGCCGGGGGCGGGGTGTCGTCGGTGTATGACCCGCTGGATGTGGTTCAGTACAGCCCCGAGGAAATCCGCGCCGCCGTGGGCGCCGCCGAGAACTGGGGCACCTACGTTACGGTGCACGCCTACACCTCCCGGGCGGTGCGCATGGCGGTGGAGGCCGGGGTGAAGTGCGTGGAGCATGCCCAGCTTATCGACGAGGACACCGCCCGGCTGATGGCGGAGCAGGGGGTGTGGTGGAGCCTGCAGCCCTTCCTGGACGACGAGCGTGCCAATCCCCAGCAGGGGCCGGCACGGCTCAAGCAACTCATGGTATCCCGCGGCACCGACCGGGCCTACGAACTGGCTAAAAAACACGGCATCCGGGTCGCCTTCGGCACCGACATTCTGTTCAGCGGCGGTATGGGCACCAACCAGACCCCGAGCCTGACGGCCCTGACCCGCTGGTATGAGCCTGGTGAAATCCTCAAGATGGCCACCGGCGACAACGGCGAGCTGCTGGCGCTGTCCGGCCCGCGCTATCCCTATCCGGCGCCGCTGGGGGTGATCGAAGAGGGCGCCCTGGCGGACTTGCTGCTGGTGGACGGCGACCCCAGCGCGGACCTGAGCCTGCTGGAGCGTCCCGAGACCAGCCTGGTGCTGATCATGAAAAACGGCCAAATCCACAAGAACCTGCTGCCACCACCAGGAGCATGGCGATGATCAGACTAAGGCCCGCCGGCCCTGCCGATCTGGTCCTGCTGCGCCGTTGGGATGAGGCGCCCCAAGTGCAGGCGGCGGATCCTAACGACGACTGGCAGTGGGAAACCGAGCTGCATCGCCGGCCCGACTGGCGGGAGCAGTTGATCGCCGAGCTGGACGGCCGGCCCATCGGTTTTGTACAGATCATCGATCCGGCGCGGGAGGAGAGCCGTTACTGGGGCGAGGTGCCGGCAGATCTGCGCGCCATCGACATCTGGATAGGCGAGCCCGCCCTGCTCGGCCGGGGCCATGGCGGCGAGATGATGCGCCAGGCCCTGGCCCGCTGTTTTGCCGTGCCGGCGGTAACGGCGGTGCTGGTGGATCCTCTTGCAACCAATGTGCGCGCCCATCACTTCTACCAGCGGTTCGGCTTCCGGCCGCTGGAGCGGCGCCGTTTCGGCGACGACGACTGTCTGGTGTTTCGCCTGGCGCGGACCGACTGGCGGCCGGGGGAGGGGGGATGAACATTAGGCCCCTCGACCTCGCCGCCGAGGCCCGGGCCCGGCAGAAAGGAGGGCGCTGGTTGCACATCGGGGGGCTGGCCACCAACGGCCCGGCACTCTGCTGTGCCGCCGGTTTCAAGGCACACCCGGTGGAGCTGGAAAAAGACCTGGGCGATAGTTCGGATTACACGACTGTTTGACCGTTGTCATCGTGAAGGTGAGAGTGACAAGAAAGACAGTGGGAGTCACGACAGAGCACGGCAAAGGTTGGCATCGGTCTGTTGCTCCTGAGGGGAAGGCATGAGCCAAAGAGGAGAGAGTGTGGAAATGATCATCAGGCCCATGACCCGGGCGGATCTGGACGGTGCTGCCCTGGTGCACCAGGCCGCCTTTCCCCGCCAGCGCCAGTCCCGCTTGTGGCTGGAGTGCAACCTGAACGGTTTTCCACGCATGCTGACCTACGTGGCGGTGGCGGAGCGCTGTCTGGGCTATGTGATCTGGGTGCAGAAGAGCGGCTTCCGCCCCGAGGTGGTGCTGGAGCTCGACCAGCTGGCGGTGCTGCCCGAGGTCCGGGGGCGGGGCATGGGCCGGCGACTGATCGAGGAATCCCTGGCCGGGGTTAAGCAGGTGCTGGCGGAGCAGCAGTCGGTGCTCAAGTCCGTGCTGGTGAGCACCCGGGCCGACAACCAGGCCCAGCGTCTCTACCAGGCGGCCCTGGGCGCCCGGGTAGAGGCGGTGATCTGCGGCCTTTACTCCGCCGACGAAGTGCTGATGGTGTCACGCACCCCCTAAGTCCGGCGCCAGCGGCATCGAGGTCCCGTCGCCACCAATGTATTCGCGGGCTGTTGACCCGCCGGCATGGCGGCGAGCCCCTATACTCAGATGACGCATCATCAACCGGACCCCGGGAGGCCCCATGACCCATCCACTCCGTTTCGGCGGCGGGCGCAATATCGCGCTCAAGGTTCCGCCCCATCAGTTCGAGGCCACGGTAGCCTTTTATCGTGACGTGCTGGCGCTGCGGCAAATCGACAAGCAGCCCCCGTCGGTGGCCTTCGAGTTCGGTGCCTGCCAGCTGTGGATAGACCAGGTGCCCGGGCTCAGCCAGGCCGAAACCTGGCTCGAGGTGGTGACCAACGATCTGGAGGCGGCGGCCAAGCACCTGCAGGCCGCCGACGTGGTGCGCCGGGACGAGATAGAACCGCTGCCGGAAGGCTTTGCCGCCTTCTGGATAGCCAACCCGGCCCAGATCATCCATCTGCTGTGCCTGGACGAAGCGTCCCTGGACTAACCCCTCACCATCACAAGGAGTTCATCATGCCCCAAGCCATCTATGTCAACCTGCCGGTGGCGGATCTGTCCCGCGCCACGCGCTTCTTCGAGGCGCTGGGCTTCGCGTTCAACCCCCGCTTCACCAACGAGCAGGCCGCCGCCCTGGTGATTTCCGACACCATCTTCGCCATGCTGCACACCCCCGAAAGCTTTATGCGCTTTACCCGCAAGCCGATAGCCGACGCCACCAGCACCACCGAAGTGCTGCTGGCGCTGCAGCTGGAAAGCCGCACCCGGGTGGACGAACTGATGGGCCGGGTGCTGGCCGCCGGCGGCCGGGAAGCCCGCGAGCCGGAAGAATACGACTTTATGTACGGCCGCGCCTTCGAAGACCCGGACGGCCATATCTGGGAGCTGTTCTGGATGGACGCTGCCGAAGAGGCGGAGTCGCCCTGACCGGCGGCGGCTTGCAGCACCAAGCCGGGCAGGCTGATGTCCGGCGCTATCCCATGGCCCCCGCCTTCGCGGGGGTGACCATCTGAAATATCGCGGCCCCTTCGTCATTCCCGCGCAGGCTGATTTCCCGTGTTCTGCCATGGCCCCCGCCTTCGCGGGGTGACCCTACGAGAGGCCGCCCTTTCCCGTTGTGCCCGGCCTTGCTACCATCCCGGCCTTGTCTCCCGCTTTTTTCCGTTTGCCGTTCGGGCTGCTCCGGCCGCCTGTTGGCGCTATCATGGGCCCCGGACGGAACGGTATAAGGAATCCAGATGCAGCATGACGAGGGCTTGAGGCCGGGGCTGATGGTGGTGCACGGCAACCACCTGGAGGCATTGCGCGAGCTGGCGGTGGCCTGGATGCGGCGCTATCCGCTGGCCCCGCTCGAGAACGAGGTGATACTGGTGCAGAGCAACGGCATCGCCCAGTGGCTCAAGCTGGCCCTGGCCGAGCACCGCAGCGGCGGTATCGCCGCGGCGGTGCAGGTGGAGCTGCCGGCGCGCTTTTTGTGGCAGACCTACCGCGCCGTACTCGGCAGCCACAGCATTCCGCTGCAGTCGCCGCTCGACAAGGCACCGCTCACCTGGCGGTTGATGCGGCTGCTGCCCGATCTGCTGGCGGACCCGGTGTTCGCCCCGCTGCACCGCTTCCTGCGGGACGACGCGGACGCGCGCAAGCGCTACCAGCTGGCCGAGCGGCTGGCGGATCTGTTCGACCAGTATCAGGTGTACCGGGCCGACTGGCTGGCCGCCTGGGCCGAGGGGCGGGATGAAATCATCAATATGCGCCAGGGCGCCGTGCCCCTGGACGAGGCCGTGCGCTGGCAGCCGGCCCTGTGGCGTGCCCTGCTGGCCGACGTGGGCCGGGATGAACTGGCCGGCAGCCGGGCCGGGGTGCATCCGCGCTTCGTAGCCGAGCTGCGCGAACGGGCACAGGCCCCCGCCGGGCTGCCGCGGCGGGTGATCGTGTTCGGTATCTCCTCGCTGCCGGCCCAGACCCTGGAGGCCCTGGCGGCCCTGGCGCGGTTCAGCCAGGTGCTGCTGTGCGTGCACAACCCCTGCCAGCACCACTGGGGCGACATAGTGCCGGATCAGGACCTGCTCCGGCACCAGTATCGCCGCCACCGGCGCAAGCCGGGCCAACCCCTATTGCTGAGCGACGACGATCTGCACCAGCACGCCCACCCGCTGCTGGCGGCCTGGGGCAAGCAAGGGCGGGACTATATCAACCTGCTCGACAGCTACGACGATCCCGACCACTACCGGGCCCGTTTCGACGCCATCGGCAGCCGTATCGATCTGTTCGGCGAGGGGCAGACCCACCACCTGCTCGGCCAGCTGCAGGACGACATCCTCAACCTGCGCCCGCTGGCGGAAACCCGCGGCCAGTGGCCGCCGCTGACCGGGGAGGCCGCCTCCATCCGCTTCCATCTGGCCCACAGCGCCCAGCGTGAAGTGGAGATACTGCACGATCAGCTGCTGGCGCATTTTTCCGCCGACGACAGCCTCAAGCCCCGGGAAATCATCGTGATGGTGCCGGACGTCAACGCCTACGCGCCCCATATCGAGGCGGTGTTCGGCCAGTACGGCCGCGACGATCCCCGCTACATTCCCTTTACCCTGGCGGATCAGGGCAGCCGCGGCACCGAGCCGCTGCTGATCGCCCTCGAACACCTGCTGCGGCTGCCGGAAAACCGGCTCACGGTGAGCGAGGTGCTGGATCTGCTGGATGTGCCGGCCCTGCGCGATCTGTTCGGCATCGAGGAGCAGGATCTGCCCACCCTGCACCGCTGGATCGAGGGCGCGGGCATCCGTTGGGGGCTGGACGCCCGCCGCCGGGCCGAGCTGGGCCTGCCCGCGGAGCTGGAGCAGAACACCTGGCGCTTCGGCCTGCGCCGCATGCTGCTCGGCTACGCGGTGGGGGCGGGGGAGGCCTGCCAGGGCATCGAGCCCTATGACGAAATCGGCGGCCTGGACGCGGCGCTGATTGGCCCCCTGGTACGGCTGCTGGATGCCCTGGATCGGCTGCACGGGCAACTGGCGCGGCCGCTGCCGGCCGCCGACTGGGGCGCGGTGCTGCATGGCCTGCTGAGTGATTTCTTCCTGCCCCGCCAGGAGCGGGATCAGGCATTGCTGGCGGGGCTGACCGAGGCGCTGGAGCAGTGGCAGGAGCTGTGCGCCGGAGTGGCGCTGACCGAGCCGCTGCCGCTCAACGTGGTGCGTGAGGCCTGGCTGGGCGCCCTGGATCAGGGCCGGCTCAGCCAGCGCTTCCTGGCCGGGGCGGTCAACTTCTGTACCCTGATGCCGATGCGCGCCATTCCCTTTCGCATGGTGTGCCTGCTTGGCATGAACGACGGCGACTACCCGCGCAGCCAGACCCCGCTCGACTTCGATCTGATGGCCGGGGACTACCGCCCCGGCGATCGCTCCCGGCGGGAGGACGACCGCTACCTGCTGCTGGAGGCGCTGCTGGCCGCCCGCAAGCAGCTCTACATCAGTTGGGTGGGGCGCAGTATCCGTGATAACAGCGAGCGGCCGGCTTCGGTGCTGGTGGGCCAGCTGCGCGATCATCTGGCCAACGGCTGGTCCATGGCCGACGGCCGCCCCCTGCTGGCGGCGCTGACCACCGAGCATCCGCTGCAGCCGTTCAGCCGGGACTATTTCGGCGCCGGCCCCCTGTTCAGCTATGCCCGGGAATGGGCCGAGTTGCACCGGCCCCGGGTTCCGGGCGAGGCCCAGGCCCTGCCACCCCCGGTGATCGAGGAGGCCCAGCCCCTGGAGCGGTTGCAGCACTTCCTGCGCGATCCGGTGGGCCATTTTTTCACCCAGCGGCTCAAGGTGTACCTGGACGAGGAAGCCCAGCCCCAGCTGGATGAAGAGCCGTTCCGGCTGGACGGCCTGCAGCAGTACCAGCTGAAACAGCAACTGCTGGAGCAGGCCAGCCTGGCGGCGGAGGCGCCCTTGCCGGCCCTGGCGCAGGCCGCCCGCCGGCTGCAGGGCAACGGTGTACTGCCCCTGGCGGGCTTCGGTGAGCGCCTGTGCCAGCAGCTGCTCGCACCCCTGCCCGAACAGTTGCAGCGGTTCCAGGATCTGTGCCGGTACTGGCCAGAGCGGCTGGACTCGCCGCTGCCGGTGCAACTGGCCCACGCCGGGATCGAGCTGCAAGGCTGGCTCGGCGGCCTGTACCGGGCCGGCGGGCGGCTGGCGCGCATCGAGCTGCAACCCGGCACCCTGCTGCGCAAAACCGGGCCCAAGTGGCACCGAGTATTGCGGCCCTTCGTGGCCCAGGTGGCGGCGGCCGCCGCCGGCATCGAGTTGACCACCTTGCTGGTGGGGGAGGACGAAACCCTGCATTTCCCCCCCCTGGCGCGGGACGAGGCCGAGGCCATCATGCGGGACTGGCTGGAGGCCTGGCGCGCCGGGCAGGCGGCGCCGCTGCCGGTGGCGCTCAACACCGCCATGGCCTGGCTGGGCCAGCAGGACGAGGCCAAGGCCGAGGCCGCCGCCCGCCTGGCCTATGAGGGCGACGGCTACAACAGCCCGGGCGAGTGCGGCCAGCATGCCGCCCTGGCGCGGCAGTTTCCCGACTTTGCCGCGCTTGGCGCCGACGGCGGCTTTGCCGCCTGGAGCCGGATGCTGTACCAACCCTTGCTGGACCATCAACCCGAGCCGCTGGAGGCCGACGCATGAGCCCCTTACCAACCCGCCCGCTGGCGCTGCGCTTCGTGCTGCACGGCAGCCGCCTGATCGAGGCCAGCGCCGGCACCGGCAAGACCTTTACCATTTCCGCCCTCTACCTGCGGCTGGTGCTGGGCCACGGCGGCGACGCCGGCTTCGCCCGCGAGCTGCTGCCACCGGAGATCCTGGTGGTGACCTTTACCGACGCCGCCACCCGCGAGCTGCGCGATCGCATTCGCGCCCGGCTGGTGGAGGCGGCGGCGGTGTTCCGCGCGGAGCAGGCCGGCGATCCGTTGCTGCAGGCGCTGCGCGACGATTTCGCCCCCGAACGCTGGCCGGCCTGCGCCCGTCGGCTCGACATCGCCGCCCAGTGGATGGACGAGGCGGCGGTGTCCACCATCCACGGCTGGTGCCAGCGCATGCTGCGCGAGCACGCCTTCGACAGCGGCAGCCTCTTTACCCAGACCCTGGAAACCGATCACGGCGAACTGCTGGCCGAGGTGGCGCGCGACTACTGGCGGCGCCAGTGCTACCCGCTGGCGGGCGAGGCGCTCGACTGGGTGATGGCGCACTGGCAGGCGCCGGATGTGCTGCTGGGCGAGGTCCGTCCGCTGCTGGGCGAGCAGGATGAGGCCGGCGGCGAGCTGGGCGAACTGCTGGCGCGCTCCCTTGGGGAGCAGGCCGAGGCGCTGGCGGCGCTCAAGGCGCCCTGGAGCGTCTGGCTGGAAGAAATTGATGGCATATTGCAATCGGCGATAGCGGCAAAACAGGTGCACGGCAAATGGTTACAAGCCAAGCGAACCGGCGGTTGGCTGGCTGCCATACGCGATTGGCTCAATAGTGATGAGGTTGAACTTTCGCTCAGCGAGGCGGCTATTTATCGTCTGACGCCTGAGGGAATAGCGGAAGCCTGGAAAGTCGGGAGCGCACCGTCACACCCCGCTTTTACGGCTATGCAGACGTTGCCCGGACAGCTTTCTGCCCTTGCCGCTCCGCTCGAGGCACCCCGCCGCCACGCCGCCGCCTGGATCCGCCGCCGCTTCGACGAGGAAAAGCGCCGCCGGGCCGAAATGGGCTTCGACGACATGCTGTCCCGGCTGGACGAGGCGTTACAGGGGGAGAACGGCGATCGCCTGGCCGAGGTGATCCGCCGCCAGTTTCCGGTGGCCTTGATCGACGAATTCCAGGACACGGATCCGCTGCAGTACCGCATTTTCGACCGCATCTACCGGCTGGCGGAAAACGACCCCGCGTGCGGCCTCTTCCTGATCGGCGATCCCAAGCAGGCGATCTACGCCTTTCGCGGCGCCGATATCCACACCTATCTGGCGGCGCGCCGGGCCACCGACGGCCGCCACGACAGCCTGGACACCAACTTCCGCTCCGCCGCCGCCATGGTCGACGCGGTCAACCGGGTGTTCGAGCTGGCGGAGCGGCGCGAGCCGGGGCAGGGCGCCTTCCTGTTCCGCACCGCCGGCGACAACCCGCTGCCCTTCCTGCCGGTGCGGGCCCATGGCCGCCAGGAGCGCTGGCAGCTCGACGGCGAGCCCGGGCCGGCGCTGACCTGCTGGCAACTGGAGCAGGACGAGCCGCTGTCGGGCGGCGCCTACCGCGCCGAGATGGCGGCCCGGGCGGCGAGCGAGATCACCCGCCTGCTGAGCCTGGGCCGGGAGGGACGCGCCGGTTTTGCCGGCGACCCGGCCTTCACCCCGCTGCGGCCGAGCGATATCGCCGTGCTGGTGCGGGATTTCAAGGAAGCCGAAGCCATTCGCGGCGAGCTGGCCGCCCGGGGCGTGCGCAGCGTCTATCTGTCCGACAAGGATTCCATTTTCGACAGCCGTGAGGCGCGGGATCTGCTGCTGTGGCTGCGCGCCTGCGCCGAGCCGGAGCAGGATCGCCGGTTGCGGGCGGCCCTGGCCAGCCGCAGCCTGGGGCTGGCGTTGCACGAGCTGGAGCAGCTCAACCAGGACGAGCGCAGCTGGGAGCGGCGGGTGATGCAGTTTCGCGGCTACCGGCAGCGCTGGCAGCGTCAGGGCGTGCTGCCCATGGTGCATCAGCTGCTGCACGACTTCGCCCTGCCGGGGCGGCTGATGCTCCGGGCCGACGGCGAGCGGGCCCTGACCAACCTGCTGCACCTGGCCGAGCTGATGCAGCAGGCCGCCGCCGGCCTGGACGGCGAGCAGGCGCTGATCCGTCACCTGGCGGAGCTGGTCGGCGGCCAGGGCCAGGCGGCGGATGAGCAGGTGCTGCGGCTGGAAAGCGACGCCGCCCTGGTGCGGGTGGTGACCATCCACAAGTCCAAGGGGCTGGAATACCCGCTGGTGTTCCTGCCCTTTATCTGCTCTTTCCGCGAGGCCGGCAAGGGGCGGCCGGTGCAGTTGCACGACGGCGCCCGCCGTCGACTGGTGCTGACCCCGGACGAGGACGAGCTGGCCCTGGCCGACCGCGAGCGGCTGGGGGAGGATCTGCGGCTGCTGTACGTGGCGCTGACCCGTGCCCGCCACGCCTGCTGGCTGGGGCTGGCCGATCTCAAGGTCGGCAACGCCAGGGCCTCGCGCCTGCACCGGTCGGCGCTCGGCTATCTGCTCGGGGGCGGTGTTGAGCTGCCCGCCAGCGCCGCCCTGGGCGACTGGCTGCGCCCGCTGGCGACGGCAAACGATACGGTGGTGGTGCCGGCCCCGGCGAGCAGCGGGCAGATCCTGCCGGCCGCGACCGGGGCGGCACAGGAACTGCGCTGGCGCACACCCGGGCGCGCCGCCGCCGAGCACTGGTGGATTGCCTCCTACAGTGCCCTGCGCACCGGCGAACAGGGCGGAGCGGTACCGGCCCGGCGCTTCGAGGACGCGGCGCCGGAAAACCCGGCGGCGGCCAAGGTGGCGGACGACGAGCGGGAGGCGGTGTTCGTGCCGCTGCGCCCGGGTGAAACACCGACCCTGCACCGCTTTCCGCGCGGGCCCAACCCGGGCACCTTCCTGCACGGCCTGCTGGAGCTGGCCGGGCGCGAGGGCTTTGCCGGCGATCCGGCCGGGCTGCGCGAGCAGCTTGCCCGCCGCTGCCAGCTGCGCGGCCTCACCGAGTGGATAACCCCCCTCGGCGACTGGCTGCAGCGCCTGCTGCAGGCGCCCCTGACCGAGGACGGCGCCACCCTGGCCGGGCTGTCGGCCTGGCAGCCGGAGCTGGAGTTCTGGCTGGAGGTCAGCCGGGTAGAAGTGCGCCGCATCGACGAGCTGGCGCAGGCGGCGGTGCTGCCCGGCCAGCCCCGGCCGGCGCTGTTGCCGGACCGGCTCAACGGCATGCTCAAAGGCTTTATCGACCTGGTGTTCGAGCACGATGGCCGCTATTTCGTGGTGGACTACAAGTCCAACTGGCTGGGCGCCGGGGAGGGGGCCTATACCCAGGAGGCGATGCAGGCCCAGGTGCTGAAACACCGCTACGATCTGCAGTACCTGCTCTACCTGCTGGCGTTGCACCGCCAGCTCCGGCTGCGCCTGCCCGACTATGACTACGACCGCCACCTGGGTGGCGCCCTCTACCTGTTCGTGCGCAGTCCCGGCGCCGTTTACCGCCACAAGCCGCCGCGCGAACTGATCGAATCCCTCGACGCCCTGTTCCGGGGCGAAGAGCCGCAGGAGACCGCCGCATGACCTCGACCGAGATGATCACCGAGCCGGCCCTGCTGCGGCGGGAGGAGATGCTGGCCCTGCTCGATGCCTGGGTGGCGCGCGGCTGGCTGCGGGCCCTGGACCGGGCCCTGGCCGGCTTTTTTCTCGAACTGGATCCGGACGCCTCGCCCCTGCTGCTGCTGGCGGCGGCCCTGGCCAGCCACCAGCTCGGCCAGGGTCACGTTTGCCTGGATCTGGCCGCCACCCTCGACAATCCCGACTTCGCCCTGTCGCTGCCGCCGGAAGGGGAAGCGGCGGACGCCGGCCGGCTGCCTTCCCAACTGCTGGCCGGGGTGAGCCTGGCCGTCTGGCTGGCGGCACTGACCCCCAGTCCCCTGGTGGCCGGCGCCGGGGGCGATGCAGCGACGCCGCTGGTGCTCGATGGCGAGCGGCTCTACCTGCGCCGCTACTGGCGTTACGAACAGTCGGTGGCATCGGCCCTGGCGGCGCGGTTGCGCCGGGAGCCGCCTTTGCCGGACGCGCTGGCGGCGCGGCTGGACCGGCTCTTTCCCGAGCCGCTGGTGGTGGCGGGGGAACGGCTGACCGACTGGCAGAAGCTGGCCTGCGCCCTGGCGGTGAGGGGCAATTTCGCGCTGATCACCGGCGGCCCCGGCACCGGCAAGACCACCACAGTGGTGCGGCTGCTGGCCTTGTTGCAGGAGTCGGCCGGTGAGCGGCCGCTGCGCATCCGGCTGGCGGCCCCCACCGGCAAGGCGGCGGCCCGGCTGACCGAGTCCATCGGCGGCCAGGTGGCGTCGCTGCCGGTAAGCGAGGTGGTGCGCGCCCAGATCCCGAGCGAGGTGACCACCCTGCACCGGCTGCTCGGCAGCCTGCCGGCCAGCCGCCATTTCCGTCACCATGCCGGCAACCCGCTGCCGCTGGACGTGCTGGTGGTGGACGAGGCCTCGATGATCGATCTGGAGATGATGGCCTGCCTGCTGGCGGCGCTGCCGCCCCATGCCCGCCTGATCCTGCTGGGCGACAAGGATCAGCTTGCCTCGGTGGAAGCCGGCGCCCTGCTCGGCGACCTGTGCCGGGACGCGGAGCGCGGCCGCTACGATCCGGCGCTGGTCGGCTGGCTGGAGCAGGTCAGCGGCGAGTCCGTGACCGATCCGGCGCTGGTGCCGGGCAGCAGGGAGCGGCATCCGCTGGCCCAGCGCACCCTGATGCTGCGCTATTCCCGCCGCTTCGGCGCGGGCTCCGGCATCGGCCGCCTGGCCCGGGCGGTGAACGAGCAGGACACGGCGACGGCCCGCGCCATACTGGCCGAGGCCGGTGAGGATCTGCACCTGCGGCGGCTGCGCGGCGAGCAGGACTCGGGATTGGATACCCTGCTGCAGCGCGGCCGGGGCCAGGCCCGGGGTTACGGCCATTACCTGAGGGTGATGACGGCGGCGCGCCCGGCCGCCGACTGCCCACCGGAGGACCCGGCCTGGGAGCGCTGGGCGGCCGCGGTGCTCGCCGCCTTCGACGAGTTCCGCCTGCTGTGCGCGGTGCGCAAGGGGCCCTGGGGGGTGGAAGGGCTCAACCTGCGCATCGCGGCGCTGCTGCACCGGCGCGGCCTGCTGGAAGGGGAGCAGGGTTGGTACGAGGGGCGCCCGGTGCTGGTGACCCGCAACGACTACAGCCTGGGGCTGATGAACGGCGACATCGGCATCGCCCTGCGCCTGCCCGACGAGCCCGGCCGCCCGGTGCTGCGGGTGGCCTTTCCCCGCAACGACGGCTCCGGCGGCCTGAAGTTCATCCTGCCCAGCCGGCTGGGTGCGGTGGAGACGGTGTTCGCCATGACGGTGCACAAGTCCCAGGGCTCGGAGTTCGCCCACACCGCCCTGATCCTGCCGGAAACCCTCAACCCGGTGCTGACCAAGGAGCTGCTCTACACCGGCATCACCCGGGCCCGCCACTGGTTCAGCCTGCTGGAAAGCCGGCCCTCGGTGTTCGACGAGGCGGTGAAACGCCGGGTAGAGCGGCGCAGCGGCCTGCTGGCCGGCCTGCAGGGCGAGGCGTGAGAGAGCCGGATGCCACTCATGCTTTTTACCCTGTCACCCCCGCGCAGGCGGGGGTCTTAAGGGCACGCTGGGCGTGGAGCCTGCTCGGCTCGGTGCTACCTCCTCCCCGGGGGAGCTGGCCAGAATGAAAAGGAAAGAGTGATATGCAACTGCAAACGGCAACGATGGACGATCTAGCCCTGATCGGCGGCTGGTTCGACAGCCCCGCCGCGCTCACCCTCTGGGGCGGCCCCCGGCTTGGCTATCCGCCCGAACCGGGCCGGCTGGCCCGGGAGATGGACTGGCCCGAGGCGGAGAACCTGCTGTGGCGAAAACGGGGGGAGCCGGTGGCCTTTGTGCAGCTGTTCCGGCGCGAGTCGCGTCGGCATATCGCCCGCCTGGCGGTGTCGCCCCCGGCCCGGGGGCAGGGCCTGGCCCGGATGCTGCTGGCCGAGCTGTTCCAGCGTTGCCCGGGGGAGGATTTTTCCCTGGCGGTTTATCGGGATAATCTCCGGGCCCTGCGGCTGTACCGGGAGCTGGGCTTCGTCGAGTCCGGTACCGTCGACGCTGTGCCCGACTGCCTGATGATGGTGCGCCGCCATGGCGACGATTAAACGGCCGGTCCCGGCTGCGCTGGCGGATCCCTTCTACTACCTGGCCAATGCCCGCATCCTGGTGGACTGGGTGCGGGACCACCACGGCGATCTGCTGCTGGACGAGGAAAAGTCGCAGCTGACCGCCTGGCTCGGCGCCGGACGCGAAGCCCGGGCCCTGCTGGTGCGCATGGTGATGCGCCAGGGCGAGCATTTTCGCCTGAGCCGGCTGCGCTATGGGGAGATAGGAGATCCGGCCCCCGCCGGGGGTGAGCTGGTGTCGCTGGGGCTGGTGTACGATGGGGCGGCCATCCCGGTGGAGGAACTGAGCCGGCTGCTCAGCCTGATCGAGCTGAACCACTGTTTTGCCGGCGCCTTCGCCGGGGCCGGGCTGGCCCGCGCCACCAAGGGGGTGAAGCGGGACTGGCTCTGCTCCCGGCCCGAGTATGCCACGCCGCGGCCCTTTGCCGACTGGTGGCCCGCCAGCCACGACCGCCTGCTGAGCCTCGCCTGCATGCCCCTGTTCGAGCGGCTGCGGCTGATGTTCTTCGGCAACCTGCACCAGGATTGGTCCGAATTCGTGCTCACCGAGCTGGGCAACCAGCGCTACGAAACCGTGCCCTTCACGCCCGAGTCACGCGCCTTCCATCACCGCGCCGAGGTGGATCATTACCTGGCCCTGTACCATCTGCGCCGGCGGCTGGAAGAGGGCGAAGCGCCGGCCACCTTACTGGAAACCTTGCCTGCCCCGCTCGATAACGACTGGCTGGCGGCTCGCCGGGCCAAACTGATGTACCAGCTGGCCCGGGCGGCGGAAAAGGCCGGCGACGGCGATACTGCCCTTCGGGCCTATCGCCACAGCGGTGATCACCAGGCCCGGGTGCGCCAGGCCCGGCTGCTCGAACGCCGGGGCGACCATGGCGATGCCTTTGCCCTGGCGCAGGCAGGGCTGGCGTGGCCCCGGGACGAGGCCGAGCTGCAGGGCATGGCACGGTTGTACCGCCGGCTTTACAAAAAGGTGGGCGCCCCGGCGCCGGCACCCGTCACCGAGGCTGCCACCCTTGCCCGCACCCTGACGCTGCCGGCGTCGGAGGAGCGAGTAGAACTGGCGGCGGCCAAGGCTCTGGCCGGTCCGGACGCGCCCGTGTATTACGTGGAAAACCACCTGTTCAACGGCCTGCTGGCGCTGCTGTGCTGGGAAGCGCTGTACGCGCCCCTGCCCGGGGCCTTCTTCCATCCCTTCCATGCCGGACCGGCGGATCTGTTTCGGCCCGGTTTTGCCGAGCGGCGGCAGGATTTGCTCGCCGCCTGCCTGGCCCGGCTGGAGGACGGCAGCTATCGGACCGCCATCCTGGCGCGCTACCGGCAGAAGCAGGGCATCAGCTGCCCGCTGCTGGCCTGGCCGGCGCTGTCCGAGCCCCTGCTGGAGCGGGCGCTGGGCTGCATACCGCCGGCGCATCTCAGCGCCATCTTTACCCGCCTGCTGTCGGATCTGCGCGGCCACGGCAGCGGCCTGCCGGATCTGATCCGCTTCCTGCCGGACGGGGATTATGAGCTGGTCGAGGTCAAGGGTCCGGGGGATCGGCTGCAGGACAACCAGCGCCGCTGGCTGGCGTTTTTCCACCGGCAGAGCATTGCCGCCTCGGTCTGCCAGGTGCGCTGGTTGCCTTAGCCAGCGCCCCTTTCACCTATATTGAAAGCAGTTTATCACCAGGAGGCGGCATGAATAGGGTGGAACAACTGGCACGGCTCAACGCCGAAACGGAAGACGATGGCCCGGCCCTGGCGTTGTTGGCCGATGCCCTGACGGCCGGGGAGCGGGGCGACTACCCGGTGGCGGCGTGGCTGACGGACGCCTCGGGCCGGATCTGGGCGAAGGGGCAGAACCGGGTGTTCAGCGGCGGTTTTTGCTCGGCGGCCCACGCGGAGATGCAGGCGCTGGATGTCCTGGAAGCACGGTCCGATCGTCCGCCGCCGCCCTTGTTGCGACTCTGGGTGAGCCTGGAGCCTTGTCCCATGTGCCTGACCCGGGCTCTGTACGCGGGAGTGGGTGAGATCGTCTACCTGGTGGAGGACGAGGCCGGCGGCATGGTGCACCGCCGTGACCAGCTGCCACCGGCCCTGCTTGAGCTGGTCCGCCGGGTTCGCTGTCGCCCGGCCCGGCTCAGTTGGGCGGTGGCGCGTTTCGCCGGGGAACTGGCCCGGGCATCCCGGGCCGAACTCAGGGCGGCCCTGCTGGCTGGTTCAGGCCCGCGACCCCAGTGAAACTCAGCTGCTCCCTGGCCTCGGCAGAGCTAGCTGGTCTGCCGGGCCTTCAGGGCCGGCTCCAGCTCGGCCAGCTTTTGCTCCAGCGCCGGCAGGGTCCGGGACGCGGCGTCCAGTTCGCCATTACGGGCCAGGGTTTCCAGCGCCAGGGCGGTTTCCGCCAGGGCGCTGCCGCCTACTACCAGGGCCGAGCCCTTGAGGGTATGGGCCGCCCGGCGCAGCTCGGCGGCGTCTCCTCGCGCCAGGGCCTCGCTCATGGCCCGCATCAGGCCGGGCGCCTCCTGCAGGAAGAGCCCTGCCATCTCCGCCAGCAGGGCGGCGTTGCCTTCCAGCCGGGCCAGGGCGTCGTCCCAGTCCAGGATGGCGGTGCTGTCGGTTGCTTCGGGCGGCTCGTGCCGCTGCGCGACCATGGCCGTCTTCTGCTCTACCGCCTCGTACAGTTCGGCGGCGCGGAACGGCTTGGTGACGTAGTCGTCCATGCCGGCGGCCAGGCAGCGCTCCCGGTCTTCCTTGGTGGCGCTGGCGGTCATGGCGATGATGGGCACATGGCCGCCGCCGTCTGCCTCCCGGGCACGGATGGCCCGGGTAGCGGCCAGGCCGTCCATCACCGGCATATGAATGTCCATCAGCACCACGTCGAAGGGGGCCTGGGCTACGGCGACTACGGCTTCCTCCCCGTTTTGGGCCAGTACCACCTGGTGGCCCCGCTGGCGCAGCAGGTCCATGGCGACCCGCTGGTTGGTGAGCCCGTCTTCCACCAGCAGCACCCGCCGCGCCTGCGGCCGGGCTACCGCCTGTTCGGGGGACGGTGGAACCTCGGCCAGCACGGTGCCGAGGGCCTCGCCCACGGCGTTGAGCAGTTCCGACTGCTTCACCGGTTTCATCAATTGGCGGGAGATGCGCAACTGGCGGCGCAGGGCGGTGTCGCCCGAGTAGCCCCCCGAGGACAGCATCAGGATGCAGAGACCGGCCTGGGCCGGCCGCTCGCGGATCCGGGCGGCCAGCTCGAAGCCGTCCATGCCCGGCATCATGACATCGAGCAGGGCCAGGGGGAAGGGGTCATCCTGGCTCTGGTCGAGCAGGGCCAGGGCTTGCATGGCGCTGTGGGCCAGCACCGGCCGCATGCCCCAATTCTGTAGTATTTCCTCGAGGATCATGCGGTTGGTGTGGTTGTCGTCGACCACCAGCACCCTGAGCCCCTGCAAGGCGGGGGGAGCGGTGAGGGGCTCGCTGCGTTCCGTCGCCAGGCCGAAGTCGGCCTCGAAGGAGAAACGGCTGCCCCGGCCACCGGGGCCGCCGTCGACCCGGATGTTGCCACCCATCATGTCCACCAGCTGGGCGGCGATGGACAGGCCCAGCCCGGTGCCGCCGCTCTGGCGGGTGGTGGAGCCGTCGGCCTGGGCGAAGGCCTCGAAGATGCGCCCCTGCTGATCCTCGGGAATGCCGATGCCGGTGTCGCGCACCTCGAAATACAGGCGAATACGTGCCTGATGGCGACTTTTAAGCTTAAGATCGACCACAATTTCGCCGATTTCGGTGAATTTGATGGCGTTGCCCACCAGGTTGACCACCACCTGGCGCAGCCGCACCGGGTCGCCCACCAGCCGATCCGGGATGTCGGCGGGAATGTGCACCGCCAGCTCCAGACCTTTCTCGTCGGCGCGCAGGGCCAGGGTCTGCAGGGTGTCGCCCAGGGTATCGCGCAGCTGGAAAGGCAGGGCATCGAGCTCCAGCCGGCCCGCCTCTATCTTGGAGAAGTCGAGGATGTCGTTGATAAGGCCAAGCAGGGTGTCCGCCGACTTCTCGATGATGACCAGGTATTCGCTCTGCTGCTCGGTCAGCTCGGTGCGGGCCAGCAGTTCGGCCACGCCGATCACGCCGTTCATGGGGGTGCGGATCTCGTGGCTCATGTTGGCCAGGAACTCGCTCTTGGCCAGGCTGGCCTGCTCTGCCAGATCCCGCGCCCGCTGCAGCTCCACCTGGGAGCGGCGCAATTGCTCGGTGGTGGCCTGCAGCTCCTGGGTGCGTTCGGCCACCAGTTCCTCCAGGTGGTGGCGGTGGTGTTCCAGCTCGGTGACATCGGTGTACACCGCCACATAGCCGCCGTCCCCGGTGCGGTGCTCGCTCACCTGGATGGCGAGGCCGTCGCTGCGGGTGAAAAGGTAGGGCCCCTTGGGATTCCGGTGCCGCTCGAGCCGCTCGGCTATCCACTGCTCGCCCGAGGCATAGCCCAGCGGGACGCGGCCCTTGGCGGCCATGTCCCGCAGCAGCGCCTCGAATTCCATGCCCACCGCCACCAGATCGTTGGGCAGGACGAAGTGCTCCTTGAAGCGGGAATTGAACAGCACCAGGCGGTCGTCGGCGTCGTACAGGGTGAAGCCTTCGGCGATGGACTCGATGGCCTCGGTCAGTTGATCCCGGGCCGACTCGGCCCGGCGCTGGGCTTCCTCGGTCAGCCTTACCTGCCGCTCGAGATCCTCGCGCTGCTCCTCCAGCTCGGTGATGTCGGTGTAGATGGCGACCACGCCGCCGTCCCTGGTGCGGCGTTCGCTGACCCGCAGTTGCAGGCCGTCGGTCCGCTTGAGCTTGAACGGCGGTCCCGGATTGCGCCGTTGCGCCAGGCGCCATTCGAACCATTGCTGGCCGTTGTCCTCGCCGAACTCGAGCAGGCGCCGGTCCACCACTGCCTGGATCAGATCCCGGAAGGGCATGCCCTCTTGCACTATGTCGGGCGCGGCGGAGTAGTCGCGAAAACGGGAGTTGAAGGCCACCAGGCGATCGTCGGCATCGTACAGGGTAAAGCCCTCGGAGATGGACTCGATGGCCTCGGTCAGTTGCTGGTGGGCGGCTTCGGCCCTGGTCTGTAGCCGGCGGGTTTCCTGGTACTGCTGGGCCAGCTCCAGCTCGGCCTGGCGGCGGGCGGTGATGTCGGTGATAAAGCCTTCCAGCAGTTGCAGCCGGCCGGCCTCGTCGAACACCCCGCAGCCCTGCTCCCACACCCACTTTTCCTCGCCGCCGCGGCAGTGGATACGGTATTCGAACTGATAGGGATGACGCGCCGCTATCGCCTGCTGTACCTGTTGCCAC